>NZ_JBYTCM010000003.1:0-501331 GCF_058790275.1 Mycobacterium sp. FW102-FHT13B02
CCCCGGCGCCCGACCTGCTACAACGGACAACATTGCTACCCAACCAATGTTGCATCAGATGACAATATTTCCTCATTGCTGAGCGCCTTGATCCGGTCCGGGCGGAACCCCGACCAGTGCTCGCCGTCGGCCACGACGACCGGGGCCTGCAGGTAACCGAGCGCCAGCACGTACTCACGAGCTTCGTCGTCGATGCTGATGTCGACCTTCTCGTAAGCGATGCCCGCCTTGTCCAGCGCCTTGTAGGTGGCGTTGCACTGCACACATGCCGGCTTGGTGTACACGGTGACGGTCATCTCGGTACGACTCCTCTTCGAAGGCCTGGAAGCTGAACTGAACATGGCTGGCAACTGACGGGGTATCGCTTTCCGCTGATATATCCCCATCCGGATCAGCGGCCCGGCAATCCCTGAAATTCCCGCATCTCCGGTCGCCCTGGGCCACCCCGTCAGAACGTCCGAGAATCCTCGTCCGACTGACTTTCCGACCCCGGCCGACCCTCGATGTGTTGGGGCCTGTCGGTCCGTCAAACACTACACCTAGTGGGCGACAAACCGAACAGATACAAGATGTTCTGAACAACATTCGTGAAATTCCCAGGTCGTAAGGCCGATACCGAGACACGCTCTCGGCGTGTCGCACATCACACCCGGGGGCGTGTCGCGCTTCAACTACCGGTTTAGCACCAGCCACCGACAAGTTGCGGCGACGCGCCGTCGGGCCGTGCCCAGCGAAAGTCCGCAGCTACGCCGATTCCCGCGTGCGGGACCCCACAGCTGTGGTACACACGTGACGGACGTGACAAATGCGACTATCGCCCCCGCGCGGCCCGTACCGCCCAGACCCCCGCCGTCAGCACGGCCACCGCTTCGGCGACCACACTGAGGAGTGCATACGGTACCGGCTCCCAGCCCGTCTCCACGAATCCGAACAACCCGACCGTCCGCGACAGCGCGAACGCCGCCAGCGCCCCCGCCGACAGCAGGCCCGACGCCCAGCCGAACCAGACTGGAGCACCCACCGCCAGCAGCACCCCGACAGCACAGAACACCGACGCCTGCACCAGGAAGCCGGTCCCGACCGACGGGATGTGCCCATACCCGTGGACGTAGAGGTACGCGTGCAGCAGGCCGCTCGCGAGCATGGCCGCCGCGATCACCAGACGGTAGACCAGAGTCACAGCAGGGTCCGTTCCTTGAGCGCGAGGTTGTGCTGGCCGGTCTGGTAGGTGACCTCACGGATACCGAGCGCGTCGTGCAGTTTGCCGGCCGGCAGCGTCAGCGGTTTCGGCGCGGGACCGTCACCGGGATGCGGCAGCGGATACGCCGTGGTGGTCCCACTGTGGAAGGTGACGTTGCCTTCGGTCTTGGAAAACACCTGGTGCACATGGCCGTTGAGGCAGGTCACCGACGCGAACCGCTTCAAATAGCTCAGGGCCTGCGCGGAGTCGTCGGTCCCCCAGCCCCAGTCGGGGTACATAGCGAACAGCGGGATGTGGCTGAACACCACGATCGGCGTATCGCTCGACAGCGAGGCGACGTCCTTCTCCACGAACTCGAGTTGATCGACACCGAGATGGCCGAGCTTCTTGAGGTTCAGCGTGTTCACCAGCGCGATGACGTGCACCCCGGCGATATCGAAGCTGTACCAACCGTCGCCGCGGGTACCGGCCCCGAAAGCCTGGCGGTATTTGGCGCCGGCGTCGTCAGCCGAATCATGTTCCCCCGGAACGGTGAACACGTGCGGGGTATGCAGCCCCGTCAGCATCTGCCGGACCTGATCGAACTGTTCTGGCGTGGCCAGATGCGTCAGATCGCCGGTGTGGATGACGAAATCCGGCGTGTAGCCCAGGTTGTTGACGGTGTCGATGGCATGGGTGAACGAGCCGGCCACATCCGTGTTGGCAGCCCCGGTGAAGCCGATGTGGCTGTCACTGACCTGGGCGAAGCGCAGAGTGGGCTGTGGCGCAGGGCCGGACGAGGAGGTGCCCGCGACGTGCGACAACACTTCCCCACCGACCACGGACAGCCCGACGGCGGCGCCGAACCACGCCGTGTGCCGGAGCAATTGGCGACGGTTCATCTGCTGCGGGTCGCCTTGTGAGTCACTCATTTGACCACCACCGTCCCGTGCATGAAGGGGTGGACGCCGCACACGTAGGCGTAGGTACCGGGCATCGCAAAGACATAGCTGAATGTCGCTCCGGAACCCATTGTCGGAGAACGGAACTGCCCACCTTCGGCGACGACGTTGTGCGGGTCCTCGTCGTGGTTGGTCCAGGTCACCGTCGTCCCGGCCGGCACGGTCAGCTCCGCCGGGGCAAAGGCGAAGCTGTCGATGTTGACCGCGTTCGGACCGGCCGGAGCGGGCGCGGGGTGGCCGGATTCCGGTGGCGCCATGGTCATCGAACCCATCGGGCCCATCGCGGGTCCAGAGCCGGCACCAGGGCCGCTCATCCCGGGCGTCCCACTGACATCGGAGCTGAAAACAGGTGTGGGGGCGGCTTTTTGCTGCGGCGCCGTCGAAGTGCATGCGGCCAGCACCAGGGCGGTGCAGGAGAGTGCCACCAGGGATCGTCGCGACACGACGGGAACCTCCGTAGTCGTCGGGCGGGGTGCGCTGCGCACCCTCACCAACAGATACGGCGGCGGGTTACACGCCTCAGACCGGCCGACTCGGAGGAACCGGCGCGAACACCTCGATCACGCCGCCCACCTCACGAATATCGAGCTTCGGCAAGGATTTTGGCGCAATCGGCAACTGATGGGTCAGGACGTGACCGTCGGTGGCGAACGACGTGGAGTGGCACGGGCAGCGCAGCCGGTCGTCGGGTCCGTCGAACCAGAGCCGACAGCCCTGGTGCGTGCAGACACCCGAGATGCCCTGCACATTCCCGTCCACCCTGCGCACGAACCCCACGACCGAGCCCAGGTCGAACGGATGCACCGCGCCCTCCGACACGTCGGAACTGTCGGCCACCTTCTGCCAGCTGCCCGCGGACGGGACGAGTTCACCGCTCGCGGTGTCCTGCTTCGCCGGTTCGCTCCGGCCACTCATCAGCGCCCGGTCAACGGCCACGGCCGCGACTGCGGCGCTGGCCGCCGCCGAGGTCCCGACGATGACCTGACGGCGATTGGCGCGCAGCCACCCGGGCTGCGCCGCCGGTTCGTCGCCGTCGAACTGCCGGGCGAGCCTGCTCTGCAGGTCGGCGAAGAATTCCGGACGCGGCTCGTCGGCACCGGGCCGGGCCGCCTGCAGGTCGATCGCCGTGCGCATCTGCGCGGCGTCGAAGTCGTCGGGCTTGAACCCGGACGGTTTGCGCCCACGCAGCAGATCGTCGAGGTACCGACGCAACCCGCGCGCGTTCATGGCTCGCCCTTCTCGTTGATCTGTGCAGCCAACCGTAATGCCCGGTGCTGCAACACCTTTGCGTTGGCGACGCTGACGCCGAGCTCTGCCGCGGACTCTTTGATGGACCGAGTCTGGAGAAATCGCAGCTCCAGTATGCGTCGATAGTTGTCCGGCAGGGCCGCCAACACCGCGGCGACACGGTCCGGGGCGGTACTGATGGACTGTTCGGCTTCCGGCGGCGCCTCGATATCGAGGTCGATGCAGGTGATCTCCCGCCCCATCGTCTCGCGCCAATGCGCGGCAAGCACCGTGCGTGCAGTGCTCCGCAGGTACGACCGCACCTCTGCGGCACTCGCCGTCAACCGCAGCGGCCGCAGCGCGGCGAGGAACACCTCGGCAGTGAGGTCCTCGGCGTCCGCCTGGTTACCGACCCTCGCGTAGATCGTGCGATAGACCCACTTCGCGTTGTCCTGGTAGACGGACTCCCAGTCGGGATACCGGGAATCCGACGAGACCACGCGCAGCGGGGGTCGGTGCACAGGATCACGCTGTGCAGACACATTGGCCCCGTCTCATCGGTGCGGCCCGGCACGCCCCGGGTCCACTTCGAGAAGTAGATAGCCATCGGGGTTACACGCTGTCGTCGCGGGTGCCATCACGACCCGCCGTCGTCCGCCTGGTCCAGCAGCTGGTCACCGAACAGACTGCACAGCAGCAGCGCGACCTCCACGTCCAGACGGTCGTCCTCGATGGGCCGGCCCCGGCGTTCGATCGCCCGCTGGACCCGGTACTTCACCGAGTTGGTGTGCAGATGCAGCTCCTCGGCTGCGGCCTTGTTGCTACCACCGGCCTTCAGGAAGGCCTGCAGCGTTTCCCGCAGGCGCTGGTCGCTGTCGGTCGAACAGGCCAGTGGGCCAAGCACTTCGGTCGCCCACGCCGACAGCGCATCGACATTCGCACCCAACAGCGCCGCGAGCGCGACCCCGCGGTGGCCGAACGCGGTGAACCGGCGCTGCGGGCCCGACGCCACCGCCACGGTGCGGGCGTCTTCGGCCTGCCGGTACGAGAGCCGAAACCCCGCGACACCGGACTGCGGGGTACCGACGGCCACGTACGGGCCGTCGGCCGGCACCAGGCCGCCCAGCCAGGTCACCGCCTCGTCCACGACCGCCACGGGCACCGCGACCCAGGCCCATGCCGTGGCACGATCCACCGAGATGAACAGCGGAGAATCCGCAGCGCCGATCGATGCGGCGAACTGCCGGACCAGGCGCTCCATCTCGGCCAACCGGTCCGCGGAGTCGTCGCACCACAGCACCACCGCGAGATGAGTGCGCTGCAGTGGGTATCGGATTGCCAGGGTCGCGGCGTCGACGTCAACGTCGCCACCGGCGAGCAGCTCGCGAATCTCAGTGATGCGCACGCTGTTTCGGTTCTCCAGCCAGCTTTCCCGCGCCTGCTGGTACACCTCGACGACTTCTTGGGAGATCCTGTCGATGTAGTTGAACGAGATTGTCGACATTACGTCGAAGACGTCCAGCCCCAGTCCCGGACCGAGGTCCGCGGCCCTGATCTCCTCGAGCACCTCTTTCAGTACCGCCTGATGGCCCAGCCGGTAGGACCGGATCAGCACATTGGCCGAGATGTCCCGCTGGGCCAGCCGGCGCGCGTGTTCGAGCGCGGCCGCGGGGGCATGCAACAGGTCGATCGAGATGCCGTGCCGGACCGCGGCAAAGAACGCATCGATGTTCGCCGTGACCGAATCGTCCAGGACCTGCTGAAGTTGCTCTTCACCGCGCAGTTCGGCGATGTCTGACACCAGCTGCTCTGAGACCGAGCGCGTGATGTCGGTGAGCCGAGCGTCGAGCCGCGTACCGATTCCGGCCACCGCTTGCGTCAACGCGTCATTCGCTCCGCCCCGGTCCGCGCCGCCGGCCACGTCAGCTGCCTGTTTTCCCGGCCACGCCCAAACCGTAGTTCGTTGCCAGTCCTTTTGTGCCCGAAGGACGCGAGCCGACGGGTATTTGAGCGTGCGCACCCGCCACCCGGCACATAGCCCAGGGCCGTCGCCATCCGTTAGCCGATGGCGACGGCCCTGATGGTCATCCGAGCTCTGGTCAGCCGACCTCGGCGGCCAGCTTCGCGATGACGCCACGCACGCCGTCGACCACCTCGGCAGCCTCGCGCGGATGCTTGCCGTCCAACGCCGACGCCGGCAGGGACAGCTTGACGTCCACGACGTCCGCTCCGGCGATGCCGAACGACTTGCGGCTCTCGTCGTGCGCCCAGACACCGCCGTACTGGCCGAGCGCGGTACCGATGACCGCCAGCGGCTTGCCGACGACAGCACCGGCGCCGTACGGGCGCGACAGCCAGTCGATCGCGTTCTTCAGGACAGCTGGGATGGTGCCGTTGTACTCGGGGGTCACGGCCAGGATGGCGTCGGCGTCATCGGCGATCCGGCGCAGCGCCACGACCGCTTCGGATACCGACTCGTTGTCCAGGTCTTCGTTGTAGAAGGGCAGCTCGCCCAGTCCGTCCGCCACGCGTACCGTCACGCCTTCAGGCGCCGATTCGACCGCCACCTCGGCCAGCTGGCGGTTCAGCGAGGCCGCACGCAGGCTGCCGACCAGGACCAGGACCTTGGTTTCTGCCATATTCTTTCCCCTTAGCTCGTGTGTGGCCGGCTCCGACGAACCGATCCTCGCATGAGTCAACCGGACCATGGTCCGATTAATTCCGTCTGAGCTAAAGTTTTTTTCATGAGCGACGGGCTGGCGCAGCTACGGCCGACAAAGCTGCCCATGGCGGGCCTGCCGATGACGCCCGCGGCGCCGGTCGAACGCGGCGATGCGGCGCGCAACCGGCTGCTGCTTCTCGACGCGGCTCGCCGCCTCATCGCCGAGCACGGCGCCGACGCCGTCACCATGGACGACATCGCGGCCGAGGCCGGTGTGGGCAAGGGCACCTTGTTCCGCCGGTTCGGCAGCCGCGCCGGCCTCATGCTCGTGCTTCTCGACGAGGACGAGCAGGTTGAGCAGAACGCCATGATGTTCGGCCCACCTCCCCTGGGTCCAGGCGCACCGCCGCTGGAGCGGCTACTCGCCTACGGCCGCGACCGGCTCCAGTTCGCCTGGCAGCACCGCGCCCTGCTGTCCGACGCGGGGCGCGATCCGCAGAGCCGCTTCGGGGCCGCTGCCGCCGTCCACCGCACCCACGTCCGGATGCTGCTGCACTCGGCGGGCACCACGGGGAATCTGGACGCCCAGACCGATGCCCTGCTGGCCCTTCTCGACGCCGACTACGTCAGCCACCAGCACGACGATCTGGGCCAGAGCCTGCAGGCGCAGGGTGATGCGTGGGAAAGCGTGGCGCACAAGCTTTGTGGGACCTGACGTGAGCGGGTGTCTGAGATGACCAGAGAGCCCTGGGTCCTGCACGTCGACCTCGACCAGTTTCTGGCTTCCGTCGAACTGCGCCGTCACCCCGAGTTGGTCGGGCAGCCGGTCATCGTCGGTGGCAGCGGCGACCCCACCGAACCCCGCAAGGTGGTCACGTGCGCCTCCTACGAGGCACGGGAATTCGGCGTCCACGCCGGGATGCCGCTGCGCACCGCCGCCCGAAAATGCCCCGAGGCCGTCTTCCTGCCCTCCGACGCGGCCGCGTACGACGAAGCCTCCGAGCAGGTGATGGGCCTGCTCCGCGACCTCGGGCATCCGGTCGAGGTATGGGGCTGGGACGAGGCGTACGTCGGTGCCGCCGTGGACGACCCGTTCGAGCTGGCCGAGAAGATTCGGACCGTGATCGCCGCCGAGACCGGGCTATCGTGCAGCGTCGGCATCAGTGACAACAAGCAGCGGGCCAAGGTCGCGACCGGATTCGGTAAACCGGCCGGGGTTTTCGCGCTCACCGCCGAGAACTGGATGACAGTCATGGGCGACCGGCCGGTCGACGCGCTCTGGGGCGTGGGCCCCAAGACCACGAAAAAGCTTGCGGAACTGGATATCACCACCGTCGCAGAGCTGGCCCGAACCGATGCCGAACTGCTCACCTCGACCTTCGGCCCGACCACCGGATTGTGGATTCTGTTGCTGGCCAAGGGCGGCGGCGACAGCAACGTGACGGCCGAACCGTGGGTGCCGCGGTCGCGCAGCCATGTGGTGACGTTCCCGGAAGATCTCACCGACACCGCCGAGATGGAAGAAGCGGTCGTCGATCTGGCGCGGCGGACCCTGGCTGAGATCGTCGGGCAGGGCCGGATCGTCACCAGGGTGGCCGTGACCCTGCGCACCAAGACGTTCTTCACCCGCACCAAGATTCGCAAGTTGCCGGTGGCCGGTACCGACCTGGAGGCCATCACCAGGACCGCGATCGATCTGCTGCACGACTTCGAACTGGACCGGCCGGTGCGACTGCTCGGGGTACGGCTGGAACTGGAGATGCCACAGTAGTGCTGACCACTATCGCCATCCGGGGCTACCGGTCGCTGCGCGAGATCGTCCTGCCCCTGTCGGAACTGACCGTGGTGACCGGAGCCAACGGCACCGGCAAGTCCTCGGTGTACCGGGCGCTGGGCTTGCTGGCCGACTGCGGGCGCGGTGAGGTCATCGGGTCCCTGGCCCGCGAAGGCGGGTTGCAGTCGGTGCTGTGGGCCGGGCCGGAGAACACCAGTGGCGCCCGCCGGACCGGCGCCACCGAGGGCACCACCCGGACCCGGCCGGTGTCGCTCGAACTCGGCTTTGCGGCAACCGATTTCGGATATTTCATCGATCTCGGCCTGCCGCAGGACCCGGGCCACAACTCGATGTTCGGCCAGGACCCCGAGATCAAGCGGGAGACGGTGTTCGCCGGGCCGACTCTCCGGCCCAGCAGCACCCTGGTGCGTCGCACCCGGACCTACGCCGAGGTGGCCTCCGACTCGGGCCGCGGCTTCGACGAATTGACCCGCGCCTTGCCGAGCTACCGCAGCGTGCTGGCCGAGTACGCCAATCCCGAGGCACTGCCCGAGCTCGCCGTGGTCCGGGATCGGTTGCGCGACTGGCGCTTCTACGACGGCTTCCGGGCCGACCGGGACGCGCCGGCCCGCCGCCGCCAGGTGGGCACCCGGACCCCGGTGCTCAGCGACGACGGCAGCGACCTGGCCGCCGCCGTACAGACGATCCTCGAAGCCGGGTTCGACGATCTGGCGCGCGCGGTCGCGGATGCGTTCGACGGCGCCGAGATATCGGTGAGTTCCGACGGCGGGCTGTTCGAATTGCAGCTGCACCAGCGTGGCATGCTCCGTCCGTTGCGTTCGGCCGAATTGTCCGACGGCACACTGCGATTCCTACTCTGGGGCGCGGCCCTGCTGTCTCCGGAACCGCCTCAGCTGATGGTGCTCAACGAACCGGAGACGTCGCTGCATCCCGACCTGGTGGGCCCACTGGCGGACATGATCGCCGCGGCCGCGCGCAAGACACAGCTCGTCGTGGTCACGCACTCGGCACGGCTGCGCGAGCGGCTGGCCGCGTGCGACGCGAGCGAAGTCGAGCTGGTCAAGCAGTGGGGCGAAACCCAGATCGACGGCCAGACGATGATCAGCGCGCCACCGTGGGACTGGGGAAAGCGCTGAAGCGCAGCAGTTTCGGGTTCAGCGCCGCTTCGGCCGCAAAGCCCGCGTGAACAACACGTTCACCTGGCGCATCGCCACACTGTAGGGCCACCATGCGAGCCGCTTGAACAGGTACAGCGCCCGGATGTCCGGCGAGGTGTAGATCATGAACTTGTTCTTGGCCACGCCCGCGAGAAGTTTGTCCGCGGCCTGCTCCGGCGACACCGCGTGTCCGGCGAACCGGGCCACCCACCGCTGCACCTGTGGATGCTCGCGGTCCACGCCGGCGATGTGAACCGTCTGCACCAGAGGGGTCTTCACCGCGCCGGGCACCACGACCGACACCCCGATGCGATGCCGGGCCAGATCAAAGCGCAGTACCTCGCTGGCGCCGCGCAGGCCGTACTTGCTCGCGCTGTACGCGGCGTGCCACGGCAGCGCGACGATGCCCGCGGCCGACGACACATTGGCCACGCGTCCGCCGCGGCCGGCGGCCACCATGGGCGGCACCATGGTCTCGATGACGTGGATGGGGCCCATCAGGTTGACGTCGACCATCGAGCGCCAGTGCTGATGGGTCAGGGTGCTGACGGTGCCCCACGCCGAGATTCCTGCGATGTTGAGCACCACGTCCATGGCCTCATGCCGGCTTTGGATGTCCGCGGCAAAGGCCGCGACCGCGTCGTAGTCGGAGATGTCCAGCGCGCGGTACTCGGCCACCTCACCACCGAGCGCGCGAGCGTCGGCGACGGCCTGTTCCAGGCCCGCGGCATCACGGTCGGTGAGATACAGGACTGCGCCCTGCTGGGCCAGCTTGAGCGCGGTCGCCCGGCCGATGCCGCTGGCTGCCCCCGTCACGAAACACCGCTTGCCTGCGTAGCCGCTCCACCGCGTCATGGCCCGACCCTACACAGGCCCCGCCTTTAAACAGGGAGTTGGTCGCCGCCCCATAACGCGCTGAGCCACAGTCGCTCCACGACGTCGACGGCGCGTTGCGGGTCCCCACCGCGCCCGATGAAGGCGCTATCGCGCGACAACGTGTAGGCCGTCGTCGACACCAAGGTGCGAACCAGCGTCGGCAGGTCGTCGGAAATCGGGCGCCGGCCGGCGTCCTGCTCGACGAGCCCGACGATCTTGGCGATCACGCCGTCTTCGAAGTCGGCCATCAAGTCACGAATTTCGGCATCCGTGTTCTGCGCGGCGGTGCACGCCGCCATGATCGGGTCGTTGATCGCATAGACGGCGGCGGCGCTGCCCACCATCCGCTTGGCGAAGGCCGCCGGCGTCTCGTCCGGCTCACGCGGCGCGAAGTTGTGGGTGAGCGCGTCGAGTTCCTCCATCGCCTCGGACACGATCCGGGCCAGCACGGAGTACTTGGAGTCGAAGTAGAAGTAGAAACCTGACCGCGCCACACCCGCCCGCGCACTGATGGTGCTGACGGACAGTTCGGCGAACGGCCGCTCCTGCAACAGTTCGCGCACCGCCTCGATGATGGCGTCGCGTTGCTTGTCGCCGCGACTGCGGCCCTTGTCGGCCGTCTCGACTTCAGCACTCATGGCGCACACGATGTCATCGCCGACACGCCAAATCAAAACTTGACACGCGTCAAGTGTGCCAGCCAAGATGACATCTGGTGGTGACTTTCACCACAAACATCGCATTCAGGAGTGGTACATGGCGACCATCAGCACCCCTCGCTACCTGCTCGATCAGGCCTGGCGCCGGCTCAAGCCGACGCCGGTCACGGTGCCCGGAATGGGCATCGTCGAACAGCGACTTCGGGCCAAGCAATGGAATGAATTCATGTTCGCCGAGCCGCCTGCGGGCAGCGGCCTCAAGGCGATCATGGGCGACTCGGGACTACCGGTCATCGGCCACCTGATCGAGACCTTCCGGGGCGGCCCTGACTACATCCTCGAGCAGTACCGCAAACACGGTCCGCTGTACTTCTCCGATTCACCCGCGCTGTCGGCCGTGATGGCGGTCGGGCCGGACGCCACCCAGGCCGTCTTCTCCAACCGCAACAAGGACTTCTCCCAGCGCGCCTGGGATCCGGTCATCGGACCGTTCTTCGAGGGCGGCCTGATGCTGCTCGATTTCGACGAGCACATGTTCCACCGCCGCATCATGCAAGAGGCGTTCACTCGTACCAAGCTGTCCGGCTACGTCTCGCACATCGACTCGGTGGCCAGCTCGGTGCTGGCCAAGGATTGGGTGGCCAACGACGCCCGGTTCCTGTTCCACCCCTCGGTCAAGGAGCTGACCCTGGACATCGCCGCGGAGGTCTTCATGGGCATCCCGGCGGGTACCGACCACAAGCTGGTCACCACCATCAACCAGGCCTTCACCACCACCACCCGGGCCGGCAACGCCATCGTCCGGACCTCGGTACCACCACTGACCTGGTGGCGCGGCATTCAGGCCCGCAAGACGCTGGTCGACTACTTCTCCCGTTCCATCGCCGAGAAGCGCCGCAGCGAGAGCACCGATATGTTCAGCGTGCTGTGTCACGCCCAGGACGAGGACGGCGGGAGCTTCACCGACGACCAGATCGTCAGCCACATGATCTTCCTCATGATGGCCGCGCACGACACCTCGACGTCGACCATGACCACCATGGCGTACCACCTGGCCGCCAACCCCGAGTGGCAGGACAAGCTGCGTGCCGATTCGGCCCGCATCGGCGATGGCCCGCTGGACATCGAAGCGCTGGAGAAGCTCGAGACCTACGATCTGGTGATCAACGAAGCGCTGCGGATGATGACGCCGCTGCCGTTCAACTTCCGCCGCGCCGTGCGGGACACCGAACTGTTGGGCTACTTCATTCCGGCGGGCACCGACGTCGTCACCTGGCCGTCGGTCAACCACCGACTCCCCGAGTTGTGGACAGACCCGGAGAAGTTCGACCCGGACCGTTTCGCCGAACCGCGCAACGAGCACAAGAGGCACCGGTATGCGTTCGCACCGTTCGGCGGTGGTGCACACAAGTGCATCGGCATGGTGTTTGGTCAGCTCGAGATCAAGACCGTGATGCACCGGCTGCTGCGCCGCTACCGGCTGGAGTTGCCGCACCCCGGTTACCAGCCCTGGTACGACTACGGCGGCATGCCGGTACCCGTGGACGGCATGCCGATCGTCTTGCGGCCACTCACCTAGGACGTCGAGAGGCCAGCTGCCGCACGGTTTGTTCGCAAACCTGTGCGGCAGCTGGCCTCTCAGCGTTTACGCGTGCAACCGGTTGGCGCAGGCGATCATCGCCCGCAGCGCCGACTGGACCGAGTCTCGTGCCCAGCCCATGGCCCACTCGGAGCGGACGCCGTCGGTGCCGTAGATGAACGTCGCGATGCCACCCCCGACGGCCGGCAGCTGGTGGAACTTGATCATCTCGACGGCCACGCCACGCTCGTGCAGCATGGCGGTGAGGGCGGCGACGGGGCCTGTCGCCGCTGCCGTGGAGGTCGCGATGCGGTCGCCGACGGCGATGCTGGCCCGATACCGCCGGACGGCGGTGACCCCACGGCGGCGGTCGTCGTCTCCCGCGGCGCCCCAGCTGCCCAGGCGGATCGGCCCACGCTGTTGTCCGTAGTGGTCGATGAAGGTGTCGTGGCACATCGCTTCTGCGTGTTCACGCAGGCCACGAGGCACGGGGCGGTCAAACAGATCCGCAAAACGCGACGTGGTGGAGATGGCGGTGGAGGTGAACATGCGTCGGTCTTTTCTGCTCGAAAGGAGTGACCGACAGGTAGTAGCGTCCGACCCACAGCGAGGGGTCGGTCAGGATCAGACCCCGCTGTGGGTACTGGCTACTACGAGCATGTGAAGCATGGTCGCCGAGGTTAGTCCGCGATCCCGTCTCGGGTCAAGGCGATTTCACCGCACGGTTCAGCAGCCACAGGAACGGCCGGTGGCCGGGGTGTCCATCGCGATGCAGCGGCATGCTGTCCCGGGAAGCCGAATACCAGGCGGCACGGGTGACGTGGGTGAAGTCCAGTTGCCGCCCGCACCGGCCGGCGAGCGCGTGCAGCAGCAGCATCCCGGTGCGCCCGTTGCCTTCCCGGAACGGGTGAATCTGGTTATACCGGGCGTACAGCCGGGACAGTTCCCACGCCAGCCTCGCGTTGTCGTATCCAGCTCCGACGTCCGCCAATGCCGTTGCGGCAAACTCGATTTCGCCAACTCCCCCGGCGACGTCCACCTGCCAGGTGAAGGCGGAGCCCCCGCGGCGAAGGTCGACGGTACGCAGCTTTCCTGCCCACGGGTACACGTCACCGAAGAGCTCCCCGTGCAGTGCGCGAACGTCGAGGCTCGTCTCTGGCGTGCACTGCCGAACGTGCCACAGCACCATGCGGCCCGCCGTCACCTCATATTCCGCGGCCGCCAGATCAGGTCCGTGCTGGATCCCGAAGTTGTTGCGCAGCACCGATGTTCCGGGGATCAGGTACGGCGCTCGGCGCCGGAGGAATCGGCGACGCGCCGGCGCCGCCGGGTACCGCTCGCGACACCGCGCGAGATAGTCACCGAACGCCAATGCTCCGGAAGCCAGGGCACCGAGCTCGACGATGTGGGTGGGCGCGGGGTCCCAGCCTTCGATGCGCTGAGCGGCGAGCGTCTGCTGCACCGCGTGGTGTGCGGCGATCACGGCCGCGGTGGCCTCTGCCATCAGCGGAACGCCGATGTCGAGGCGAGGAACGTCAGTTTGCGGCTGATGCCGGCCACCTCGCGGGCCACGCTGCGCAGCATGGCTCGCTCTTGCGGTGGCAACTCCGACAAGACCACCTGATCGGCGCCCGCGCGCGACGTCCACCGAAATCTCAGCAGCGCGGTGAAACACTCGCGCAAGCTCGAAACATCGTCGGCATCAAGTACATTCGCGGCACCGGCGGTGTCGAGCCGGCTCAGTGTGGACAGGTCGGCGGCGCCGGCCGACAGCGCCGCCCATCGCGCGATCTTCACTATTGGATCGATCGCCGCCAGTTTGAGGTCGACGGTGTCGGATTGGTTGGTCAGCATGCGCAACCGGGAGGGAAACGTTGCGCGCAACGTTGTGGCGTCCTGCAGCAGATACTGGCGGGCCGGATAGTGATCGCCGGCGGCGCGCACCACCTGGGCGCGCAGTAAATCCTCGGCCAAGGTCGAGTCGGCCAGATGGACGGCGCGGGAGTCGGCCAACACACCGGTCATCACCACGCCACGGTCCGCCCGCGGATCGGATGTCCAGTGCGTGATGCCGTCGGACCAGGCATTCGCCGATCGGCAGAACCTGGGCCGGCTGGCCAGTACCCCATTGGCGTCGGCGCGCACCCCGCACCGTTCCAGCACGGCATGCACCACGGCCGCCGCTTCCAGTGCCTCGTCGAGCTCAGTGCCGCCCGTCAACACGATCAGCGTCTCGACATCGGATCCGGCCACCGCCTCACCCCGCGCGACGCTGCCGGAGACGAACCACGACCACGGCAAGTTCGTGGACGTCAGCCGCACGGCCGCTGCCACACCGGATCGCAGAATGTGCGACCACGAGGCGGCGACATCAACAGCCGGCGTGGACGCGCGCGCCGCGGCCCGCACCGCCCGCAGGCCCTGCTCGATGCCCGACCGCAGCGCGCCCTCGCCGTCCGCCGCGTGGATCGCGGCGAGGACGGCGTCTACGCCAAAATCAGCGGAGGGCATGCAGATGTTTCTATCGGACGACAGTTAATTTCGCGATTCGTGCACGATTTTCCGCGCTCAGCGCGGATTCTCGTGCACAAATCGCGAGGTTGTAGGGTGTGCCGCGATGAGCTGGCAGCACGCACTACTTCTGCTCGCCGCCGGTATCGCAGGCGGCCTCACCGGAAGCATCGCGGGTCTGGCTTCCGTCGCGACCTACCCAGCGCTGCTGATGGTCGGGCTGCCGCCGGTGGCGGCGAACGTCACCAACACCGTCGCGCTCACCTTCAACACCATCGGGTCGGTGTGGGGCTCGCTCCCCGAGCTCGACGGCATGGGTCCCTGGCTGCGTCGCGTCCTGCCGGTCGCCGCGCTCGGCGGGGCGGCGGGAGCCGCACTGCTGCTGGCCCTTCCGGCGGAGGGCTTCGAGGTGGTGGTTCCGCTACTGCTCGGGCTGTCGTCCGTCACCATCGCCATCCCCCAACGGCCGGGCGCCGACACCGAACCCGGCCGGGGACGGGAACTGCTGATCGCCGCCGCGATCTTCGTGATCTGTTTGTACGGCGGTTATTTCGGCGCCGCCGCCGGCGTGGTGCTGCTCGCCCTGATGCTGCACAGCGGCAGCGAGTCGATGGCCCACGCGAACGCCGCGAAGAACGTCATCCTCGGTGCGGCCAATGGTGTGGCCGCCGTGGGATTCATCGCGCTCGCGCCGGTGAACTGGATTGCCGTACTGCCACTGGGCATCGGGTGCCTGGTGGGCTCCCGGCTGGGGCCGGTCGTGGTGCGGCACACACCGGCGACGCCGCTGCGCGTGACCATCGCGGTGGCCGGTCTGGCGTTGGCCGTCAAGCTGGGCTGGGATACCTACCGATAGACGAACGGATTGTCGCCCTTGGCAACCCGCACACCGAGGTGGATCAGCTCGGTGGCAGAGCCATGCAGCTTCTCCCCCGCCTCGCGGTCGGCCAATCCTGCCAGGAACCGGGACCAGGTGCCCTCGATGACGATGCCCAATTTGAAGCAGGCCATCGCGATGTACCAATCCAGATGCTCGGTGCGCCGACCACCTGCGGCCAGATAGGCATCCAGCAGTTCGTCCCGTCCCGCGAGGCCACCGGCCTCGGCCAGCGCGGCGCCGACCACGATGGCATTGGGCGCCGTCGGCCAGCACACCAGCATCCAGCCCAGGTCCAGCAGCGGGTCGCCGACGGTGCACATCTCCCAGTCGACGAATGCCGCCAGTTCCGGCCGGTCATGGCGCAGCATCACGTTGTTCAGATGGCAGTCGCCGTGCATGATCCCAGGCTCGCCATCAGGTGGCCGATTGTCGGTCAGCCAGGTCGCCAGTTCCGCTACCCCGTCCAGCGATTCAGGGTCGTAGTTGTCATGCCGATAGCTCTGCAGCAGTCCGGCGAACTGCGGAACCTGTCGCGCCACAAATGATCCCGGCTTGCGGATGGCCGCCAGTGGGCTGCCTTCCCAGGCCACGTTGCCCAGCTGCGCCAGGCTCGCCGCGTACGACACTCCCACGTCGTGCCGCAGTGTGGCTTCGGTGGCGTACGCGGGCGACAACTCCTCGCCTGGATTGAAGCCGTCGACCTCAGCCATCAGGTAGAAAACGACGCCGAGTACCGACGGGTCCTCGCAGCCGGCGATGAACGCGGGATGTGGCACCGAGGTTCCGGCCAGGGTCCGCAGCACGGCGATCTCGCGCTGCATGGTCTTGTCGCTGGTCGGCCGTGGATGAAGCGGCGGTCGGCGCAGTACCACCGGCCGGCCGTCGATGTGCAACCGCACCACGATGTTCTGGGTACCGCCGGTCAGCGGCTCGACGTCGGTGAGGTGCTCACCCAATCCCTCGGCGCGGATCCAGTTCTGGACGATGTCTCGGTCACGGTCGGTCAGGGTCGGCTGCATGATGCAGTGATTCTGGCCCGGAATCGGTCAATCGGGCAGGTAATTCTTACGATCCGTTTTCATTCGGGCTTGCCCACTGATGCGCCCGTACTGTGGCGGTGTGGCACTTCGACTGGACCTGAACCGATCGCTCGCCGGCCTGGCGGCCGCAGCCGTCGCGCTCGGCGTGGCTGCGCTCCTGGCGGTTCCGTTCGGGCCGCACGCCGATTCCCGCACCGCGGTCGGGTCGGTGATCATCGACCTCACCCCGGGACCGGTCAAAGAGTGGGCCATCCAGACCTTCGCCACCAACGACAAGCTGTTCCTGACCGTCGCGGTACTCGTGGCCATCGCGGTGATCGCCATGGCGACAGCACAATTCGAGGATCGGAAGATCGGCAGCGTCGCCCTCGGGCTGGCCGGGGTGCTGGGCAGCGTCGCGGTGCTGTCCCGCACCGGCGCTCGACCCATCGACATCGTCCCGTCGCTCGTCGGCGCGGCGGCGGGCGTCGCAGTACTGCGGCTGCTGGTCTCTGAGCGTCTCGATCCCTCGACGCCGGTCACCAGCCCGGACACCGATGCCGCGGCCGATCCCGGCCGGCGCCGATCGCTGGCGACGCTGGGCTTCCTGGCCGCCGGCACGGTGGCCGGCGTCATCGGGGTGGTGCTGGGCCGCGCGGCGGCGTCGGTCTCGGGCGACCGCAGCGCCTATACCCCGCCGGCCCCCAAGGTTCCCGGCCCGCCGATACCGCCGGATGTGCAACCCGCTGGAGTGGACCTGCCGCCGTTCATCACTCCGGCGGCCGACTTCTACCGGATCGACACGGCGCTCTCCGTCCCCCAGGTGCAGCGGCAGGATTGGCGGCTGCGGATCCACGGCATGGTCGACCGCGAGGTGACCTTCCGGTTCGATGAGCTGGCCCAGTTCGAGGCGGTCGACAAGGTGGTCACGCTGACCTGCGTGTCAAACCCCGTCGGCGGCAACCTGATATCGAACGCCACCTGGACCGGCTATCGCGTGCGCGACCTGCTGGCACGGGCCGGCGTGCACGCTGATGCCGACATGGTGTTGTCCACGTCCGTGGACGGCTTCACCGCGGGCACGCCCGTGGAGGCACTGACCGACAACCGTGATGCCTTGCTTGCTGTCGCCATGAACGGCGATCCGCTGCCCACCGAGCATGGCTACCCGGCGCGGCTGGTGGTGCCCGGTTTGTACGGCTACGTGTCCGCGACCAAATGGCTCGTCGACCTCGAACTCACCAGATTCGATCGGGCCCAGGCCTATTGGACGAAGTTGGGTTGGTCGGCTCACGGCCCGATCAAGACCGAATCACGCATCGACGTGCCCCGCGCCGGAGCCGGCGTGCCGACGGGGACTGCGACTTTCGGTGGCGTCGCCTGGGCACAGCACCGAGGGGTCAAAGCGGTGGAAGTCCGGATCGACGACGGCCCGTGGCGGCCCGCGACGCTGGGCGCCGCGTATTCGAACGACACCTGGCGGTTGTGGAGCTACACCTGGCAGGCCACCGAACCCGGGCGCCACACCATCACCGTCCGGGCCACTGACGGCACCGGCGCGGTTCAGACGGCCGACGTCGCCGGCGCCGTTCCCGATGGGGCGACCGGCTGGCACTCGGTGTCCTTCACCGTCGCCTGAGTCCGAAATACTCGCTTGGCGAGGCGAATCCACATCGCTACGGTGACCGGATGACCGAACCGGCCCAGCAGTGGCGCACCGACCTCCGGGTCCGGCTGACTGCGGCACGCAAGTCGAAGGACGGCATTTCGACCGCGGCGATCCGCAGTGCGCTCAGCGCCATCGACAACGCGGAGACCCCGGACGTGCCGGTGCCCCGGGCCGAAGCCGCAGTCTTGGATGGATTACTCAGCGCCGGCTGAAGATTGTCGGTCCCCCGTGCCAAGCTGGGTTCGTGCTTCTCACCGACGTCGCCGTGGCCTCAGCAGACGTCAGCGCGGTGGCTGCCCGGTCGGCGAAGATCAGCCGCATCGCGGCTCTGCTCGGCGCCGCGGCCGGTGATCCGGCCACTGTCGCCATCGTCGTCGACTGGCTGTCCGGTGAGTTGCCACAGCGGCAGATCGGGGTCGGCTGGGCGACGCTGCGTTCGCTGCCGCCACCGGCCGACAGCCCGACACTGAGTGTCATCAAGGTCGACGCCGCGCTGTCGGCCATCAAGGCCGTCACCGGCCGAGGTTCGGCTGCCACCCGCACCGAACTGCTCCACGACCTGTTCGGGGCCGCCACCGCGGCCGAACAGACGTTCCTGCGCGGACTGCTCAGCGGCGGGCTCCGGCAGGGCGCACTGGCCGGGGTGATGGCGGACGCCGTCGCCAAGGCTGCGGGCCTCCCGGCCGCCGACGTGCGGCGCGCCGCGATGCTCAACGGCGAACTGGCCACAGTGGCGGCCGCCGCGCTGTCCGATGGCGCCGACAGCCTGCAGCGCTTCACCCTGACCGTCGGCAGGCCGGTGAGTCCGATGCTCGCGCAGACAGCCACCGGTGTGGGCGACGCACTCGAAAAGCTGGGTGGCGCGGCAATATTCGAGACGAAGCTCGACGGGGTTCGACTGCAGATTCACCGGGCCGGTTCCGAGGTATCGGTCTTCACCCGCAGCCTGGATGACATCACGGCCCGGGTGCCCGACGTGGTGAACGCGGTGCTGGCCCTGCCCGTCGCCGACCTGATCGCGGATGCCGAAGCCCTCGCCCTACGGGCCGACGGTCGTCCGCACCGGTTCCAGGTCACCTCCTCCCGGATCGGCAAACGCTCCGACGACGGGGCGCAACCGCTTTCGGTGTTCTTCTTCGACATCTTGCACCGCGACGGCACCGACCTGCTGGATCAGTCGGCAGCCCAGCGCCGGAACGCACTCGAGGAGGTCGTTCCCGAGCCGCTCCGGGTACGCCGCTGCGTCACCTCCGATTCGGTTGTCGCCCAACAGTTCCTCGAGCAGACTCTCGCCGCCGGTCACGAAGGCGTGATGGCCAAGCACCCCGCGTCGCCCTACGAGGCGGGCCGGCGCGGCGCCGGCTGGCTGAAGGTCAAACCGGTGCACACCCTGGATCTGGTGGTGCTGGCCGTCGAGTGGGGTTCTGGCCGGCGCACAGGCAAGCTGTCGAACATCCATCTGGGCGCCCGCGACCCGGATACCGGCGGATACGTCATGTTGGGCAAGACCTTCAAAGGGATGACCGACGCGATGCTGGACTGGCAGACCGCACGGTTCACCGAATTGGCCGCCGGCCCGATGGACGCATATGTGGTGCGGCTGCGGCCCGAGCAGGTGGTCGAGATCGCGTTTGACGGCGTCCAGGGCTCGAGCCGCTATCCCGGCAAGATGGCGCTGCGATTCGCTCGGGTGCTGCGCTACCGCGACGACAAGCGGCCGGAGGAGGCCGACACCATCAACACCGTCAGGTCCCTGTACGAACGCTGAGTGTTACCCCGCGATTCGGCGCCACCGGATGACAGGATGTGGGGCATGTCGCCAGCCACCGCACTCCCCGACGAATCCGTCGGGGATGTCACCTATGTGCGTACCGACCCGGACCTACCCCCGGTCGCGATCATCGACCGCTCGCCCATCACTGCCCGGCATCGGGTGATCTTCGGCGTCATCGCAGTCCTCGCCGCCGTGGCGTGGGCCGTCATCGCCTTCGCCCGCGGCGAGACCGTCAACGCGGTGTGGTTCGTCATCGCCGCCATCTGCACCTACGTCATCGGCTACCGGTTCTACGCGCGGCTGATCGAGATGAAGATCGTCAAACCGCGCGACGATCACGCCACCCCGGCAGAGTTTCTCGAGAACGACATCGACTACATGCCGACCGACCGCCGGGTGCTCTTCGGCCATCACTTCGCCGCCATCGCCGGCGCCGGGCCGCTGGTCGGGCCGGTGCTGGCCATGCAGATGGGTTACCTGCCCGGGACCATCTGGATCATCGTCGGCGCGGTCGTCGCCGGCTGCGTGCAGGACTACCTGGTGCTGGTCATCTCGACACGGCGCCGCGGTCGCTCCCTCGGCCAGATGGCGCGTGACGAACTCGGGCCCATCGGCGGCGTCGCCGCCATCGTCGCCGTACTGGTGATCATGGTGATCCTGCTGGCTGTGCTGGCGCTCGTCGTGGTCAACGCACTGGCCGAGAGTCCGTGGGGTGTGTTCTCCATCGCGATGACCATTCCGATCGCCATCTTCATGGGTCTGTACCTGCGGTTCCTGCGGCCCGGCCGGGTGTCCGAGGTGTCCCTGTTCGGTGTCGCACTGCTCCTGCTGACGGTGATCTCCGGCGGCTGGGTCGCCGAAACATCATGGGGCGCAGACTGGTTCACGCTGTCGAAGGTGACGTTGTCGTGGTGCATCATCGGTTACGGACTGGCCGCCTCGGTGCTGCCGGTGTGGTTCCTGCTCGCGCCGCGCGACTACCTGTCGACGTTCATGAAGGTCGGCACCATCTCGCTGCTCGCGGTCGGCATCCTGGTCGCGCAGCCCGCTATGTCTGCTCCCGCGGTGTCCCAGTTCGCCACCCGGGGCGACGGTCCGGTGTTCGCCGGTGCGCTGTTTCCGTTCCTGTTCATCACCATCGCGTGTGGTGCGCTGTCCGGCTTCCATTCCCTGATCTCGTCGGGCACCACACCGAAGCTCCTGGAAAAGGAAGGGCAGACGCGGCTGATCGGCTACGGCGGCATGCTGACCGAGTCGTTCGTCGCCATCATGGCGCTGATCACGGCGGCGATCCTCAACCAGCATCTGTACTTCGTGATCAACTCGCCGGCCACGGCCACGGGCACCAGTGCCTCGACCGCGGCCGCCTATGCCAACGGGCTGGGCCTGTCGGGAGCCCCGATCACCCCCGGCCAGATCACGTCGGCCGCGACGGAAGTCGGTGAGCACTCGGTGATTTCGCGCACCGGCGGCGCACCCACGCTGGCGCTGGGTATGTCCGAAGTCCTGCACCAAGTCTTCGGCGGCTCCAGCATGAAGGCCTTCTGGTACCACTTCGCGATCATGTTCGAGGCGCTGTTCATCCTCACCACCGTGGACGCCGGCACCCGGGTCGCCCGCTTCATGTTGTCCGATGCCCTGGGCAATCTCGGTGGACCGCTGCGCAAGCTGCGCGATCCCAGCTGGCGCATCGGCGCATGGGCCTGCAGCCTGCTCGTCGTCGCGGGTTGGGGCAGCATCCTGCTCATGGGCGTCACCGATCCCCTCGGTGGCATCAATACCCTGTTCCCGTTGTTCGGCATCGCCAACCAATTGCTCGCCGCCATCGCGCTGACCGTCGTCACTGTCGTGGTGATCAAGAAAGGCCTGCTGAAATGGGCCTGGATTCCGGGGCTGCCGCTGTTCTGGGACGCCCTCGTGACGCTCACCGCGTCGTGGCAGAAGATTTTCTCCCGCGACCCCAAGATCGGCTACTGGCAACAGCATTCGCAGTATCTGGCGGCCAAGGCCGCCGGCAAGACGACGTTCGGCTCCGCCAAGAATCCTGACCAGATCGACGCCGTCATCCGGAACACGTTCATCCAGGGCACGCTGTCCATCATCTTCGCGGTACTGGTGGTCATCGTCGTCCTGATGGGCGTCATTGTTGCCGTGCAAGCCGTCCGCGGCGGCGGCCGGCCACTGACCGACGACGAATCGGTGCCGTCACGGCGGTTCGCCCCGCGCGGCCTCTTCCCCACCGACGCCGAGAAGGAGGTGCAGAAACAATGGGACGCGCTGCCGAGGTCGTACGTCAGATCCGTTGGTACTGGTCATCATTGATGGGCGACAACCACTACGCCCGGTACCTGGAACACCACCGTCGCGCCCACGCCGGTGAGCCGGCGGTGAGCGAGCGCGACTACTGGAAGGCCCGGCACCGCGCCGCCGACGTCAATCCCCAGGGCCGCTGCTGCTGAGCCACGGGGCAGGCGATCCTCGCCGGTGCCGGCCAACCGCCCTGCACCCGACCGTCCGCACAGTGGACGCATACGGCTGTTGCATTGGCACAGGGGTGGTACCACAAGAGGCGACCCGCACTCCGTGGTACTAAATAAGTGTATGGACAGTTGTCCAGTTTTTGCCCCGCCAGCCTTAGGAGAAACGTGCTGTTCACGGTTTCCGACGTCACCGACGCCGTCGCTGCAGCCATCCCGGACCGTACCCTCATCATCCAGGGCGACCGCCGCTTCACCTACGCCGAGGTTGTCGCCCGGGCCAACCGCCTCGCCGCCTACCTGCACGCCCAGGGCCTGGGCGTGCACACCGAGCGCGACCAGCTGGCCGGCCACGAAGTCGGCCAGGACCTCGTGGGCATCTACGCCTACAACGGCCCCGAGTTCGTCGAGTCGCTGCTCGGCGCGTTCCGGGCCCGGGTGGCGCCGTTCAACGTCAACTACCGGTACGTCAAGGCCGAGCTGCAGTACCTGCTGAACGACGCCGGCGCCTCGGCTCTGATCTACCACGCCGCTTTCGCGCCGACCCTGGCCGAGGTGCTGCCGGACCTGCCCAACCTCAAGGTGCTGATCCAGATCGGCGACAGCTCGGGCAACGAGCTACTGCCCGGCGCCGTCGACTACGAGACCATCGTGAACACCGAGGTCTCGCCGCCGCCCGTGACGCCGTCTCCCGACGACCTCTACGTGCTGTACACCGGCGGCACCACGGGCATGCCCAAAGGCGTGCTGTGGCGCCAACACGACATCTTCATGGCCTCGTTCGGCGGACGTAACGCGATGACAGGCGAGCCCGCCGAGTCCGCCCAGGAGATCGTCGACCGGGCCTCAGCTGCCGCCGAGATGCGCATGATGATCCTGCCGCCGCTCATGCACGGTGCCGCCCAGTGGGCGGTGATGACCGGCATCAACAACGGCCAGACCATCGTCTTCGCCGAAGACGTCGAAGGTTTCAACGCCAAGGAGATCGTCCAGACCATCGCCCGCGAGAAGATCGCGATTGCGACGGTCGTCGGGGATGCCATGGCCCGGCCTCTGGTCACCGCCATCGAGGAGGCCATGGCCGACGGCAGCCACGACCCGACCTCGCTGGTCGTGGTGGCCAACGGCGGCGCACTGTTCACCCCGGCCGTGAAGGGCCGCCTGGTCGCCGCACTGCCGAACGCCATGGTGATCGACGCTGTCGGTGCATCCGAGACCGGCGCGCAGATGTCGCACGTATCGACCAAGGCCAACGTATCCAGCGGTACCTTCACCGCCGGGACCGCCACCCGGATCGTCTCGGAGGACTTCACCGCACTGCTGGCCCCCGGGCACGAGGGCAACGGCTGGCTGGCCCAGGAAGGCCACGTACCGCTCGGCTACAAGGGCGATGCGGCCAAGACGGCCAAGACATTCCCGGTGATCGACGGTGTCCGGTACGCCGTGCCCGGCGACCGCGCCCGACTGCTGGAGGGCGGCACCGTCGAGCTGCTGGGCCGCGACTCCGTGACCATCAACTCCGGCGGCGAGAAGATCTTCGCCGAAGAGGTCGAGTCCGCCATCGCCTCGCATCCGGCCGTGGTCGACGTGGTCGTCGCAGGCCGACCCAGCGAACGCTGGGGCAATGAGGTGGTCGCAGTAGTGGCTCTCGCCGAAGGCGCCGTTGTCGCTGCCACCGACCTCATCAAGCACGCGGCGGAATCCATCGCGCGCTACAAGCTGCCGAAGGCCATCGTGTTCCGGCCGAGCATCGTGCGCAGCCCCGCAGGCAAGGCCGACTATCGCTGGGCCAAGGAGCAGGCGCTCCAGGACTGAGTTCAGCGAGCCGGAGGTACCTCCTGCGCGCCGGGGAACGTCAGCCTGCAGCCCACTCCTTGGCACGGTCGAGTTCGTCGTTCCCGAAG
The DNA here is from genome assembly GCF_058790275.1 of Mycobacterium sp. FW102-FHT13B02. Lineage (NCBI taxonomy): Bacteria > Bacillati > Actinomycetota > Actinomycetes > Mycobacteriales > Mycobacteriaceae > Mycobacterium > Mycobacterium sp. FW102-FHT13B02. Next base: position 24,332 of record NZ_JBYTCM010000003.1, read on the forward strand.
ACCTGGAGCTCGCCCGGGATCATCCAGGCGACGGCGTGCAAGGTGTGCGCCACCCAGGCTTTGTCGGACACCACCGCGATGCGTTTGAACGCCGAGTGGTGTTTGAACAGCGCACCGAACCCGACCTTCAAGTCCTCGGCCAGTCCGCCCGGCCCGTAGCCCTCGTAGTCGGGTGCGATCACCTCGACGATCCGGATCTCGCCATCGACGACGAGGTCGTCCATGGCGGGCTCGAACTCGCGGATGTCGTCACCACTCAGTCGCCCCGAAACGCGAATGCCGGTCACACCGTCGGGCATGTCTGCCAGCTTTTCGATCATGTCGCCAGCGTACGACGACGGCGCGTGAGCCGGAGGTACTCCAGCTCGCGGAAAAAGATCACGCCCCGAACCGGGCCAACGGATCGGCCGTCGCTTCGATCTTGGCGACGAGTCCATCGCGAATCGTCAGGACCACCACCGCGAAAAGCTGCCGGCGGGCGAACGCCAGCAGGACGGGTTGGCCGAGCGGACCGGCTACCACGGTCGTGCCCGGGCCGAGGTACAGCATCAGGTTCTCGGCGACCCGCTGGCGTCCGTGGTTGACGATCGGCGGGATCGGCGGATCGCTCAGCACCGTACCGACGCCCCAGACCGTCGGGTCCAGCACCGCGGCCAATGACTGCACGTCGCCGCCGGCGCAGGCGGTGATGAACTTTTCGGTGACGAGCTGATGTTCGGTCACCTCCACGTCGTCGGCGCGCAGGTCCGTACTCGCCACCTTGGCCCGCGCCCGCCGGGCCAGTTGCCGACAGGTGCCGACGGGCCGGCCGACGGTCTCTGCGATCGAATCGAACGGCACCTGGAACACGTCGTGCAGGATGAACGCGACGCGCTCGCCGGGACTCAGCTGCCGCAGCACCCGCAGCAAGGCGCCCGAGATCTCGTCGTCGAGCGTGATCCGGTCGGCGGGGTCCGGCTCACTGGAAACCAGTGGCGGCATCTGGTCCTGCTCGGTCGGTTGTTCCCGTCGCGCCCGCGCCGACCGCACCACGTCAAGGCACAACCGGCCCGCCACGGTGGTCAGCCAGGCACGGACATCTTCGACCTCACCGGGCGCCGTGCGGGACAGCCGCAGAAACGCTTCCTGCGCAACATCTTCGGCGTCACCGACATCGCCGAGCATCTGGTATGCGAGATTGACCAGATACGGGTGGTGGTGGCGCCAAGCCGCAGTAAATCCAGTGGTTTCTGTCATCAGTTAAAGACGATCCAGGGTGGTGAAAAGTTACCGCACTGCCTCATCCCGCGGATCGTAACTTTCTGGGACGGACTTCCGTCCTTGGTTCATGACCATTCTCATCACTGGGGCCACCGGCAACGTCGGTCGCCCACTCGTCGAACAGTTGCACGCCGCGGGCGCGAAAGTCCGTGCCGTCACCCGTAACCCGTCTCCGCACTTCCCGCCCGGGGTCGAGATCGTCACGTCGGTACGCGACGGCCTGGCCGGTACGGACGCGGTGTTTCTCAACTCCCGCGCCCTCGGGCCGGACCTGGCGTGGACGGTCGAGGCAGCCAGGGATACCGGAGCCAAACTGGTGGCGCTGTCCGCGATGAACGTCGACGAAGACTTCACCCGCCAGCCGTCGCGCCTGCGGGGTGACCGCAACAAGGAGGTCGAACAGCTGGCCATCGACTCCGGGCTGCCGTGGGTGAGTCTGCGGCCGGCATTGTTCGCCACCAACTTCATCGGCATGTGGGCCGGGCAACTGCAGGCCGGCGATGTCGTGGCCGGCCCATTCGCCTCGGCCTCCAGCGCCCCGATCGTCGAGTCGGACATCGCGGCCGTCGCCGCCCACGCACTGCTGACCGACGAGCTGAACGGCCGCAAGATTCCGTTGACGGGACCGCAGTCCCTCACCAATGCCGAGCTGCTGGCCGTCGTCGGCAAGGTGCTGGCGCGCGAGCTGTTCTACCGCGAAATCCCGGTCGAGCAGGTCCGTGAGCGGTTCGTCGCCATCGGCTTCCCCGCCGAGTTCGGCACCGCCTACACCGCGCTCCTGGCCGAGACCGTCGACCGCCCAGCACCGGTGAGCGACGAGGTCGGCCGCATCCTCGGCCGCCCGGCGCAGACGTTCGCCGAGTGGGTGGGCCACCACCGCGAGGCCTTCTCACGCACAGAGGAGACCAGCCATGTCTGAGCCGCGCACATCGAATCCACGCCCGCCGCGCTACCTCAAACCGATGAACAAGGTCGTTGTGGCAGTCGGGAAGCTCGGCATTCCGGTCGGCCCCGCGATGGTGCTGACCGTGCCCGGCCGCAAGACCGGCACGCCGCGCAGCACCCCGATGACACCGTTCGTCGTTCACGGCGCGATGTATGCCGTGGCCGGCTATCCGGGCGCGCACTGGGCCCTCAATGCCCGTGCCGCCGGCACCGGTACGTTGACACGCGGGCGTAAGTCCCGGGCGGTGAAGATCACCGAGCTGACGGTCGACCAAGCGCGGCCGGTGCTGCGTGAGTTCCCCGTGCAGGTGCCCGTCGGCGTCAAGTTCGCGAAGAGCTCCGGCATGGTCACGGACGGCACACCCGACGAATTCGAGTCGCTGGCAGGCAGACTCGCCGTCTTCCGGTTCGACCCGCTGGGCTGATCTGGAGCACTTCGCGAAGTCCGCAAGGCATGATGGGTGCACCGAAGTCGAGAACGGGAGCGCCCATCATGGCACCAGAGCAACCGGCTGCGGCCGAAGAACAGGCCGAGGCGCAGGCTGCGAAACCGGCACGATCCGTGGCCGGCAACGTGATTCGTGGTTCGCTGGGCAACCTGATCGAGTGGTACGACTGGTACACGTACGCCGCGTTCAGCGTCTACTTCGCCAGCGTGTTCTTTCCGTCCGGGAATCAGACGGCACAGCTGCTCAACACCGCCGGAATCTTCGCCGTCGGTTTTCTGGTACGGCCGCTCGGCGGTTGGGTCTTCGGTCGCTACGCCGACCGGTTCGGCCGACGCGCGGCTCTCACCCTGTCGGTGACCCTGATGGGTCTCGGCTCCCTCGGAATCGCGGTGCTGCCGGGATACGCACAGATCGGTACCCTTGCGCCGATCCTGCTCGTCGTCGCCCGCCTCTTGCAGGGGCTGTCGCTGGGCGGCGAGTACGGCACATCCGCAACGTATTTGAGCGAGGTCGCCACCCCGCACCGGCGCGGCTTCTACTCCTCGTTCCAGTACGTCACGCTCACCAGCGGCCAACTGCTGGCGCTCGGCGTCCAGATCATCCTGCAGCGCTTCCTCACCCCCACCCAGATGCATTCCTGGGGGTGGCGCATCGCCTTCGCGATCGGCGCGGTGGCCGCGGTGACCGTGATGTGGCTGCGGCGCACCATGGACGAATCAGAGAACTTCAAGCTGGCAGCGGAAGACGCTGCCGCCGAAGGTGATTCCGCACAGCAGGGCAGCCTGCGCGTCCTGCTGTCCTACCCGCGCGAATGCCTGACTGTCGTCGGCCTCACCCTGGGTGGCACCATCGCGTTCTACACGTTCACGACGTACATGCAGAAGTTCATGATCAACACCGCGGGTCTGGCCAAGGAAGAGGTGGCGTGGATCAACTTCATCGCCCTAGTCCTCTTCGTGCTGCTGCAGCCGGTGTTCGGCGCACTGTCGGACCGCATCGGCCGGCGACCCCTGCTCATCGGATTCGGCATCTGCGCAACGCTGTTCAGCGTCCCGCTGCTCTCGACCGTGGCGCACACCCACACCGCGCTGCCCGCTTTTGGGTTGATGATGCTCGGCCTGATCATCGTGTCCGGCTACACGTCGATCAACGCGGTCGTGAAGGCCGAGCTGTTCCCGGCACGAATCCGCGCGCTCGGCGTGGGGTTCCCATACGCCCTCACCGTCGCAGTCTTCGGCGGCTCCACCGAATACATCGCCCTGTGGCTCAAGCACATCGGGCGCGAGTCGTGGTTCTTCTACTACGTGGCGGGCTGCGCCCTGATCTCGCTGCTCGTCTACGTGTTCATGGGTGAGACGTCGCGGCGCTCGCACCTGGAGCAGGAAGCCGACGAACTGCGCTCGTCGGCTTAGCCCTCGCGGATCACACCGCGTTCCGAGAGGTGCTCGGTGAGCGGCAGGACTCCGACCTCGAAGTGTTCAGCCATCGCCGTTCGGGCCGCATCGCCGTCGCCTGCTTGTAGCGCGGCAATGACCCGGCGGTGGTCCCGGATCGACAGATCCGGCCAGCCCTCGAGCGTCGGGAACACCGCCTCTGGTGCGTAACGCGTTATGCCTGACATGAATTGGGTCAGCTTGGGCGAATCGGCGATGACGTTGATCAGCCGGTGGAACTCGTGGTTGAGCCGCACCATGCGGTCGACATCGGTGTGCTGGTAGGCCTGTTCCAGCGCGTTCTGGATCCGGGTCAGTTCGACGACCTGGTCGGCGGTGATGTTCGCCGCGGCGCGGGCCGCCAATTCCCCACCGACGAACGCCTGCACCATGGCCACGTCCGACACGTCGCGCGCGGTCACCTCCAGCACCATGAAGCCGCGCCGCGGATGCTGCACCAGCAGTCCCTCGGCCCGCAGGTTCAGCAACGCCTCCCGGACCGGGGTGACGCTGACGCCCAGTTCGGTGGCCAGCTGGTCCAGCCGCAGGTACTCCCCCGCCGGATATGTGCCATTGAAGATGCGCCGGCGCACGTACCGCGCCACGTCATGAGAAAGCTGTGCTGGCGCGGCGAATTCGGGTTCAGATGCGGTATTCATGGAGCAGGCTCTTGCTGATGATTGTCTTTTGGATTTCGCTGGTGCCCTCACCGATCAACAGGAACGGCGCGTCCCGCATCAGGCGTTCGATCTCGTACTCCTTGGAGTAGCCGTAGCCGCCGTGGATCCGGAAACTCTGCTGAGTGACTTCCGAACAGAACTCACTGGCAAGGTATTTCGCCATCCCGGCCGCGACATCGTTGCGCTCACCCGAGTCCTTGAGCCGGGCGGCGTTGACCATCATCAGATGTGCTGCTTCGACTTTGGTGGCCATCTCGGCGAGTTGGAACGCGATGGCCTGGTGGTCGGCGATCGGCTTACCGAACGTCTCCCGCTGCTGGGCGTAGCGCACCGCCAGTTCGAAGGCGCGGATGCCGACACCGCAAGCCCGCGCGGATACGTTCACCCGACCGACCTCGATACCGTCCATCATCTGGAAGAAGCCCTCGCCGGGCTTGCCGCCGAGCACGTCCTCGGCGCCTGCGCGGTACCCGTCGAAGACGAGCTCGGTGGTGTCGATGCCCTTGTAGCCCAGTTTGTCGATCTTGCCCGGGATGGTCAGGCCCGGCTTGACCTCACCGAAACCGGTCGGCTTCTCGACCAGGAAGGCTGTCAGGTTGCGGTGCGGTTTGTCCGCTCCCTCATCGGTTTTCACCAGCGCCGCCACCAGAGTCGAACTGCCGCCGTTGGTCAGCCACATCTTCTGGCCGGTGATGGTGTAGCCACCGTCACCGTCGCGCACGCCCCTGGTGCGGATCGCGGCGACGTCGGAGCCGAGCTCGGGCTCGGACATCGAGAAGGCGCCGCGCACCTCGCCGGTTGCCATGCGGGGCAGGTAACGCTGCTTCTGCTCGTCGGTGCCATGCTGACGGAGCATGTAGGCGACGATGAAGTGGGTGTTGATGACGCCCGAGATGCTCATCCACCCCCGGGCGAGTTCTTCGACGCACAAGGCATATGTCAGCAGCGACTCACCGAGCCCGCCGTACTCCTGCGGGATCATCAGGCCGAACAGACCCAGGTCTTTCATCTGATCGACGATGGCCTGCGGGTAGGAATCCGAGTGCTCCAGTTGCTGGGCCGCCGGAATGATCTCTCGGTCGACGAATTGCCTTACCGTGGCGATGATTTCGCGTTGTACCTCGCTGAGACCGGCGGTCTGGGCCAGACGTGTCATGGTGTGATCCGTTCGAATACGGCAGCCAACCCCTGGCCGCCTCCGATGCACATGGTTTCCAGTCCGTAGCGAGCGTCCCGCAGGTGCAGTTCGTGTGCCAGCGTCGCGAGCATCCGGCCGCCGGTCGCGCCGACGGGGTGGCCGAGCGAGATGCCCGACCCTCGCACATTCGTGCGCTCCCAGTCGCCGTCGGTGAACTTCCATTCCCGGGTGCACGCCAGCGCCTGTGCGGCGAAGGCCTCGTTGAGCTCGATCAGATCGATATCAGCAAGAGCCAGTCGGGCTTTGGCCAGCGCGACCTCGGTGGCCGGAACCGGGCCGAGGCCCATCACATTCGGCGGTACCCCGGCCACGCCCCACGACACCAGTCGCACCAGTGGCGCCAGCCCGAGGTCGGCCGCCCGCGCCGGGGTGGTCACGACGCACATCGAGGCCGCGTCGTTCTGCCCGCTGGAGTTGCCCGCCGTCACTGTGGCCTCCGGATCACTCTTGCCCAGAACGGGTTTGAGCTTCGCCAACGCCTCGACGGTGGTATCTGCCCGGGGATGTTCGTCGGTATCGACAACGGTGCCACCCGTCCGCGACGGCACCGTCACCGGGACGATCTCGTCGGCCAGCACGCCACTGCGCTGTGCCGCAACGGCTTTCTGATGGGAGCGCACGGCCAGGGCATCCTGCTCCACGCGAGAGATCGCGTACTGCCGGCGCAGGTTCTCCGCGGTTTCGAGCATGCCGCCGGGCACCGGGTAGTTCTTGCCACCGGCAGTGGTCCGCCCACGCGCCAGTCCGTCATGCACCGTGATGCCGCCCCGCGAGCCGCCCCACCGCATGTCGGTCGAGTGAAAGGCAACGTTGCTCATCGACTCCGCGCCACCGGCGATCACGAGATCGTTTGCGCCACTGGCCACCTGCATGCAGGCCTGGATCACGGCTTGCAGGCCCGACCCGCAGCGTCGATCGACCTGCATGCCCGGCACCGTGACGGGCAATCCGGCGTCGAGCGCCACCACGCGGCCGATTGCCGGGGCTTCACTGGACGGGTAGCAGTGCCCGAGAATGACGTCCTGCACCGCGTCCAATGGAATCCCGGTGCGCTGCAACAAACCCTGCAGCGCCGCGACACCGAGCTCGACCGCGGTCAGGGACTTGAACATGCCGCCGTAGCGGCCGATGGGGGTACGTACCGGCGCGCAGATGACGGGACTGGTCGCAGCCATCTAGATGTGCCGTCCCCCGGTGATTTCCAGGACGCAGCCCGTCATGTACGACGACATGTCCGATGCCAGGAACGTGACCACCGACGCCACTTCACTGGGTTCGGCAGCCCGTCCCATGGGGATCTCTGCCAACTTCTGGTCCCAGATCCGTTGCGGCATGGCCTCGGTCATCGCGGACCGGATCAAACCCGGCTGCACAGCATTGATCCGCACGCCGAGGTGGGCGACTTCCTTGGCGGCCGCCTTCGTCAGGCCGACGATGCCGGCCTTGGCCGCTGAGTAATTGGTCTGGCCGACCAGGCCGACCTTGCCCGAGATGGACGAAATATTGATGATGGCACCGCTTTTCGCCTCCCGCATGACGCCGGCGGCCAGCCGGGTGCCGTTCCAACAGCCTTTCAGGTGGACGGCGATGACCTGGTCGAACTGCTCCTCGGTCATCTTGCGCATGGTGGCGTCGCGGGTGATACCGGCGTTGTTGACCATGACATCGATGGTGCCCAAGCCGCCGAACTCGACGGCCGCATCGATCAGCGCCTGCACGTCGGCGGCAGAGGTCACGTCGCACCGCACCGCCCTGGCCACGTCGGCGCCACCGAGCTTGGCGACGGCCGCTTCGGTCGCGTCGAGGTTCAGATCGCCGATCACCACGCGGGCACCTTCGGCGATGAATCGCTCCGCGATCGCGTAACCGATCCCCTGAGCACCACCGGTGATCACCGCGATACGTCCGTCCAGCAGCGGCATGGTCGTCCACTCCCTCTCGATCGTCAGGGCCGGCCACGGCCCTGACGGCCGCGGTGGCCTCATACATAAAATATGATATTTCTGGCATCAAACCAGACTCACGCTCGTGTTGTGCAAGGAGACCCCCGACATGGCCGAACCCACCGGTGCGCCCACCGCCACCCACTCAGTCAGTGAGCAGGATTTCCGAGACATCCTCGACGCGACCCGCCGGTTCGTCCGCACCGCGGTGGTGCCGCGCGAGCTGGAGATCATGAACGACAACCGCGTGCCCGACGACATCCGCGACCAGGCGAAGGACATGGGGCTGTTCGGCTACGCGATCCCCCAGGAATGGGGCGGCCTGGGACTGAACCTCGTCCAGGACGTCGAGATGGCAATGGAACTGGGTTACACCACCCTGGCCGTGCGCTCGATGTTCGGCACCAACAACGGTATTGCCGGGCAGGTGCTCGTCGGGTTCGGCACCGACACGCAGAAGCAGCGCTGGCTGGAGCCGATCGCCAGTGGCGACTGCGTCGCGTCCTTCGCGCTGACCGAGTCGGGTGCCGGCTCCAACCCCGCAGGTTTGCGCACCAAGGCCGTCCGCGAGGGTGACGGCTGGATCATCAGCGGCCACAAGCGATTCATCACCAACGCTCCTACCGCGAACCTCTTCGTCGTGTTCGCCCGAACCCGGCCCGCCGACGCCGAGGGACCCGGCATCGCGGTCTTCCTGGTACCCGCCGACGCGCCCGGCGTCGTGGTTGGGCCCAAAGACGCGAAGATGGGCCAGGAAGGAGCCTGGACCTCCGATATCACGTTCGACGACGTCCGCGTCGGTCCCGATGCTCTCATCGGCGGCAACGAGGACATCGGTTACCGTGCCGCGCTGACCTCGCTGGCCCGAGGGCGGGTGCACATCGCCGCGGTGGCGGTGGGGGCGGCACAACGCGCCCTCGACGAGTCGGTCGCGTATGCCGCGACCGCCACCCAGGGCGGCACCGCGATCGGCGAATTCCAGCTGGTGCAGGCCATGCTGGCCGATATGCAGACCGGCGTCATGGCCGGCCGGACCCTCGTCCGCGACGCGGCGCAGCTGTGGGTCAGCGGCACGGACCGCCGCATCGCGCCGTCCGCCGCCAAGCTGTTCTGCACCGAGATGGTCGGCAAGGTCGCCGACCTTGCCGTGCAGGTGCACGGCGGCAGCGGCTACATGCGCGACGTGCCCGTCGAACGGATCTACCGCGACGTCCGTCTGCTCCGCCTGTACGAGGGCACCAGCGAGATTCAGCGTCTCATCATCGGCGGCGGACTGGTGAAGGCCGCCCAGCGCGTAGCCTCGGGCCGCTGACCGGAGCCGGCAGCCCCGAGATCAGCGGCCCATCCAGCAATCATCCGATGATTCGCACGATCGACTCGACCACCGCAGCCGGCTTTTCCGATCCTTCGATCTCGACCGTCACCGTCATGGTCGCTTGAACCGCACCATCGAGCTCATCGACTTTCGAAATGACGGCATTCGCGCGCACATTTGCTCCGACCTTGACCGGTGTGATGAACCGGACCTTGTTATAGCCGTAATTGATCGCCAATGCGACGTTGTCAACGCGATACAGCTGGTGCGTGAAATGCGGTAGCAGGGAAAGCGTCAGCAAACCATGAGCAATTGTGCCGCCGAACGGGCCCGCGGCGGCGCGTTCAGGATCGACGTGAATCCACTGATGGTCGTCGGTGGCTTCGGCGAACAGATTCACCCGGTCCTGGGTGATTTCCATCCACTCCGTCGGCCCAAGCTGACTACCTGCTGCTGCGACGAACTCGGACAGATTGTCGAAGACCTTCACACCTACTCCTCTCGGGCTCGGCCACTTCCCGAGCCGCACCGCTAATACTTCTAACGCGTCCGCCAGGGCGGCACAATGCACAGATTTTTGGCCGGCGTCTCGTACTTGGCTGCTCAAAGTTCGCCCTCTTCGCGCACCGTCGGGGTTAACCTGCAAATATAGAGATATCTGGGATTGCCAAGATCCATCGCGGCAGCACACTTGTTTGGCCAATTCTTCGGTACCCCGAAGGTCGACAGACAACGTTTCATGGCTAGCTGGGTGTAGGACCTCAACAACCCCGATACTGAATTAAGGAATACAGTCCGCGCGAGATGCGTTTACCGCAACCGACTGCCAACTGATGTTGCAGTGACTGCTGGGAAACGAATGGGGCAACGATGTCGGTGGAGTATGTCGAATACGAATCGAACGTTGACATTCGCTTTGCCGAAAACATCGCGTGGTCCGACTCCGACTCCGACACCGATTGCAGTGTCCGACAACCGCGCGAGCCAGCACGCCATCACCAATCTCCTGGCCCGCACCGCCTATCACGCGACCAGCGTCATGGGCGTGCGGTTCGTGATGGCCACGGCAGCCCAGCACGTCCTGGAGTTATGGAAATCCGGCGGTGGCGTGGTGGCACCCATTCCGGCCACGCCGTACCCGGACGGGCGCTACCGCACCAAGATGATGTGGTGGGATCGAAGGACCATGGTCAATCATTCTCAGCCGGAGCAGATTACGAAGGCGCTGCACGAGATCGACGCGATATCAACCAGGCTGGTCGCCGGTTGACGGCAGATTTGGGCGCTAACCGCATCTCTATCATCGATCCCCACTACGGGGCATATTCAACGCATTGACCAGCAAAGGGCAAGACGAGTCCATGGTGCTCACGCTCCGAATATCGGATGCGCCACCGGCTTCGGTGTCGAGCCGCAGGAGCACAGCCTTTGAGGTCAGCGCGGGTTAAGCTGATCGCCTCATGTCCATCGACGAGTCTCCCCCTTCACTGGATCGCGTGGTGACAGAGGTTGCGACGCGGCTGATGGCGGCGGACTCCACCAACTACACCAAGGTGTACACGGACGTCCTGGAGATTCTCGTCGACTACTTCGGGGTCGACGTCAGCTTTCTGCGCCACAACGATCATGAGATCGGTGCCTCGATACTCGTGGCGGAATGGCCACTGCGACCGGAGATTCCGGACCCCGATCCGCTGCGCGTCGTGTACTTCGCCGACGCCGACCCGGTTTTCGCGGAAACCGAACATCGCAAGACCCCGCTGATCGTGCACCCCGACCCGAAGCCCAACGACTACCAGCGCCGTATCGCGGCGGGCCGCAACGTACCCCAGATATCACTGGCAGCAACGCCTTTGGTGGCAGGCGAGCGCACCACCGGCGCGCTGGGCTTCGTCAAGTACGGCGACCGTGACTGGCTCACCGAAGAGATCAATGCGCTGCAGGCCATCGCTTCGCTGTTGACCCAGGCGCAGTCTCGGGTCCACGCCGAGGAGCAGCTTCGATACCTGGCCGAACACGACGACCTCACCGGGCTGAACAACCGGCGCGCCCTCATCGCCCACCTCGATGCCCGGTTACAGCCGGAACAGCCCGGCCCGGTGACCGCCCTCTTCTTCGACCTCGATCGGCTCAAGGCCATCAACGACTACTTGGGGCACAGCGCGGGTGATTCGTTCATCCGCGTGTTCGCCCAGCGCCTCACCGAGGGGGTCGACAGCAAGACGGTGATCGCCCGCCTCGGCGGTGACGAATTCGTCGTCGTCCCGGCTGAACCGATATCCGCGAGCAAGGCCGAGGCTCTCGCCTATCAGCTCCAGGACTCGTTGCGGCGCCGGGTGTGGATCGACGGCGAACGGCTCACGCGGGCAGTGAGTGTCGGCGTCGCCTCCGGCATTCCCGGCTCCGACAGTTCTTCCGACCTGCTGCGCCGGGCCGACCAGGCTGTCCTGAGCGCGAAGTCTGCCGGCGGGGACCGCGTCGCGGTGTTCACCAACGCGATGTCCCTGGAAACGGCCTACCGCAACGACATCGAGTTGCATCTGCAGGACGTCATCGAGAACGGTGCGCTGCTGCTCAACTACCTGCCCGAGATCGACATGCGCACCGGCAAGCTGCTCGCCACCGAAGCGCTCGTGCGCTGGGACCACCCCACGCGCGGGCTGCTCCCCCCGGCCGCCTTCATCGGTATCGCCGAATCGATCAATCTGGCAGGCGAATTGGGCCGCTGGGTGCTACGCACCGCCTGTCGCGAATTCGCGCGATGGCGTGCGGACTTCCAGGCGCACAAGGCCGCCACCGGCGACTCCGATGATCGCGACGATTTCGAATTGCGCGTCAACGTCTCCCCCGTGCAACTGGTCACCGATGGCTTCGCCGAGTCCGTGGCCGACATCCTCGACGAATTCGGTCTCGACCGCGGTTCGGTGTGCTTGGAGATCACCGAGAACGTCGTCGTCCAGGACAGCGAATCGTCCCGCGCAACCCTGGCCGACCTCCGGAAAACCGGGGTGCGGTTGGCAATCGACGACTTCGGCACCGGATACAGCGTGCTGTCCCACCTCAAGTCGCTGCCGGTCGACATCCTCAAGATCGATCGCAGCTTCGTGACCGACCTCGGCTCCAACCCCGGCGATCTGGCGATCGTCCGGGCGATCATCGCGCTGGCCGATTCATTCGGCCTGCAGATCGTCGCCGAGGGTGTCGAAACCAAGGCCGCCGCAACGACATTGCTGCGCCATGGCTGCCACCGGGCGCAGGGGTTCCTGCTGTCGCGGCCGCTACCGAGCGATCAGATGGCAACGCTCTATCGCAAAGGCCGCGTTCCGGTCCGGTTCACCAGCGAGATGTGACGCCGCACAGCGCTACCGTGCAACAAGTTCCACTCGGGCGAACCTACTGGCGGGGCTGCCCACGATGCAGACCTCGAGCGTCCCGGCGGGCGGGCCGCCGTCCCCAGCCGGTGCGCCCACATCACCAAAATCGGGCGAAATCACCACTCCGTGGCGGGCGCGAACGAAGTACAGCCCATCGGGCGTGTCCAGTTCCGCACCGATGATTCGCCGGTCCTCGAAAAGGAGCGAACGAAGTGTGCTGGCCGGGCTGACCGCGATGTCACGTTCGGCGGCGGCCGCCGCCAGCCAGTCGAACAGTTCGCCGAGGCCGCCGGCGTGCCAGTCGATGGCGCCGAGCGAAGAGATGCGCAGCGTCTTGTCCGACGAGTCGCGCACCGTGTCGGCAGTCCAGCCCCGAACCGTGCTGTAGAGCGCACCGGTGGCGGAGCCTAAACACACCCGGGCCCAGTCGAGGAGTCCGGCACCGAAGAACGTCTCGATGCCCCGGGTGTGCGTTTCGGACTCCGTCAGCTCGCGCACGGTGCGAGTCGGCACCGACCAACCGCGCGATGGTTCCGCGTTTCCGTCGGCGTCTACTTCGGCGGTCACCGCCGCGAAATAGACGGCGGTGGCATCGAGATGCTCATCCATTTGCGGCTCGCCCGATCCAGGTTCGCCCAGCTCGCCGGCCTTCTCGGATGCCGGCTCGGGCGCGTCGTCGGCGGGTCCCCGTGGCACCCCGAACTCGTCGATCCGGGCATCAAGGACGGCGCCCAAAGTGGCGCAGCGCACTTGGTCGCCGCGCACCCAGTGCCCATCGTCGGCATGCAGCGCTCCGGCAACCACCACATCTGCGGCGGCGTCGACCGCGGCAATGGCTGTGGCCAGGCCACCGATACCGGCGCCGACGCACAGCACGTCAACTTCTGCGTCCCAATCCAACCTGAATTCCCTGAGTTAAGTGTCAGCGAACTGCAACAATCCGACAGCCAGGGATCGATTTCGCCGTTCGGCTACTTTACATACTCTCGGAATGAACGACACCACCAACGGCCTACGCTATGGCACCCTTAGGATGATCCCGGGGGGCTAGCCACTGAACGCGCGCTGACGGAAGGTAAATCGACGAATGGGGCGCCAGCCGCGATCCGAAGTGACCCGACGCAAAATCATTGACTCAGCCGTCGATTTGATCAACGAGATCGGTTATCCCGCCGCCGGATTGGCTGACATCATCGAACGCGCCGAGCTGACCAAAGGCGCGCTCTACTACCACTTCGACTCCAAGGAAGCCCTGGCCACTGTCATCATCGAAGAGGCAATGGTTTTGCTGCACAACGTGTTCCAGTCGGCGCGGGACTCGGAGCACAGTGCGATGGAGTCACTGATCGTCGGCACGTTCATCACCAGTGATCTGCTGGCGACCAACCGGACCGCCCAAGCGGGTACCAAACTGCTGCGCACGTTTGCCGGGTTCAATCCGACGGCACGACACAGTTACGTCAACTTCGTCGACCAGTTCACCTCCGACATCAAGCGGGCCGACGCAGACGGCGACCTGCGCCCCGGCGCAGATCCCGCCGATGTCGCCAACACCCTGGTGGCCTGGATCCTCGGCGCGGAATTGATGTCCAGCGCCGCGTCCGACGGCGACGACCTGCGGGACCGATTCACCAAGCAGTGGCGGGTGCTGATGCCGGCGATCGTGACCGCGGAATCGCTCGACCGCCATCTCGCCTTCATGGTCGCCGCGTCCACGCGACAGACGAACGCCGTGGAGCGCACCGCCACCTGAAACCCACATCGCTAACTAAGTTCACTTCTTTGTTGTTAGGCTGCCGTCAGCCCAAGCGACAGAGGAGTCTGTATGGACCTCAATTGGTCGGCCAGCGATCTGGCATTCCGTGACGAAGTACGCACGTTTCTGCAGGAGAACCTGACCCCGGAGATTCAGGAAGCCGGGCGTCTGATGACCAGCGTCTACAGCGATCACGACGCGAGCCTGGCCTGGCAGCGCATCCTGCACGGGCGCGGCTGGGCGGCGCCGGCCTGGCCGGTCGAACACGGCGGCTGCGATTGGAGCCTGACCCAGCACTACATCTTCAGCCGGGAATCGATCCTGGCCGGAGCGCCGTCGCTGTCCCCGATGGGCATCCGGATGGTGGCCCACGCGATCGTCCGGTTCGGCACCACCGAGCAGAAGGACTACTTCCTGCCCCGCATCCTTACCGGGGAGGTGTTCTTCTGCCAGGGCTACTCCGAGCCCGAAGCCGGATCCGACCTGGCCGCCCTGACCATGGCGGCCGTGTCCGACGGCGACGACCTGGTGTGCACCGGCAGCAAGATTTGGACCACCCACGCCACCGAAGCGAACTGGATGTTCGCGCTGGTGCGCACCACCCGTACGGCAAAGAAGCAGCAGGGCATCACCTTCGTGCTGATCGACATGAGCACGCCGGGCATCGAGATCCGGCCACTGGTGATGACCTCCGGCGAGGAGGTCCAGAACCAGGTGTTCTTCGATGAGGTCCGGGTTCCCAAGAGCAACGTCATCGGCCAGATCGACGACGGCTGGACCGTCGCGAAGTATCTACTCGAGTTCGAACGCGGCGGTGGTGCCGCGGCCCCGGGTCTGCAGGTGCTGGCTGACGAGATCGCCACCGCGGCGGCGCAGGCGCCCGGCCCCGACGGTGGTCTGCTGGCCGACGACGCCGCGTTCTCCCGCAAGCTGGCCGACGCCCGCATCCGCACCGAGGTGCTCGAAATCCTCGAATACCGCGTGTTGGCCGCGCTGGCCGGAGGCGGACATCCAGGCGCAGCATCGTCGATGCTGAAGGTGCTCTCCACCGAATTGAGCCAGACCTTGACCGAACTGGCCATGGAAGCTGCCGGACCCCGCGGCCGTGCGTACCAACCGCACGCCACCCGCCCCGGCGGGCCGGTGGCCGAATTCACGCCTCCCCCAGACGGTTACGTCAGCGGCGAGCCGTGGCAAGCGGTCGCGCCGCTGCGGTACTTCAACGACCGCGCTGGGTCGATATACGCCGGCAGCAACGAGATTCAGCGCAATATCCTCGCCAAAGCAGAACTGGGGCTGTAGATGGACTTCACCTTCTCCGCGGAACAGGAACTTCTCCGGGACGGCCTGTCCAAGTTCCTGTCCAGCCGTTATGACCTGGAAACCAGCCGGGCGGCAGCCAAATCCGGCCCCGGCTGGCAGCCCGAAATCTGGCAGTCGTTCGCCGAGGAGCTCGGCATTCTCGGCGCCGCACTTCCGGAGAATGTCGGCGGCATCGGCGGTGGTCCGGTCGAGGTCATGCTGATCGCCGAAGCGCTGGGCCATGCGCTGGTCATCGAACCGTACGTGGATACCGCAGTGGTCGCCGCCGGCCTGCTGCTGCGTTCGGGCAGTGCCGCCGCGGGTCCGATCCTGGAGGAAATCGCCGGCGGCACAGCGGTTGTCGCACTCGGTGCAGCCGAGGCCCACAGCGGCGACCGGTGGCAGGACGTCCAGACGGCCGCCGTACGCGACGGCGACGCCTGGGTGCTCACCGGCGAAAAGATCATGGCCGTGAACGCACCGGTGGCGACCCACCTGCTGATCACCGCCCGGACAGACAACGGCATCTCGCTGTTCCTGGTCGACATCTCCGAGCCCCGCGAGGGACTGGTCCTGCACGGCTATCGCACGGTCGACGATCGTCGGGCAGCCGATCTGGAGCTACGCGGACTCCGACTGCCGGCCGACGCACTGCTCGGAACCGACGGCCAAGCCTGGCCGTCGCTCGCCCAGGCCCGTGACGAAGGCGCCGCCGCCGTGTGCGCAGAGGCCGTCGGCAACATGCGAAAGGTATTGGCCGACACCGTCGAATACGCCAAGCAGCGTCAGCAGTTCGGCCAGCCCATCGGGAGTTTCCAGGCCCTGCAGCATCGCATGGTCGACATGCACATGGAGCTCGAGCAGTCCGTGTCCGCGGTCTATCTGGCCGTACTCAACCTGGAGTCCGACGCACGCACCCGGGCCCGTTCGGTGTCCGCAGCCAAGGCCACGATCGGCCGTGCGGCGCGGTTCATCGGTCAGAACGCGGTGCAGCTGCACGGCGGCATGGGCATGACCGAAGAGCTCGCCATCGGCCATTACTTCAAGCGGCTCACCGCCGTCCAGTACGAATACGGCTCAACCGACCACCACGTGGCCCGGTACGCCGAACTGACCCGCGGCTGAGTTCAGCGCGACCAGTACGCATTATCGCTCTCGCCCGGTCCGGCCGCGGCCGGATCAGGTGAGAGTCATCTGCTTCTGCGCGTACAGCTTTGCCCACTCGGCGCGCGGCCGGATCGACACGTCGACATCAGCGCCCTTGGCCCGCAAGGCGCCCGCCGTCGCCTGGTCCTTTGGCGTCAGCTTGAATGGATCCCAGCCGAAGAACCGGCAGGAGTTCTCCCAGGTGATCTTGTTGATGTCGGAATCCGAAGCGCCGGCGGCGTTCAACTCCGCGAGAACCTGCTCGGGGGCGTCGGGCCAGAAGCAGTCCGAGTGCGGGTAGTCGCACTCCCAGGCGATGATGTCGATACCGATCTCGTGGCGCAGCTTCAGCGACGTCTTGTCGGTAACGTAGCAGGCCAGCGAGTGCTCGCGGAAGACGTCGCTGGGTAGCTTGTCCCCGAAGTCGCGGCGCAGCCATTTCTGGTTGGTGTAGTGCCGGTCGCTGCGATCCAGATAGAACGGGATCCAGCCGATGCCCCCCTCGGAGAACGCGAATTTCAGGTCCGGATAGTTGCGCATCGCCGGGCCCCACAACAAGTCCTGGGCGCACATCGCCGACACCTGCGTGGCCAGGATGATCAGGTTGTCGATCGGCGCGTCCTTGGCCATCGAGATGGCACCGAAGCCGGTGCCGATGTGCAGACACATCACCACGTTCTGCTCGGACAACGTCCGGAACACGGGGCCCCAGTAGTCCTCGTCGAAATAGCTTGGCAGCCCTTCCAGGTGCGGCAGTTCGGGCATCGTGACAGCCCGGCAGCCCTTGGCGGCCACCCGGCGGATCTCATGGCACATCGCCTCGGGATTCCACGTCGGAAGGATTGCGATAGGGATGAATCGGTCCGGGTACGAACCTGCCCATTCATCGATGTGCCAGTCGTTGTAGGCCGAGACCATCACCAGGGTGGCCTCTTCGCGGTGCATGTTGAGGTGTCGGGCCGAGAAACCCGTGAAAGTCGGGAAACACATCGAGGCGAGGATGCCGTTCCGGTTCATGTCGCGCACCCGCTCGTGGACGTCGTACACGCCGGGACGCATTTCGGCGAAGCCGGCGGGATCGCGGCCCCATTCCTCGGCCGGCCAGGACACCACGGCGTTGAGCCCGCTCACCCCTTGGGGACGGCCCTGATACATCCACTGGTCGACGCCCTTGTCGTCGGTGACGACGATCGGCGCCTCGGCCTTGTACTTGTCCGGAACATGGTTGACGAACATGTCGGGAGGTTCCACCACATGGTCATCGATGCTCACCAGAATCAGGTCGTCGGTATTCACATTTGCTCCTCACGTCCGCGCCTGGACACCCCTGCACACCCCAGTAGTACCGTCTAGAGGCATGACCGTCTCTGCACTTTCGGACAGAGGTTTATCCCAAACGGCCAACCTGCCCGCGCGGCCGGTGATCGAGCTGCGCCGCGGCGGGCGCGCGCTCGGCGGCAGCTACCTCTACGAGGGCGACGCGCTGGTCACCGGCTGGCACTCCCACGAGGTGCATCAGATCGAATACGCCCTGCACGGCCTGGTCGAGGTGGAAACCGATGTCGCCCACTACCTGCTGCCGCCACAGCAGGCCGCCTGGATACCGGCGGGTCTGCCCCATCAGGCGGTGATGAACCCCGACGTGAAGACCGTTGCCGTGATGTTCGATCCCGGCCTGATCTCGGACCGGTCGGACCGGGCACGCATCATCGCCGTGTCACCGCTGATCCGCGAGATGATGATCTACGCCTTGCGGTGGCCCATCAACCGGCCCCACGGCGACGCCGTCTCGGACGGTTTCTTTCGCACCCTCGCACATCTGGTGGCCGAAGCGTTGGACCACGAAGCGCCGCTGAGCCTGCCGACGTCCGAGCACCCGATCGTTGCCGCGGCAATGGCTTACACAAAAGAACATCTGGCATCGGCAACGGCCGAGCAGGTGAGCCGGGCGGTGTCGGTATCGCAGCGGTCGCTGCGCCGGATGTTCCAGGAGTCCATCGGATTATCTTGGCGGACTTACCTTCTCAACGCCCGGATGCTCCGGGCGATGGCGTTGCTGACAGAGCCGGAACAGTCGGTACAAGCCACGGCCACCGCGGTCGGTTTCGAGAGCCTCAGCGCGTTCACCCGCTGCTTCACCCAGTTCAGCGGGCAATCACCCTCGGGTTACCGCCGCCGGACCGCGGAGACGGCACAATCGCTGCCCGGGTCCAGGTAGGGGTCACGATCACGGCCGCGGGCCGTCACCCATCTCCCAGGTGCGATCACATCGCTCCTCGGTGCCGGCGATCAGCTGCGCGTTCGGTTCGTCGACCGCACGTACCCAATGCTCGGCGGCGATCAGGCTCCGCCCTCCGGCGATATGGCGCGCGAGCAGCCGTTTCCGCCGCACGTCGTCCACGCCCCTGAGGTAGTACAGCCGATCGATCAACTCACGCGCACCGGAGAAGCCGGTGGTGGGCAGCGCAAGGTAATTGCCCTCCGTGACCACCAACCGAGCCGATGCCGGCACCACCAGCCTGGCGGCGATGGACTCTTCGAGCATCCGATCGAACTGTGGCACATAGACATCAGCGGTCTGGTAGGCGTCCCGCACCCGCGTCAGCGATACCAGAAAGCCGGCCGCATCGAACGTATCCGGGGCACCTTTACGACCTTTACGACCGAGCCGCGCCAGCTGTGCATTGGAGAGATGGAATCCGTCCATCGGCAGCAGGGCGGCGAAATCGCGCTGGGCGGAATTGAATTCATCGACGAGCAACGCCGCCGCCGTCGACTTGCCGACACCAGGTGGCCCGGTCAGACCGACGATGACCCGGCCCGACCGTACTTCGAGCAGTCGGGCGACATCGTCTGCCAATGCGGCCATTCCGCGGACACTAGCCGCTCAGCGCGCCCAAGTCGAAGCCGCACAGCGGCTGGATCGGAGAATGCCACCGGCGCGGCTTCCGCACGCCGAAGAACTGGCGGCGGCGCCGGCCACTACGTCGAGGCCCGCCACGTGCGTGGAAGTCATCCCCGCGACACCTGCCGACTGAAGACCTTCCGGCCAAAACCATTGGGACGGAGAAGCATCGGCCGCCGAACCTGGTAGCGTGATGCGGACATTCAGGCTGAGACCCGGGAGGCGTTGTGGGGCACGGTGAATTGCTCCACCAGATCGTGGCCGACGCCGCTGCTGTCGTCCCCGACCGCCCGGCTGTCATCGCCGAAGACGGCACCGTCACGACGTTCGCGCAATTCGACCGATCGATCACCGCGGCTGCCGGCTGGATCGCATCCCGGACCACCCGCGGCGACCGCGTCGCGGTGATCGCCGACAACAGCCCCGACTACGCGACGCTCTACTACGCGGCGCCTCGCGCCGGATGCATCCTCGTGCTGATCAATCAACGGCTCAGTGCCGACGAACATGTCGCGCAACTGGCCGCCGCGTCACCCACCCTGGTCCTGGGCGATGCCCGCTACCTGAATTCCCTGAACCGGCCTGACGCGATCTCGTTCGACGACGACCAATGGGCTGCGGCAACGCAATCGACGGGGTCGCCGCTGCCCGCTGAGCCGGACGTGGACGACCCGGTCTGGCTGCTCTTCACCAGCGGGTCAACTGGGGTACCGAAAGGTGTTGTGCACACGCATCGTTCGATCGCCGCAGCGGTGCAGGGCAGCATCGTCGGCAGGTCGGTCCGTTCCGGCGGCGTCTATCTTCTGCCATTCCCCATGTGCCACATCGCCGGGTACAACATGCTGGTGCACCACGCCGCACAGTCGACAGTGTTGCCGGTGGCTGCCTTCCGGCCGGATGCCTTCGCCGCCGCAGTGAACCGGTACCAGGTGACGTCGTGTTCCCTGGCCCCGACCATGCTGCACAGCCTGCTGGCCCATCTCGACGAGACCGGCACCGGCCTGCCGTCATTGCGGGACATCGCCTACGGCTCGTCGGCCATCCCGGCCGGCCTGCTTCGGCGTGCCCTCGACCGCCTAGACGTCAGCTTCCACCAGGGCTATGGGATGACCGAAACCGGTGGCAACGTCACGTTTCTCGGTCCCGACGACCATCGTGCCGGCGCTGCGGGCGACACTGCCGTGCTCGCGACGGCCGGCCGTCCGCACGCCGACGTGCAGCTCCGGATTGCCCCGAACGGCGAAATCCTGGTTCGCGGAGACCAAGTGGCCGTCCGGTACTGGCCCGACACGGCTACGACCGACGAGGGCTGGCTGCACACGGGCGACGTCGGATACCTCGACGACGATGGTCGGCTCGTGGTGTCCGACCGGCTGAAGGACATCATCATCACCGGCGGCGAGAATGTGTCCTCACGGGAAGTCGAAGACGTGCTGTCGTCGCATCCCGACGTGGATCAGGTTGCGGTTGTTGGGGTTCCCGATCCGTACTGGGGCGAGGCGATCTGCGCGGTCGTCGTGCCCACCGACAGCAGCCGGCCCGACGCCGAGGCCCTCGTCGCGCACGTACGCGAGCACATCGCGGCCTTCAAACGGCCGCGTCACGTCCTGTTCGTCGACGCACTACCTCTCACGACCAACGGCAAGATCGCCAAACAGGTACTGCGCGAACAACTCCGGGACCACTTCGCCGGCTAGCTCAGGCCGGCGGCCTCACGAAGTGGCGGTCGCCAGGCCCGCCCGCTCGACGCTCATCAGACTCTCGGTCTCGTGTTCCCGCCGGTAGGCCGTGCCACCGCCGTTGAGCCCGAACAGCCGCTTGCTCCACAACAACCAGAGCACCGCAATGATGTTCACCAGCAGCATCGCCAACCGCAACGCGGTGACCTTCTCGGTCAGCTCGTAGATCTCCAGCGGCAGAAAGACGCTGGTGGCCACCACCGCGAAATACTCGCCCCAGCGCCACATTCCCCACAGCCCGACGGCTTCCACCAATTCGATCAGCGCGTACACGGCAATGCCGATGGCGATCAGCAACAAGGTGCTGCTCGACATGGTGAAGGCGTCGTTGATGTGACGGACGATCTTGGAGCTGTCGAGGTTCCAGCCAATCTGGTCGGCCAGTGGCCGCAGCAGTGGCAGGTCCTTCTCGAACATGTCCTGCAGGTGGACCCGCGCCGCGCGCACCCGGAACACGCCATAGGACATCAGAGCCAGCAACAGGAATCGGAAGACCCGCTCCACGGCCAGCGCACGCATCAGCACGCGGTCGCGCAAGAGCCGGCCGCGGGGCACTTCAGGCGCTGATTCCGCCGGTCCCTTCCCTCGCGGCGGACCGACCACGAAGGTCTCGCACCGCAGGCACCGCCACGCCTCGCCGACCGGCGTCTGCACATGCAAGCGAGCAGCCAGCTCCGGTTCGTCGGGGGCGAACGTTGCATGACCGCGGAGTCCACAGGAACGCAGGGCGAAGTCGACCATGTTCGTACCGTATCGACACGGACCGACCGAAGCACGCTGATCCGTCCGCCACCGTTCGGGCGGTTCATACGATGATGGACCTGTGCCGTCCCTACTGTGGTTCCGCCGCGACCTGCGGCTGCATGACTTGCCGGCCCTGGCGGCCGCCATCGCCCAGGACCGCGACGTACTCGGGTGCTTTGTCCTCGATCCGCAGCTGGAAGCGTCCTCGAGTGCGCGGCGGCTGCAGTTCCTGGGCGACTGTCTGAGGCATCTGCACGCGGAGCTGGATGGCCGGTTGCTGATCACCCGCGGGCGACCAGAAGAGCGAATTCCGCTGATTGCCAGGGAGATCGGTGCCCGTGCCGTTCACGTCTCGGCAGATTTCGCCCCGTTCGGCCGGCGTCGTGACGAGCGCGTCCAGGAAGCGCTCGATGGCATCCAGCTGGTCGCGAGCGGCTCCCCGTACCTGGTCTCGCCCGGTCGCGTCACCAAAGACGACGGCGCGCCCTACCGGGTGTTCACGCCGTTCTTCCGGCGCTGGCGTGATCACGGTTGGCGGCAACCGGCCCACACCGGTCCCGAATCGGCCCAGTGGATCGATCCGAGCGGTCTTGCTGCCGCAGTCACCAAACCCGCCGACATCCCGGACCCTGGTTCGCCGCTCTGCTTCGCCGCCGGTGAGGAGGCGGCGCGGCACCAGTGGCGCCGATTCCTTGACGCCGGCCTCGGCGACTACGCCGAGAATCGCGACCTGCCCGGTGTCGACGGCACCAGCCATTTGTCGGTGCATCTGAAGTTCGGCACGATTCACCCGCGCACCATGGTCGCCGGCCTCGATCTGAGCCACAGCAGTCATGTTGCGTACTTGCGCCAGATCGCTTTTCGCGACTTCTATGCCGCCGTGCTCCACCACTGGCCGGACAGTGCCTGGCACAACTGGAACCGTGACTTCGACGCCATCGAAACCGATACCGATGCCACCGCAGAACGGCTCTTTGACGCCTGGAAGGCAGGCCAGACCGGCTTCCCGTTCGTCGACGCCGGCATGCGGCAACTGCGCCAGACCGGCTTCATGCCCAACCGGGTGCGGATGATCACGGCATCGTTTCTGGTCAAAGACCTGCACCTGCCGTGGCAATGGGGTGCCCGCTGGTTCTTGGGGCAGTTGATCGACGCCGACATCGCCAACAATCAACATGGCTGGCAATGGTGCGCGGGCAGCGGCACCGACGCCGCACCGTATTTCCGGGTGTTCAACCCGACCGCGCAAGGACAGAAATTCGACCCCAACGGTGCTTACGTCCGCCGTTGGGTTCCCGAATTGGCCGACGTCTCCGACGCCCACCTGAAGGCAGCATCGCGACCACCCAGCTACCCGGCACCGATCGTCGACCACGGCGAGGAACGCGCCGAAGCTCTTCGGCGCTATCAAGCGCTCGGTGCCAGTCGCCCCGCGGGGCACGCGCCGCGAAAGCCATAGCGAGGCTCCGACGTATGGCAGCATCGAATGTGAGTGCTCGCCAATTGGCCAGTGCCGTCGCGGTTTTGAAGTGCTGAGGGAAGGACATCCATGCGGATCACCACCTTGCTGGTCACGGGAGCGGCGACCATCGCCACAGCGGCACTCGGCGGCGCGGCAACAGCGCCCGCAGTCCAGTCGAAATGGTATGCGCAGCTGCGAAAGCCGGCTTATCAACCGCCACGTCAGGTATTTCCCGTCGTCTGGCCGGCTCTCTACACCGACATCGCCGTGGTGTCGGCAGCCGCGATCGACGAATTGGGCGCAACCGGCCGCGACATCGAGCGTCGTGCCTACCGGAACGGACTCGCGCTGAATCTCGCTCTCAACGCTGCGTGGTCCTGGTTGTTCTTCAACCGCCGTCGCTTCGGCGCCGCGACCGCCGTCAGCGCTGCGCTCACGGTGAGCAGCACCGATCTGACGCGACGGGCCATCGACGCCATCGGCGGACGGGCCGCACCATTGGCGCTCTATCCCCTATGGTGCGCCTTCGCCACCGTGCTGTGCGGACATATCCGGCAACTGAACAGGTGAGCAGGCCAGCCGCAGCCTCAGCGAGGCCTGGCACATAGCGGGCCCATCGCCTTACGCTGACGACCAACACGCTCGACCACGCGGAGGCCAGGTTGCAGAATCCGGAAGCTTTTCTCGACCAGTTCGCCGACGACGCGGCCGGCCGGGCATTCGCCGAGCCGTACCACACGCCCGACGGAGCGACCGTCCTTCCCGTGGCGAAGATCGGCCGCGGCGGCACCGGCACGACGGCAAAACCGCTCGGTGTGTTCGTCATTCGCGATGGCGGCACAACGTGGGTACCGGCGGTGGATGCCGATCGCATCGCGCTGATCGGTGTCGTGACCGGCCTGGTGACCGCGGTGATCGGCTGTCTGGCGATACTGCGCCGCCCACCGTGGCCTGACCTGTCCGACCACGGGAGTCCGGCGTCGCGTCGCCGCCGACTCAATCCATAACTCCTTCGTCGCGTGGTTTCGCGATCCCGCGCCCGGGTATCTGGAGTGCGGGGGTCGTGGAGTTGTTCTGCCGCGGGACAGCGCGGAAGAGCGATTCCTTCCAAAAACGAGCACACGCAAGGAGTTCAACCCATGACCTTGAAGAAGACCGCAGCACGCGCAATCGCAACCAGCATGCTTGGCCTGGCGGGACTCGGTGTCGGCGCAGGTCTCGCGCAGGCGGATTCGCATACCCCGATGCCGCCACCGCCGCCGGTTCCCGGCATGACCGGGCCTGGAGTGAACGCCGGAACCCCGGGCAACCCGCTGCCGCCGGGACAGGGCTACCTCCCGCCTCCGGGGCACGGTGGGCCGATGCCGCAGGACCGCATTCCGTTCACCGCGACGCCGTCGTGGGTCCAGGTTCCGGTGGTGCCGCCCATGGGCACTCCGCCGGCGCCGCCGCTGCCGGCCTGGGCCACCGGTATGCAGGTCGTTTGGAACCCTGACCTGGGCGCCTGGGGCGTTTGGGACATGGGAACCAGCACGTTCATTCGGCTCTAGCACCCCAAGAAGCGGCCGCCATCTCGTCGTGACGACGGGGTGGCGGCCCGCATTCATCTACCGCCACGAGTTGTCATCACCAAAATCACCGGAAACTGTACGCATACTCCCAGCTTCATTTCAGGCGGAAATGCTAACTCCTACGTCAATTCTCTCTACCGTTACCGCCGGACGTTGGCAGCGGGCAGACGGAGGGGATGGCCATGGGTTGCGCACGGTATATCGGTCGGGTCGGGGCCCTGGCGGTGTTCCTCGGGGTGGGTGTATCGGTCACGACAGCGCAGGGCATCGCCTACGCCGAGCCGACATCGTCGTCCAAATCGACATCGACCAACACCTCACATGCCACGGATGCGGCGAGCCCGGAGAAGCCGGCATCCAAACCCGCGCCCACGCCGGCCACCGCCACACAGCCCGGCGCCACGCCGGCATCGACAACAGCGGATTCCACGCCGTCCTCGGGCCACAATCCCACAGCGCGGCCGGGCAAGGTCAGCGATAACAAGAACAGCGACAACAAGGGCACCGAAACAGCCGACCGACACCGTAACGCGAATCTCAATCGTCACGCGGGAAGCGTCACCGCAACCGCGGCAACGTCGACGCCCGTCGGCGAATCCGTCGGCACCACAAAGAAACTCAGTCAGCCGCAACCCACCGCTGCCACGATCAACCACTCCCCCGCGCCCGCGCTCGCTGCGACGGCGGCCGTGCCGGCCACCGCATCCGTAGCCCATACCACGACGACGACCCCGTTGGCGGCGACTCTGACCCCGACACCGACCGTGACCGCCCCGACCGCGACCAACGTGATCGGCCAAATCATAGGTGCGGCAAAACAACTCATCGGCATCGCCCTGCAACCCTTGGTGTCGGCCCTGCCGTCGAACGTGCCCGCCAACTCACCGGCGCTGTGGACGGTGCTCGCCTGGGTGCGCAAGCAGATCGAGACGAATCTCCTTCCACCACATGTGGTTTCCGCCTGGAACGTAACCAGTCCGAATCTGCTGACCAACCCGGGCGCAGAGCTCGGTGACCCGTCACTGTCCGGCGGCAGCACGGTGTCCATTCCCGGCTGGACCGTCACTGGCACGCCTACCGTGATCAAGTACGGCACCGTGCGCCAGATCCCGTTGGGGCTCTCGACGCCGGGCCCGACGCTTCCCGCCATCTTCAATTTCCCGAATGACCCTGCTGCCCCTGGCGACAAGCAGTTCTTCGGCGGCGGGAATGTCGCGACCTCGACCTTGAGCCAGACCGTCGATCTGAGCGGCGCCGCATCGAGCATCGATGCCGGCTCGACGCCGTTCAAACTGAGTGGGTATTTGGGCGGCGCGATGATCGACCCATCAGAAGCATTGGTGAATGTCCGCTTCCTCGACGCCAGCGGAACCCAGCTGGGCGTCGGTAACCTTGCGCCCGTCGGCCCGCTCGACCGCTGGTTCCAGACCGGACTGCTCGAACGCAGTACCGAAGGCACCGTTCCCGTCGGCACGCGCTCTGCGCAGGTGACCGTGACGCTGCAGGACTTGAACCCGTTCACGGGTGGCTACAACAACGCGTTCGCCGACAACCTGTCATTCACCGTCGGGGCGGCCCTGCCCGCACCGCCGCCACCCACCCCGCCGAAGTCCACGGTCGGCGCACTGGATCACGTGTTCATGGTCTATCTGGAGAACAAGGGCTACGGCGATATCGTCGGCAGCCCCAATGCGCCGTACCTCAACAGCTTGATCAACACCTACGGTGTCGCGACCGACTACTACGCGCTGACCCATCCGAGCGATCCGAACTACTACCCGATCCTCGGCGGCTCGGACTTCGGCCTCAGCTACAACTGCGCGACCAACTGCATCAACGCCACGAACCTCGCCGACAGAATCGAAGCCGCCGGCAAGACATGGGCCGGATATGCGCAGGGCATGTCCGCGGCCGGACCGTACGTCTCGACAAGTGACTACGCGCCCGACCAGTTGCCGTTCCTGGCGTACAGCGATATCTACAACAACCAGGCTCGGGCCGACGCCCATCTGCATCCGCTGACCCAGATGGCGACCGATCTCTCGTCGTCGGCCACAGCACCCAGCTTCGCCTGGTTCGCGGCCAACGAGGCCAACAACGGTGAAGGGCCGCTCGACTTCCCCGCCGGTTACCTGAACTTCATCGGCAGCATGCTGACCAACCACCAGTACAACGTGAAGGCGGCCGACCAGTTCGCGCAACAGACCGTCCCGACCATCCTGAATTCGGCGGTGTGGAACGACCCGACACAGAAGTCGGCCATTTTCATCACGTTCGACGAAGACACCGACAATCTGTCGCTCGGCTTCGGCAATGGCGGCAATCGCGTTGTCACCGTGGCGATTCCATCGCCGGGCGCCGTCAGCGCAGGAATGCGGTCGGGCAACTTCACCGACACCAGCTACGCCAACCACTACAGCTTGCTGCGCACCATCGAGGATTCGCTCGGTTTGGCACCGCTGACCAACAACGACGCCTACGCCGCACCTCTCAACGACTTCTGGGGTACGCCACCGGTCATGCCGTAACCGGCGGGGTACCCACCCCCAGAGGTGAACGTAGGACCCGAGAAACCTCGGGTCCTACGTTCACTTCAGCAGGGGTCAGCAGATCAGAACCAGTCGACCTGCGCCTCGACGGTGGTGCGGTCCAGGCTGGCCAGCAGGTCCAGCTGAGTCGTCACCTTGGGCAGCTCGTAGCGGAAGAAGTACTGCGCGGCAGCACGTTTCCCGTCGTAGAAGTTGCCGGTGTTGCCGCCGACGGCGTTCAGCTGCTCCAGCCAAATCCAGGCCATCACGACGTGGCCGGCGGCCTCCAGGTACGCAGTCGAGTTCGCCAGGGTGGTCTCGGGATCGCCGGCGGCCCACAGCGTCGCGGTCACCTCGACCAGGCGCTCGGTCTGGGCCTGCAGCTCCCGTGCGTAGCCGGCAGTAGCCTCAGATTGCAGTGCGGTCTGGACGGTTTCGTTGATCCGGCGCTGCAGCAGCTTCAAGCCGGCGCCGCCGGACATGACGACCTTACGGCCCAGCAGGTCGATGCCGTGGATACCGTGCGTGCCTTCGTGAATCGCGTTCAGGCGGTTGTCGCGGTACTGCTGCTCCACGTCGTATTCGGTGGTGTAGCCGTAACCGCCGTGGATCTGGATGCCCAGGTTGTTGGCTTCCAGGCACCACTGCGACGGCCAGCTCTTGGCGATCGGGGTGAGGACCTCGAGCATCAGGTTGGCCTCGTCGAGCTCGGCACCGGTGAAGATCCGCATCTCGTCGACCAGCCGGGCGCAGTACAGGCCGAGCGCCAAAGCGCCTTCCACATAAGACTTTTGAGCCAGCAGCATGCGCTTGACGTCGGCGTGCTCGATGATCGCGATCTGCGCGCGTGACGGGTCCTTGTCGCCGACCGGACGGCCCTGGGTGCGCACCTTGGCGTACTCCAGCGACGTGAGGTAGCCGGCGTAACCGATGGCGGTGGCCATGGAGCCGACGGCGACACGGGCCTCGTTCATCATGTGGAACATGTAGGCCAGGCCGCGGTGCTCCTCGCCCACGAGGTAGCCGACAGCACCCGGCTCGTCGGTGGGTCGGTGGCTGCCGTCACCGAAGTTCAGCAAGGCGTTGGTGGTGCCGTGGTTGCCCATCTTGTGGTTGAGGCTGACGAGTGCGACGTCGTTGCGGGTGCCGTCGGTCAGGAACTTCGGCACGACGAACAGCGAGATGCCCTTGACGCCGGGACCGCCGCCGGGGACCTTGGCCAGCACCAGGTGGACGATGTTCTCGGCCAGCTCGTGATCGCCACCGGTGATCCACATCTTGGTGCCGGTGACGCGGTAGGTGCCGTCGGCGGCCTTGGTGGCCTTGGTGCTGATGTCGGCGAGCGAGGAACCCGCGTCCGGCTCCGAGAGGCACATGGTGCCGAAGTAGCGGCCTTCGAGCATCGGGCGAACCCAGGTATCGATCTGCTCTTCGGTGCCGTACTCGGTCAGCAGGTTCGCGTTGCCGACGGTGAGGAACGCGTACGAGAAGGTGGCGGGGTTCGCGGCGCGGAAGAAGGCCGCCGAGGACTGCGCGACCACGTTGGGCAGCTGCATGCCGCCGACGCGCTCGTCGAACGAGCTGGCCATCAGGCCCGCGGCGTTGAAGTCGTCCAGTGCCTGCTTGATCTCGTCGATCAGCACCACTTTGCCGGTCTCGTCGACGAACGGCGGGTTGTGGTCGGCCTTCTTGTTGTGCGGCGCGAAGCGCTTGGTCGCAATGTCGGCGCTCAGGTCGAGGACGGCGTCGAAGGTGTCACGCGAATGCTCGGCAAAGTGCTCGTGCTTGGTGAGCTCGACGACGTCGAGCCACTCGTACAGCAAAAAGTCCAGGTCGCGCCGAGACATGAATTCAGTCACGTGGTTCTACCTTCCAAAGCAGCCGAACATTAGCAGTCGCTCATTTTCTAAGCGATTGCTATTATCGCCTATTGACCAGGCCTGTGTCAACTGTGTGTACGATCACGTGCACATGAAGACCGACCGGACGACCGATTCGGCCGCAGCCGAACGCATCCGGCGCGCGGCCATCGAGGCGTTCGCCGAGTCCGGCTACGGCGGCACCTCCACCCGCCAGATCGCCAAGCGCCTCAACATGAGCGCAACGGCCATGTACCCGCACTACCGGTCAAAGGAAGAGCTGCTCTACGCCATCACGCTCGAAGGTCACGGCAGCCTCTTGGCGACCTTGCGCGCCACGGACGACGCCGCCGCACCATGCGCCGAACGCTTTCATGCGGTCGTCGCGGCGTTCGCCACCTGGCACGCGGAGAACAGCAAGCAGGCCAGGGTAGTGCAATACGAACTGCACGGCCTGACCCCGGCCCACTACCGCACCATCGCCCCACTGCGCCATCAGGTCACCGCGGTGATCGCCAACATCATCGAAAGCGGTATGGCGACAGGCGAATTCCACGTCGACAACCTCGACGACGTCGTCATGGCAATCTCGTCGCTGTGCGTCGACGTCTGCCGGTGGTTCCCCTCGCGCACGCACCGCGATCCCCACAAATTGGGCGAAATCTACGCCCAGGTCGCCGCCCGCCTGGTGCGCTGACCGTCCTCCTCGGCGCTCCTGCCGAAAGGCCATAGAGCGGCGTATTTTTCACGCTCTACCTGCCATTACCGGTGGGTGATCGGCGGCGGTCGTGATGTACTTGCTGCCGACGACAGGAGGCCCGATGGTCAACCCTCCACCAGAGGTCCGCAATGAGGTCGCGACGGCAGCCACCGACGTTCCCTCCGCCCCGGGCGCCGAGCCGCTGCCTGAGGTCCGGTTGCGGCGCGTGCGCGGGAGATTCAGCATCCAGTCGAAGCTCATCGCGATGCTGCTGGGCGCCAGCATCGTGTCAGCCGCCGTGGTGGGATTCATCGGGTACCAAACCGGGCAGGCGTCCCTGCGGAACGCTGCCTTCGACCGCCTCACGCAGGTCCGCGAGACCCAGGCCCGCCAATTCGTCGTCCAGGTCTCCACGCTGAAGAAGGCCTTGCTCGTCTACACCAGTGGACCGGCGATGGCCGAGGCAGTGCAGGCATTCGGCACCGGGTTCGACGAGTTGGCGGGCGCCCCAATCGATCCCGCCCAGCAGCAAGCCATCGTCAACTACTACAACCGCGATCTGATCGACCCGATCGAGCGTGCGACGGGAGCCAAGCTCAACCTCGACGTGCTGCTGCCATCGTCCAACGCGGCCAGGTACCTCCAGGCCCGCTACACCGTCCCCGCGGGACAACAGGGTGCGTCGCCTCCTGCCCCGGGCCCCAGCGCCTGGGCGGCCGCCGCCAACCGATACGACCCGTTCTTCGAGAAGATCGTGAGCCTGTTCGGATACGGCGACGCATTGCTGATCGACCTGGCGGGCAACGTCGTCTACTCGGCGAAGAAGTGTGCCGACCTCGGGACCAACGTCGTGTCCGGGCCGTACGAGCAGGGAAATCTGCACGAGGCCTACGCGAAAGCGATGGGCGCTGACCGAGTCGACTACGTCGCGGTCACCGACTTTCAGACCTATCATCCGGCCGGCGATCATCCCGTTGCGTGGATGGGAGCGCCGGTCGTGGCGGGCGGCCGCACGATCGGCGTGCTGGCACTGCAGCTACCGATCACCGGGATCAACGCGCTGATGACCTTCAACGGGAGGTGGCAGGAGAACGGCCTCGGCGCCACCGGCGAAACCTACCTCGCCGGAGCCGACGACCTCATGCGGTCGAATTCACGGCTGTTCGTCGAGAACAAGCAGGCCTTTCAGCGCGACGTCACCGCGGCCGGAACGCCCGCGGAGCTGGCCGAGCGGGCAATCCGACTCGGCGGCACGACCCTGATTCAGCCCGTCGGCGGGGACGCCACCCGGGCGGCACAGCGCGGCCAGACCGGCGTGCGGATCACCATCGACTACCTCGGTCGGGAGACCCTGCAGTCCTACGCGCCGGTGTCGGTGGGGCCCGACGTGACGTGGACGATCGTGGCCAAGATCGATACCGCCGAAGCCTTTGCACCCGAACGGGTCTTCACCAGGACCATGGGCGTGGCGCTGACCGCGATCGTCATTCTGGACTGCCTCGCCGCCATGGCGTTGGCGCAGTTGTTCGTGCGCCCCATCCGCCGGCTCGAGGCCGGCGCCCAGCAGGTCAGCCGCGGCGACTACGCCGCCGTGATCCCGGCGCGGACCCGGGACGAATTCGGTGATCTGACAAAGACTTTCAACGACATGAGCCGGCTCCTGGGCATCAAAGACGATCTGCTGCGTCGCGAACGCCAAGAGAATGCGCAGTTGCTGCGTTCGCTGATGCCCGAGGCGGTCGCGCAGCGGTACCGACAAGGCGAGGAGACCATCAGCGAGAGCCATCAGGACGTCGCGGTGCTCTTCGCCGACATCGACGGGCTGGATACCCTCGCCAGCGAGCTACCGTCCGACGAATTCCTGACCGTGGTCAACGAATTGGTTCGCCAGTTCGACGACGCCGCCGAACGGGGCGGCGTCGAGCCCATGCGCATTCTGCGCAACGGCTACACGGCCAGCTGCGGCCTGAATGTGCCGCGGTTGGACAACGTCGAGCGCATCGTGGCGTTCGCCATCGAGATGCAACGCATCGTGGCCCGCCTCAACGCCGAGGACAATCTGCAGCTCGGTTTCCGGGCCGGTATCGACACCGGCCAGGTCACCAGCGGGCTGGTCGGCAGCAACACGATGATCTACGACATGTGGGGCAGCGCAGTCGACCTGGCCTATCAGATCCAGGCCGGCGGCGGTGAACCCGGTATATACATCACGTCGCGGGTGCGCGACACGGTGCACGACACTCACCGGTTCACCCAGGCGGGACAGTTCACCGCCGGCGATGCCGAGGAGCCGGTCTGGCGGCTGACGGGGCGGCGGTGACCATGTACACCTCGGGGCCGTCGTGGTTCTTGTGGGTCGCCGTCATCGCCATCGGCCTGCCGGCCAGCCTGATCCTACTCACCGAATGGCGTCGGTCTCTCCTGCGCCGGCACAGTCCGCTGGCCGCGCCCGTGGGGCTCTTGCGCACCTACGTCCTACCGGTCGCGGCAGTGCTGTTCCTGCTGCTCAAGGTCGCCGTCGTCCCCGCGCGCGATATGCCCATCCGGATCGTGGCGACCGTACTGGTGTTCCTGACGCTTCTGCTGGTGCTCTCCGGTCTGAACAACACCATGTTCGCGAACGCGCCAGAAGCGTCGTGGCGCAGCCGGATCCCGCGGATTTTCGTCGATGTGGCCCGCATGGTGCTCATCATCCTGGGCCTGGCGGTGATCTCCCGCTACATCTGGGGCGCCAACGTCAAGGGCGTGTTCACCGCGGTCGGCGTGAGCTCGGTGGTCATCGGTCTCATGCTCCAGCACTCGGTCGGCCAGATCGTGTCCGGTCTGTTCATGCTGTTCGAGCAGCCGTTCCGGATGGGCGACTGGCTCGACACCTCGGCGGCCCGCGGCCGCGTCGTCGAGGTGAACTGGCGGGCCGTCCACATCGAATCCAGTACCGGCGTGCAGATCACGCCAAACTCGGTGCTGGCCGGCACGTCCTTCACCAACCTGAGCCGGCTGGCCACCGCGCACGCCACAGTGACCACCACGTTCGCCGCCACAGATTCGCCCGACCAGGTGTGCGCCACGCTCACCCGGATCGCGACCAACCTCCCGCAGCGCGGCGGCGATGTCGAGCCGTCGACAGTGCCGATCGGGGACCACAAGTACCGCACCACCATCGGCCTGAATTCCCCTGGCGACGACGAGGCCGTCCAGGCCACGTTCCTGCGTTGGGCCTGGTATGCCGCGCGGCGCGACAAACTGCACCTCGACGGTGTCGCCGACGACTACTCCAGCCCGAAACGCCTCGAGGAGGCGCTCGACGACGTCGCCGGCCCGGCGCTGCGGCTGAGCCAGAGCGACCAGCGGGCCCTGATGCCCTACGCACGTCTGATCCGTTACGGCACAGGCGAACTCATTCACGCGCCCGGTGAGGTGCCGAAGACCATCACGGTGCTGGTCTCCGGACGAGTGCGGTTGACCGTGCCCGCAGGCGACGGCTCCGTCACCACGGTTCGCAGCCTCGACAAAGGTGCGCTCCTTGGCGTTGCCGCGTTCACCCGCCAGGCCAACTTGGCGTACGCACACGCCCTCGACGAAGTCACCCTGCTGCAGATCGAGCACGACGAGATCCAGCGGCTGCTGACCGACCGGCCCCTGCTGTCCCGGGAATTCGGCCGCCTCATCGACGAGCGCCGTACCGAGGTGCAGTCCGTCCGTAGCGCGGCGAAGAAGGCGATTGCGGCCGCCGGTCAGGACGTCACCGCTCAGGACGCTCGGCCGTCAATCGCGGCCCCTGGGGGTCAGGGAGCCGAAACTCGTTAGCTCGCGGCCACGCTCAGTTCACCGGCCAGTTCGCGTCGCAGCACCTTGCCTGTCGGTGAGGTCGGTAACTCGTCCCGGAACACCACGCGATCGGGCGTTCGAGACCCCCGCAGGGCTGCCCGTACATACTGGCGCAGCGCCTCGGGGTCAGGGGAAGCGTCGACTTCGGGAACGACGACCGCGACGATGATCTGTCCCCATTCGGGATCCGGCACACCGACCACCGCGACGTCGCGCACCTGCGGATGCTCGACGAGGACATCCTCGAGCTCGGCGGGTGCGATGTTCTCTCCCCCGCGGATGATGGTGTCGTCAGACCGGCCGTTGATGAACAGGAAGCCCTCGGAATCCAGCCAGGCGAGATCACGGGTCGGGAACCAGCCGTTCTCGTCCAGCACCGAACCGAGGTCGGTGTACTTGCCCGACACCTGCTCACCGCGGATGAAGAGCTCACCGATCTCGCCGTGGCCCAACGGTTTACCGTCGTCGGCCCGGATCTCCACCTCGATGCCGGGTACCGGTCTGCCGACCGATCCCAGTCGCTTTTTCACGTCCTCATCTGCTGACTCGTGCGCGGCACGGTGGTCCTCGGGCGTGAGGACGGCAATGGTCGAACTCGTCTCGGTCAGCCCGTAGGCATTGACGAACCCGACCTCCGGCAACAGGTCGAGGGCCCGACGGACCAGCGGCAGCGGCACTTTCGATCCGCCGTAGGCCAGGTTGCGCAAGGAAGCCGGAGTCGGCGCGCCGCGCACGAGTTCGCCGACGATCCGGTCCAACATGGTCGGCACCACGGTGCCCGATGTGACAGCTTCCGCGGCCGCCAGTCGGAGCCATTCGGCAGCATCGAACTTCGGCAGGTACACCATCTTTCGGCCCGCGTACAGGTTCGACAGCGCCGCGCTCACGCCGGCGATGTGGTACGGCGGCACGCAGATCAGCGCGGCATCCTGCGCGTCCGAGGAGTCGAATTCGACGGTGCCGGTGACGTAACTGGTCAGGTTGTGATGCGAGAGCTCGACAGCCTTCGGCTTGTTCGTCGTGCCCGAGGTGAACAGCACGATGGCGACGTCGTCGGGGTCGGCGAATGCGGCCGGAGTTTCAGCGCAGGTGGCTGCATCGACGAAAGCCTTCGATGCCATTGCGCGGTGGCAATTTTCGGCAACCTCGGCGTATTCCTCGTCGTAGACCACCAACGGATCCGGCAAGCGCGCGATGAGGTCGCGCAACGCGGCCGGACTGAGGCGGTAATTCAGCGGCGTCAGCGGACGGTTCGCCCTCGCCGACGCGAAGATGAGGAGCGGCAGCATGGCGCCGCCGGTCCCGATGTACGCGACGCTGCCTGCACCGGACGCCGCCACCACTGCGCCGCCGCCGTCGGCGAGGCGGTTGAGTTCATCTGTCGTCCAGCGGGTTTCGCCAGAGACGACTGCGGTGCGGTCCGGATTGGCGGACGCCGCCATGTCGAGCAGAAGGGCAAGACTCACCGAGGGCTCCGTCTAGATGGGTGGAACTTTCATCCGAGCAACAATGTAAATCACGTTATCAGAAACGATAACGCAATTTCTATACGCTCTCATCAACCCGTCGGATTTGCGCTTTACCAGCGAGAATTACATTCTCGCATGTCGTCCGGTCACGCCCGAGTGCGGCGCTCCAACCTCGGGCCGGCCAAGGCGACCAGGGCGTCTTTCGTGACCTTCCCGGTGGCGTTCTGCGGGAGTTCCTCGACGAATTCGATGAACCGCGGCGCCTTGTAGCCCGCCATGCGATCTCGACTCCACGCGATCAGCTGTTGTTCGGTCACGGGCGACGCCGGGACGACGAACGCCATGCCCACCTGCCCCAGCCGATCGTCGGGAACACCGATGACCGCGACCTGGTCCACTGCCGGGTGTTCGAGCAGATAGCCTTCGATCTCCGCCGGGTAGGCATTGAAGCCGCCGACGATGAACATGTCCTTCTTCCGGCCGATGATGCGCAGGCGACCGCCGTCGTCAAACGATCCGAGGTCACCGGTGTGCAGCCAGCCCGCCACGTCGATGGCGTCCGCTGTCGCGACCGGATCATCAAGGTATCCCGCCATCACCGTGTACCCACGCACCAGTACTTCCCCGTCGTCGGCGATCCGGACCTCGACCCCGTCGGAGGGCCGGCCGACCGTGGTGGCGATGTCCTCGAACGAATCGTCCGGCCGGGACATCGTGGCCGTGCCGCACTCGGTGAGCCCGTACCCCGTCGCGAGCGTCTGGAACGGCAGCTCGTGCAGGACGCGGCGCACCAGCTCCACCGGAATGTCGGCGGCGCCCGTGACACCGGCCCGCAACGTGGCCAGCCTCTTCTTGTCCGACACCGCCAGCAACGAGTGATAGAGCGTGGGCGGGCCGGGCAACATCGTGATGCGCTCCCGTTCAACGAGTTCCACGACGGCATCAGCGTCGAACACCGCCACCGGCAGCATGGTCGCGCCGCGGATCAACGAAGAGATGATGCCCGCCTTGTAACCGAAGGTGTGGAAGAACGGGTTGACGATCAGGTACCGGTCGCCTTCACGTAGGTCGACCCGGTCGCACCATTCGGCGTACTGCCGCAAGGTCTGCCGGTGGTTCATCATCACGCCCTTGGGGCGGCCGGTCGTGCCTGACGTGTAGATGATGTCGGCAATGTCGTCGCCGTCGATGTCCGGGCACACAAAAGGCTCTGCACAGTCCAGGAATCCCGACTTGAGGTCAATGGCCGGCACACCTGTGGGGACATCGAAATCCTGCCCCAGGAAGCCTTTCTCGACCAGAACCGCCTTGGCGCCGCTCCGCAGGATGATGTCGGCCGCCTCCTCGGTCTTGAACCGGGTGTTGACCGGGACCACCACTGCGCCGGCAGTCAACAGACCCAACGCGGCGAGTACCCAGTTGGCCGAGTTGGGCGCCCAGATGGCGACGCGGTCTCCCTTCGTGACGCCCAGTGCATGGAAGGCCCCGGCCGCTTGCCGCGTGCGCCCTGCCAGTTCGGTGTACGACAAGCGCAACGGCCCGTCGATAAGCGCCTCCGCGTCGCCGAATCTGTCAGCGGTGCTCAGCACCATCTGCGGAATGGTGTCCCAACTCATGACCGAAGTCCTTGTCGCACCAGGAATTTCTGCACCTTGCCGCTGGCGGTCCGCGGATAGTCCGCCACCTCGTGCAGCTCCTCGGGCCACTTCTGGCGCGCCACGCCCGCGGCCGCGAAGTGTTCGCGAACTTGCTGCAGCGTCGGCAGTGCATGGCCGGGCCGGACGCGCACGACGGCCGCCACGCGCTCGCCCAGCCGGGCATCGGGTGCGGCCACCACTACCGCGTCGGCAATGCCCTCCATACCCAGCAGCACCTCTTCCACTTCCACGGCACTGACGTTCTCGCCACCACGGATGATCACGTCGGACTTGCGGTCGGTGATGGTGAGATAGCCGTCGTCGTCGAGGAATCCGATGTCACCGGTGCGGTACCAGCCGTCGTCGTCGAATGCCTTCGCGGTCAGCTCGGCGTCGGTGTAGCCGAGACACAGGTCCGGCCCTCGGCTGAAAATCTCGCCCTCATCGGTCAACCGGATCTCGACACCCGGCCGCGGATCGCCGTCGGTGAACAGGCGCTTCGGCTCGGGCGCGGTCGGATGCGTGCCGGTGATCGACGGGTGTTCGGTACTGCCATACGCCCGGTAGACGAAAACGCCGAGATCCGACAGCCGGCGCGTCACGGCCGCCGGCACCGACGACCCGCCCAGGCCAACGGTTTTCAGCAGCGACCGGTGCTCGGCCGTGCAGTCGGGATGGTCGAGCAGGCTCGTGACGAAGTAGGGCGGCCCACCACCGACCGCCAGTCCGTCGCGTTTCATCAATGCCAGCACCTGGCCGGCATCCCAGCTGTCGCAGAGGTTGATGGGCCGCCCCTCCAGCACCGGAATCAGGAACGCCCCGACCATGCCGATGAAGTGGCCGACGGGCGCGACGGTCAGCTCTTTGCCACGTTTGGTGGGGTATCCGGCGTTGAGTTGGCGCGTCTCGCAAACCAGCGTCTGGTGACTATGTACGACGCCTTTGGGGTTGCTCGTCGTGCCGGAGGTGTAGGCGATCAGCGCGGGCGCCGCCGGATCGACGGGAAGGGTGCCCGCCATCGGTTCCCCGGCGAGCAAGTCATCGAAATCGCGGCCCACCACCGCGACTATCGGCACATCGGCGCACAGATCAGCGTGGTAGGCCGGACGGCCGGCGTTGTCGGCGGTGATGAAGACCCGCGGGTCGGCATCGGCGAGGATGTGCGCGAGTTCCTTGCGGCCGTAGAAGTGCACGATCGGGACGACAACCGCACCGAGGAACGCCGACGCCCAGAACACCGCGGCGGCTTCCATCCAGTTCGGCAGCTGGAAGGCCACGACGTCGCCGGGTCCCACGCCACGTGCCCGCAGTCCGGCCGCGAGCCGACGAGCCACGCGCTCAGCCTCGACATAGGTGCCGGACCAGCCCCGGACGGCCGAGTGGATCCGGAAGTCGGCGCCGGGAGCGGCCCGCAGGCCGGCGGCCAGCAGGTCACCGACGGTCTCGGTGGTCCACCAGCCATTGTCTCGGTATCTGACGGCGAGATCAGCGGGGACGGTGCGGTTTACGGGGCTGCGAAGACCAGTCATGACACTGAGGATCGTATTCTCGAAAATAGAGAATGCCAATATCACTGCCGGGCTCGTCGACGGTCCTGGCAACCAAAAAACTTTGGTCACTTTATTTGCGCTGGTCACAGTAGATAACTGGTGTCACTTCACGGCCGATTTCTTGTCGGTCGTTCGAACTAGTGTTCTATATATGCCCACGGACCGCGCCACCATCGGCACCGCCTACGCGGCCCTGCAGGATGCCATCGCGATGGTCAACAGCCTCGACTACACCGGACTGCCGATCGAGGTCTTGCTGGAGTTGCAGTCTCTGCGCGAAACCCTGAAATGCTCCACTGAAGCCACCGATCACCAGATCCTGGCCGCCGCCCAAACCCAGGCCACCGCCAAAGACATCGGCGCCAAAGACTGGCCCGAAGTCCTGCACATCCGGCACCGCATCAGCCGTGACGAAGCCCGCCGCCGGGTCCGCGACTGCGACCACCTCGGTCCCCGGTCGGCGATCACCGGGGAGCCGTTAGGTCCGGTGTGGGCGCTGGTGGCTGCGGCGCTGGCGGAGGGCGCGATCAATATCGAGCATGTCGCGGTGATCACCCACTTCTTCGCGAAGGTGCCTTTGTGGGTGGACCCGGCCACCCTCGCCCAGTGCGAACGCGACCTGGTCGCCGCCGCGCGGTACAAGAGCCCCGAGGACTTGCGGGCCGCCGCAAAAGACTTGTTGTACCGGCTCGATCAGGACGGGCCCGAACCCGACGATGACGAACCGGATCCGAAACGTTCATTCGTGATGGGCAAGCAACAGCCCGACGGCCGCACCGAGGCCACCGCCACCCTGACCCCCGAAGCCCGCGCGTACTGGGACGCCATCTTCGACAAATACGCCGCACCCGGGATGTGCAACCCCGCCGACGAGGTGCCGTGTGTGTCCGGAACCCCGACCGCCGAACAGATCGCCAACGACACCCGCACCCTCGCCCAGCGCCAGCACGACGCGCAGATGTGGGTCGTCCGCATGGCCCTGACCTCCGGGATGCTCGGTGAGCACAATGGGCTGCCGGTCTCGGTGGTCGCCACCACCACTCTGCAGGAACTGCAACAGGGTGCCGGCGGCGCCGTCACCCACACCGGGTCGAAACTCTCGATCCGAGACGTGATTCGGATGGCCTCCCGCTCGTACTGCTACCTCGCGGTGTTCGACCAACACACCAACATCCCGCTCTATCTGGGACGGACCCGGCGCACCGCCACGCCCGGGCAACGCATCATGCTGTTCGCTCGCGACCGCGGGTGCACCAAACCGGGCTGCACCGCGCCGGCCTCGCGCT
Organism: Mycobacterium sp. FW102-FHT13B02; assembly: GCF_058790275.1. Lineage (NCBI taxonomy): Bacteria > Bacillati > Actinomycetota > Actinomycetes > Mycobacteriales > Mycobacteriaceae > Mycobacterium > Mycobacterium sp. FW102-FHT13B02. Next base: position 64,411 of record NZ_JBYTCM010000003.1, read on the forward strand.
GTCAAGCCCACCATGCGGTCTGCAACTGGCGCGACGACGGCCAGACCGACATCACCGACATGACCCTGGCCTGCGGCTGCGACAACGTCCTGGCCGACACCGGCGGCTGGACCACCACCATGAAAAACGGCCGAGCCCACTGGACCCCACCGCCCCTACTCGACGTCGGCCAACCAAGGACGAACCAATACCACCACCCGACGCTGTACCCGCCCGAGGGTGAGGACGCCGATGGTGAAAGCGACAGTCCCGCAATCTGACCCGGCATACCGCCGCAGCACCCCATGCCGCGACGGCAATGCCGCACGCGCCGACGGATGCCACAGAACATCGTGGCCGCCGAAGGCAAGCGCGCGGCGCTGATCACCGCCCGCGACACCATGGTGCGTGGCATCGCCGTCCGCAGCCCCCTGAGTCGCGGCATCCTCTCGACCAGCGCAACGACGCTGCTATTCTCTGAAACGGAGAATGCCACTATCAGTTAGGTAGCGAATGCAGGGCGAGAGAAGCGACGGACCGCGTTCGGTCAACGTGGAGTTCGACGGCGGGTTGGCCGTCCTGACCATCGACCGCCCGCACGCGCGCAATGCCATTTCGCTGGACACGATGGACCAACTGAACGCCGCGCTGGACACCGTGGCAGACGCCCGGGTGCTGGTGATCAAGGGCGCAGGCGACCGCGCCTTCGTGTCTGGCGGGGACCTCAAGGAGCTGGCCGCCATCACCACTCACGACGAGGCCGCAGAGATGGCGTGGCGGATGCGCGGCATCTGCGATCGGCTGGTGAATTTTCCCGGCCCGGTGATCGCCGCCCTCAACGGGCACGCACTCGGCGGGGGCGCGGAGTTCGCCACCGCGGCCGACATCCGGCTGGCGGCCGACGACATCAAGATCGGCTTCAACCAGGTGACCCTGCAGATCATGCCGGCGTGGGGCGGCGCCGAACGGCTGGCGGCTCTGGTGGGCACCGGCAGGGCACTGCTGCTCGCAGGTACCGGCGAGATCCTCACCGCCGGCGAGGCCGAGCGAATCGGCTTGGTGGACAAGGTTTTCGAGCGGTCACACTTCGAGGACGGCTGGCGCCGGGTGGCCCAGGCGCTGACGGCCGCGCCCGTGCATGACATCAAGCGTGTCGTCCGCGGGTTGCCAGCTGCGGACGCCGTGGATGCCTTCGCCCGACATTGGGTGTCTGACGAGCATTGGGCGGCTGTCGACAACCGCACCAAACCGGTGCAAAGTCTTGACGCAGGACGCTCAGCCTGACCGGAGGCCTCGTGTCTCGTGCGCTGCTAACGGCGCCGACAGCTGGCCCCGTAGCTCTCGTTTCAGGACCTTGCCGTAACTGTTCTTGGGCATCTCGTCGAGGTACAGATAGCGCTTCGGCCGTTTGAATCGTGCAATGCGGTCCAGGAGATAGGCGTCCAACTCGACGGCCGGGGCGGTGCCGACGATGAACGCGACGGCGATCTCGCCCCACTCGGGATCCGGCGCACCCACCACGGCGGCTTCCGCGACGTCGGGATGTTCCAGCAGCACTTCCTCGACTTCGCGCGGATAGATATTGCTGCCACCGCTGATCACCACGTCCTTCGACCGGTCACGCAGGGTCAGGTGGCCGCGGTCGTCGAACGAACCCATGTCCCCCGTGTACAGCCAGCCGCCCCGCAACGTCTCGGTGGTGGCCGCTGGGTTGTTCCAGTAGCCGGCCATGACAACGTCTCCGCGGCAGACGATTTCGCCGATCTCACCGGTGGCGGCGCGAGTGCCGTCCTGCCGCAGCACGGCCACCTCGACACCGGAGCGGGCGTAGCCGACCGAGCTGAGGACTGCGTCGTCACCGGATTCGTGGTCGGCGCGGCGCAGGCCCGTGATGGTCATCGGCGCCTCCCCCTGGCCGTACAGCTGCGCGAAGACGGGACCGAACGCGGCCATCGCCTTCTTCAAGCCGGCGAGGTACATCGGTCCGCCGCCGTAAATGACGGTGCGCAGGTTGCGCGGCCGGGCCCGGCCGGTGTCGACCAGACGGGCCACCATGGTCGGCGCCAGGAACGCACTGCTGCCGGGGTGGTGGTCGCAGAGGTCGAGGAACTCATCAGGGTCGAACGCAGCGGACTCGGGTACGACCTGGCGCGCACCACGCAACACATATGGCGGGATGTAGAGCCCGGAACCGTGTGACATCGGTGCCCCGTGCAGGAGACTGCAGTTCTCGTCGGGGTCGTCGAGATCAGCCAAGTGCGCCAGCGTCATGGACATCAGGTTGCGATGGGACAGCATCGCGCCTTTGGAGCGGCCGGTGGTGCCGCTCGTGTAGAACAGCCACGCCAGCGCTGACGGGTCGTCGCCGGGCAGATCGACGGGCGGAGCGGCCAGCCGCTGCGAATACTGTGCGGTACCAATGACTTCGGCAGACCGCTCGAGGCGAGCAGCAATGGTCGGTGACGCGAAGATCAGAGACGCGCCGCTGTCATCGAGGATCTGCGCCATCTCGCGGGCGTGCAGCTTGTAGTTGATCGGAACCGCGACACATCGGGCCGCCCAGATCGCGAACAACAGCTCGACGATCTCGGGGCGGTTCTCGCTGGCGATCGCAATTCTTGCCCCGGGTGTGCCGAGGCCGGCGGCCAGGCGTAAGGCGCGCTCCCGCAACTCCTTCCACGTATGCAGTTGGGTCCGCCCGCGATACACCGCACCGCGGTCACCGAAGCGGGTGGCAGCGGAATCGAGCACGGCGAACATGTTCACCGCGCGATCCACTCCGAGTCCAGGGCGTGGTCCGACAAATACTTGGTCGAACTCCACCCGCCGTCAACGACGATGGTCTGGCCGTTGATGAAACTTCCCGCCTCCGAACACAGGAACGCCACGGTGCCGGCGATGTCCTCGACCCGACCGAGCCGTTGGTGCGGTGTCATTTCCACGTTGATCTTGCGGAATCGCTCGTCGTCCAATCGGTGCGCGACCATCGGCGTCATCGTGACCCCGGGTGCCACGGCGTTACAACGGATTCCGTGCGCACCGTACTGACATGCGATGTGTGTGGTCAGCGCCGTCAGCCCGCCTTTGGCTGCCGAATACGCGCCGCCGCGCAGCCCACCGACGACAGCGAACGTCGAGGTGACGTTGATGATCGCCGACCCCGGCGCCAGGTGCGCGATGACCTCGCGGGCCAGCCGGAACGGCGCGCGCAGCATCAGACCGAGCGCGTAGTCCAGTGCTTCATCATCGGTTTCGTGCAGCGGCTTCGGGCTGCCGACCCCGGCATTGTTCACCAGGAAGTCGATACGTCCCCACCGGCTGAGCGTGGCCTCGACGATGCGGGACGGCGCGTCGTCGTCGGTGAGGTTCACCGCGAGAGTGGCGATGCGGTCGGGGTTGCGCCGTCGCAATTCCGCCAGACGCGATTCATCCCGTCCGGTACCCAGCACGGCCATGCCGGCCTCGGCCAGCGTTGTCGCGCAACCGAATCCGATTCCGCTGCTGGCACCCGTGACGATCGCTACCCGCATGTCAGCCTCGCTCTGATCTGGTGCTTGAGGACCTTGCCCGCATCGTTCTTCGGCAGCGTGTCCCATGTCTCGACCTGCTCGGGGATCTTGAACCGGGCAATGCCCTTGTCCGCGAGAAAGGTTCGCAGGTCGGCGATCCCGGGTCGCCACCCCGCCGCGGGCACGACGACGGCGCACGCCCGCTCCCCCGTCCGCGCGTCGGGCAACCCTACGATCGCGATCTCCGCTATTCCCGGGTGGCCGATCAAGATGTCCTCGACCTCCTTGGGCGCGATGTTTTCGCCATTGCGGACGATGATGTCCTTGGCCCGTCCGGTCACCACGAGGTAGTCCCCGTTCCACCGGCCGAGGTCGCCAGTACGGAAATACCCCTCTTCGTCATGGGATTCGTCGTGTGCGTCACGGTAGCCGATGAGCATCTGGGGACCCCGGACCCGGATCTCATCGTCGACCAGCCTGATGTCGGCGATACCCGCACGGCCGTCGGTGTCCGCAGCAGCATCGGCATCATCGAGCGCGCCTACGGTGGTGACCGGAACTTCCGTGGACCCGTAGACGCGACTGACCCCGGCGCGCTCGAAATATGCGGTGGCCCTGCGGATCAGCGAAGGTGACACGGACGCGCCGCCGCAGATGAAGACCAACAGATCAGGCAGGCGTGTGCCGGCACGTTCAGCAGCGTCCAGAATCTGCTCGAGGATCGGCGTGGCACCGGCGATGTGGGTGCACCGTTCCGCGACCATCAGGGCCACCGCAGCATCGGCATCCCACCGATCCATGAGAACCGCGGTGGTGCCGAGCAGCAGCGGGCACTCGAACGCGTAGATGGAGCCGCCGATGTGGGCGATCGGTGAGGGCACCAGAAATGTGTCGCCAGGCTTGATCCGCCAGTGGTCACGGAGCTGCCCGATCAGCGCACCGATCGAGTTATGACTGTGCAGAACGCCTTTCGCGCGTCCGCTGGTGCCCGAGGTGTAGAGCAGCACGGCAGGGTCGTCGGGTGAGACCACCGGAAAGTCGCGGGGTGTCGCGCCTGTCGGCAGCGCTCCGTCGCGCACCACGACGATCTCCGGCGGGGTCTCCATCATCGCCGTCACGCGGGCCAGCATCGCGGCGTAGTCGTGGCCGCGAAACTCACCGGGGATGAGGATCATCCGGCAGTCCGCATCGGTGAGGATGAAGGACAACTCGTGGTCGCGCAACGAGGGCAGGATCGGATTCACCACCATGCCGGCGAGCAGCGCCCCGAGGTAGACGACGGCGGCCTCGGACCAGTTCGGCAGCATGAACGACACGACGCTGCCGGTCGGCAGCCGCGCCGAAAGGTGAGCAGCCAGCGCGCAGGCATCGTCGTGCAGTGTGGCGCCATCGACGCGGTGCGCGCCGTCGACCAGCACGGTGCGGTTGTCGCCCGCGAGTTCGCGGAGATCATCGAGGATTGTGCGCATCACCGCCTCAGCTCTTGACCCGCCGCATCGTCATCGAATGCCGGTACCGCGCCGCTGGATGGGTGTTGACGGTGACCTGCGCGACGTCGCCGTCCGACGTCCGGTAGGTGCGCCGCATCTGCAGAGCGGCCGTACCCGCATCCACCTTCAGCTCCGCGGCCAGGCCCGGCGAGACGAGCACCGCCGAAATCTCCTGGTGCACTTCGGCAATACTGACTCCGAACAGATCCTCGATCAGTGGGAAGATCGGACCCGAATGCCGGTGCAGCAACCGGCCCACGGCTGCGAACTCGCGGCTGATGTAGTACTCGGTGCGGCAGATGGGCGCACTGTTTCCGCTGCGAAAGCCGTCGACCGCCAGCCATTGCGAACCGGCCACCAGGCCCGTCCGGTTCTCGAGGTCGGCGCCGATGGTGACCATGGCGGTGGACACGATCTCGAACTGCGCGCCCTCGGCGAAGGCGAGCAGATCGTCGATCGACATCACGTCCTGGGCATACGTGTTCGCCGTGGATCGCGGCACGACCAGGGTCCCGGCGCGCGGCTTCGACTCGACCAGGTTGTCGTCCCGGAGGCGGCGCAGCGCTTCCCGAACGGTGTAGCGGGACACGGCGAATCGCTCGCAGAGTTCGTGTTCGGTGGGCAGCTGGGAGCCGACCGGGTAAACGCCGTCGACGATCTCCTTGCGCAGGGTGCGCGCCACCTGTAGATAGCGGTGTTCGGTGGTGGGGGCGGTCATGGGTGTTCCGGACGCAGAGCCAGCACGCTGCCGTCGCCGTCTGCCGAGACGTAGAGCGTGCCGTCGGGTCCGACGGCGATGCCCGCGAATGGTCCTTGCGCCCCGGAGAACGGCGGCAGGCCCCTGAGTGGCTTCGGCTCGACACCGGGCGGCGAGCCGATAGGCAAGTCCGCCGCAATTGTGGTGCGGGCCTTGTTGCCCAAGCCGAACACGACAACCTCCTTGGTGCCCGCATCGACGATATAGAGCCGGCTACCGGCAACCGCAATGCCCTGTGGACACCCAAGCCCGTCGACAACGACATCGACGGTCGAGCCCTTGACTTTCACGATCCGGCCGGCTGCCGACTCCGCGACCAGCACGCCGCCGTCGGGTGCGATCGCCACCCCCACCGGGTCGAGCAGCCCGGTGGCCAGCACCTCGACCGTCCCGGCCGCCACGGCCAGTACCCGCCCGGCGCCGAGTTCGGCGACCACCACGGCGTCGCCGTCGACCGCCACCCCGTACAGCTGGTCGAATCCGTCTGCCAGTACCTCGGTTTCGGCGCGCTCGGGCGCATACCTGCTGATCTGGCCGCCCGAGGTGGTGACCACGAACTCACCGGCACCGCACGGAGCCAAGCCCCGCACGAACCCGGGGTATCCCGGCGAGAAGAGCATCGCGACCGTTTGCAGTGCGCCGTCGGCGCCCACGGCATAGAGGTAGGTGCCGTCGGCGACGTACAGTCGGCCGTGGGTGCCGATGGCAACATCCAGCGGCCAGTTCAGCCCGCCCGGTAGCAGTGCGCGCGTCCCCCCGTCGGTGAGGATCTCTGTGATCTCGCCGGTGAAATTCGAAGCGAACAAACGCTTTCCGACGAAGGTCAGGTTGTCGAGTCCGGGCGTCAGCTGCGCCAGTACCCGCTGTTCACCACTGCGTGGGTCAATGCGAAGAACTTGTCCGGTGGCTACCTGGGTTGAGACGATGCAACCGTCGGCGTCGAACTTGACGGCGTCGGGCACGCCGAGATCGCCCGCAACCCGCTGCGGTGCACCACCATTCGGATTCACCCGCCAGATCTCGTTGGCGGTCAACAACGGGAAGTACAGCATCCCGTCCGGCCCGACCTCCATCGCGTTCGGTGACGGGAGGTTCTCCAGCAGGACCCGCGTCACTCCCCCGCCCAGATCGAGTTCCAGGAGCCGCCCACCGTCACGACATTCGTTGACGAACAGCCGATCCTGGTGCACGGTGATGCCGTTGGCGCTGGGGAGGTCGGCGCGAAGGACACGGCCGCGACCCGCCGCGTCGAGCACACTGACCCGGCCGTCCATCACCTCGGTGGCATACAGGTTCCCGGCGCCGTCGAACGCGACGTCGTCGGGCGCGATGATGTCACCGCCCTTGGCGGCCACCGTCTCGAGCGCTCCGCTGACCGGATCCAGCGCGCTGATCTGGCTGCCGGTCACCTGGGCGACATAAATGCGCCCGTCGGGACCGGTGCGCAATCCGTTCGCGCCGAACAGCCGGCTCGGCGCAGTCACCCGCTCAAGACGCCAGCCCTGCGCAACGCTCGGATTGGTCGCGATGTAGCGGCTCATGAGGGGCGACGCTATCAAGCCGCAGTAGTCCAGACAATAGGGCGGCCCTGCCCCTCAGAAACCCTTGACTAGCGGATTCCCCCTGCGGAATAGTGTTCTCCAATATGCAGAACAAGCTATGTTGTCCGGACAATTAGCATGTCGGTCACCAAACTGTTGCGACTGGACGGTCGCGTCGTCGTCGTCTCCGGCGCGGGCGGTGGTGGCATCGGCACCACCATCACCCGCATGGCCGCAGAATCAGGAGCGACGGTGATCGCCGTCAGCCGTTCCCAGGCGAATCTCGACCAGCATGTCGCGCCGCTCACGGCCGCCGGCCTCGCCGTCATCCCTGTCGCGGCCGACGCGTCGACCGACGAAGGCATCACCGCGGTCATCGACCAGGTGCGCAATACCGACGGCGCACTGCACGGCCTGGTGAATGTCGCGGGCGGCGCCGAGCCGGGCACCTGGATGCCGTTGACGCGCGTGACCCGCGACGACTGGCGGGCACTCTTCACCCGCAATCTGGAAACGGCGTTCTTCATGGGCCAGGCCGTGGCCAACGAGCTGCGGGCGGCACGGCGTCCCGGATCGATCGTCTCGATCTCGTCGGTCAGCGGCATGAACACCGCGCCCTTTCACATCGCGTACGGCACGGCGAAGGCGGCCGTCGTCGCCATGACCCGCACCATGGCCGTCGAGCTCGCGGCCGACGGCATCCGGGTCAATGCCGTCGCCCCCGGGGTCACTCAGACGGCAGCCTCGGCAACGTATGTAGACGACGATCCGGACCGCGATCGTCAGGCCATCGCGATGGGCCGCCGCGGAAACCCCGACGAGCAGGCCGGCGCAATCCTCTTTTTGTTGTCGGACCTGTCGAGCTACGTCACCGGTCAGACGCTTCTCGTCGACGGCGGCCTCAATCTCAAGTGGAGTCACCTCGGCGCCGACCACACCTCGCTGTTCCTGAAAGACGAGTCCTTCCGCACGACGATCAAGGAGATGTGATGGAGGAACTTTCGCAGCCGACGACCATCGGCGTCGAAGCCTACGTCAGCCCCGAGTACGCCCGTGCCGAGCGGGATCGGTTGTGGCGCAGGGTATGGCAACAAGTCGGACGTGTCGAGGAACTGCCGGACATCGGCAGCTTTCTGACTTATGACATCCTCGACGACTCGATCATCGTGGTGCGGACAGGGGCCGGCACGACGGCTGAGAATTTCCGGGCCCACCACAACGTCTGTATGCATCGCGGACGCCGCCTGGTCGACACCCCGGACGGCGCGAAGAACGCCCGCGGACGCAGCCACAAGAGCTTCGTATGCGGATTCCATGGTTGGACATACGGACTCGACGGCGCCTGCACCCACATCCGCGAAGAAGATGACTGGCAGGGTGTGCTGACGCCTCAGAACACGCACCTGACGCCTGTGCGCGTCGAGTGTTGGGGCGGCTGGCTTTTCATCAACATGGACAACGACTGTGAACCGTTGGCGGACTACCTCTTTCCAGCCGCCAAGATCCTCGACCCGTTCCGGCTGGACAACATGCGTTACAAGTGGCGCAAGTGGCTGAACTTCGACTGCAACTGGAAAGTCGCGATGGAGGCCTTCAACGAGACCTACCACGTGTTCACCACCCATCCGGAATTCAATAGGTTCGGCGAATTCAAAGGCTGGGCGAAGGCGCAGGGCCGGCACAGCAACATCGGCTACGACGCGCCCAAAGGTCTCGCCGAAACCAAGTCGAAGATCCGGCTCGGGATCGGGGACCCGCGCATCTCGACCGCCGAAATGCAGGTCTACACAATGGAAGAGACCAACGCGACCACGACGCAGACGCTTGTGGACGCCGCCAAGCGCCTGGTCGACGAATTACCGGAGGACACCCCGGCGGACAAAGTGCTGGAGCATTGGCTGTCCTCGGCCCGCCGCGATGACGAGGCACGTGGGGTCATCTGGCCGACCATCCCCGCAGACGTGCTGGGCCAGAGCGGCACGGCGTGGCAACTGTTCCCGAACTTCCAGATCGGCCAGGGCCTGACGAGCGCGCTGTGCTACACCGCCCGGCCGGACCCGACCTACGATCCGAACAAGTGCATCTTCGAGGTCGCGGTGTTCGAGTTGTATCCGAATGGTCAAGAGCCGCAGACGGAGTGGGAGTACACCCCGAAAGACAGCCCGAATTGGCTGTCGGTGCTGCCACAGGACTTCTCCAATATGGCGGCGGTGCAGCAGGGCATGAAGTCGGCCGGCTTCCCCGGCACGAAGCCCAATCCCTACCGCGAACGCAGCACCGTGAATCTGCACCACCAGCTGGCGAAGTACATGGGCACCGGCGAACCACAGGAGTTGCGATGAACGACACGTGCGGACCCACCCAGACGCCCGATGTCGACATCGACGCGATGCGGGCGAAGTACGCGCAGGAGCGCGCGAAGCGCGTCCGCCCCGAAGGCTCGGCCCAATATCTGGAAGCCGCTGGGGATTACGCCGATTTCTCCGACCACGATCCGCACACCCCGGTGACGCCACGGGCGCCGATCGATGCGGACCTCGAGGTGGTGATCCTGGGCGGCGGTATCGCCGGGCTACTGGCAGGCGCCTACCTGACGAAGGCCGGCGTCGAGGACGTACACGTCATCGAGGCGGGCGGCGACTTCGGCGGGGTCTGGTACTGGAACCGCTTCCCCGGAATCCAATGCGACAACGACGCCTACTGTTACATCCCGCTGCTCGAAGAGCTGGATTTCATGCCGTCGAAGAAGTTCGCCGACGGGGCCGAAATCCTCGCGCACTGCCAGAACGTCGGGAAGCATTTCGGTCTCTACGACGGCGCCATCTTCTCGACCCAGGTGCGCACCGTGCGCTGGAGTGAGAGCATCAAGCGGTGGCGGCTGACCACGAATCGTGGCGACGACATCCGTGCCCGCTTCGTCGTCATGACGCAGGGCTCCTACAACAGGCCGAAGCTACCCGGCATCCCCGGTATCAACGACTACCGAGATGCCGGCGGGCACGTCTTCCATTCCGCGCGTTGGGATTACGACTACACCGGGGGCGACGCGAGCGGCGGCCTCGACAAGCTCGCCGACAAGCGCGTCGCCCTCGTGGGCACCGGCGCGACGGGTGTGCAGCTGGTCCCGCACCTCGGCCGGGATGCCCAGCACCTCTACGTCTTCCAGCGCACGCCGTCGTCGGTCGACTTCCGCGGCAACGAACCCACCGATCCGGTATGGGCGCGGGCGCTGCAGCCGGGCTGGCAGGCCGAACGTAAGCGCAACTTCCACCGGTGGTCGCCGTTCGAGGGCGTGGTGTTCGATGCCGCCGACCAGGTCTGCGATTTCTGGACCGAGCTCGGCCGTAATCTGACGGCCCGCATCGCCGCAAGTCCCGATCCCACCGCCCTGGGCGTCGAACAGATCATGGCGATGCGGGAGGAAGAGGACTACAAGATCATGGAGCGGCTGCGCCGCCGGATCGCCGACGTGGTCGACGACCCCGATACCGCGGAGGCGCTCAAGCCGTACTACCGATTCATGTGCAAGCGGCCGACGTCGAGCGACGAGTACCTCCCCGCCTTCAACCGCCCCAACGTCACGCTGGTCGACGTCTCGGCATCACAGGGTGTGGAGCGACTCACCCGGGCAGGCATTGTCGCGGGTGGGGTTGAGTACGAGGTGGATTGCGTCATCTTCGCCAGCGGCTTCGAGATCTCCACCGAGATCAGCCGCCGCTACGCGATGGATGCGATCGAGGGCCGCGACGGGGTATCGCTGTTCGACCACTGGCGCGACAGCTTCCAGACGCTCCACGGAATGACGAGCCGCGGTTTCCCCAATCAGTTCCACACCGGCTTCATCCAGGGCGGCGTGTCGGCCAACACCACCGCGATGTTCGAGCAGCAGGCCGAACATATCGCCTACATCATCGCCGAGGCCATCAAGCGCGGCGCCGCCACTGTCGAGCCCAGCCAGGAGGGCCAGGACGCGTGGGTGGCCACCATCCGGGAGCTCGCCTTCGACAACACGGCTTTCGACAACAGTTGCACGCCAGGCTATTACAACAATGAGGGCCGCGGCTTCGGCGACGCGACGCGCTCATTTCTCGGCGAGGTCTACGCGCCCGGCTTCTACGCGTTCGACGATCTGCTGAAGGCGTGGCGGGACGCCGGCGACCTCGATGGCCTGGTGCTGGGAAATTAGATGTCCGACTTGAGATTCGACGGTCGCGTCGCGGTCGTCACGGGAGCGGGACGGGGGTTGGGGCGCGCGTACGCCCTACTGCTCGCCTCGCGCGGAGCCAGCGTCGTGGTCAACGACTCCGGCGGCACCATATCGGGTCACGGGGTCGACGAGGGTCCGGCCCACGACGTGGTGCAGGCGATCACCGCCGCCGGCGGCAAGGCTGTCGCGTGCACCCACTCGGTGGACAACCCGACCGGTGGCCGGGCCATCATCGACGCCGCGCTGGAACGCTACGGACGCGTCGACATCCTGATCCACAACGCCGGTAACGTCCGGCGGGCGCGGCTACGGGACATGACGTCCGACGACTTCGACGCGGTGCTCGACGTCCACCTGCGCGGCGCGTTTCATGTTGTGCGGCCGGCTTTCCCGGTGATGTGCGACGCGGGCTACGGCCGCATCGTCCTGACTTCGTCGATCGGCGGACTGTACGGCAACCACGAGGTGGCGAATTACGCCGCCGCCAAAACCGGCGTGATCGGGCTGTCGAATGTCGTTGCACTCGAAGGGGCTTCAGACGGTGTCAACTGCAACGTCGTCGTGCCCGCCGCCGTCACGAGGATGGCCGAAGGCGTCGACACCTCGGCCTATCCCCCGATGTCGCCCGAACTGGTGGCCCCGGTGGTCGGCTGGTTGGCCCACGAATCCTGCTCCGTCACCGGAGAAATCTTCGTCGCACTGGCCGGCCGCGTGGCGCGGGCCGTCGTCTCCGAAACCCCCGGGGTGTACCGGCCGTCGTGGTCCATCGAGGACGTGGCCGCACAATCGGCGGCGATCCGGGACGCCACGGCACCGGTGAACTTCCCCGTGGTCCCCGACGGACACGGCGACCACATCCGCTACAGCTTCGCGATGGCCGCTCATGGCTAGCGGGCCAGCCAGCGGGCCGGCCCGTGGACCGCTGCACGGGCTACGCGTCATCGACCTCACCGCCATGGTGATGGGGCCCTACTGCACGCAGATCATGGCCGACATGGGCGCCGACGTCATCAAGGTCGAACCGCCGCAAGGTGATGACACGCGCTTCATCTCGGTGGGTCCGGCGCCCGGCATGAGCGGGGTGTTCGTCAACGTCAACCGCGGCAAGCGCAGCGCGGTGCTGGACCTGCGTACCGATGCCGGCCGCAGAGCACTGAAAGCCTTGTGCGAGAAGGCCGACGTGTTCATCCATTCGATGCGCGCCAAGGCCATCACCCGGCTGGGATTCGGCTACGACGACGTGGCGGCGCTCAACCCGCGCATCGTCTACACCAACTGCTACGGCTACGGTCGCCGCGGACCGGACCACGACCGGCCCGCATACGACGACACCATCCAGGCCGAGTGCGGGCTGCCTGCCGTTCAGGCGCAACTCACCGGGCAAGCGGACTACGTCGGCACCATCATGGCGGACAAGATCGCCGGGCTCACCGCGCTCTACGCCACCACCATGGCGCTGTTCCACCGCGAACGCACCGGCGAGGGACAAGAGGTCGAGGTCGCGATGTTCGAGACCATGGCCTCGTTCATGCTCGTCGAACACGCCAACGGCGCGATGTTCGACCCGCCCCTCGGTCCCGCCGTGTACCCGCGCACCGTGGCGCCCAACCGCCGTCCCTACCGCACCAGCGACGGGGAGATCGCCGCCCTGATCTACAACGACCGGCACTGGGCCGCATTCATCGATGCGGTGCAACCGCCGTGGGCCGGCGACCAGTACGCCACGCTGGAACAACGCGCCCGCACCATCGACACCGTGTACGGGCTGGTCGCCGAGACCATGAAGGAACGCACGACCGATGAATGGCTGGCCCTGTTCCGCACTTTGGAGATCCCCGCGGCGCCGCTGAACACCCCGGACGCGTTGTTCGACGACCCCCATCTCAATGCCGTCGGCCTGTTCGAAACGGTGGACACCCCGCACGGCCCGGTGCGCTTTCCCGGAGTGCCGACGTGGTTCTCCCGCACGCCCGGCCGCGTCGCCGGCCCGGCACCGATGCTCGGCGCCGATACCGACGAGGTGTTGAGCGAACTGTGAGCAGCCGAGAATGACCATGGACTTCGAGATGGCCGCGGACGCCACGACGTTGCGCCGTCAACTGCGCGACCTTGTGAAACAGTATGTGCCGGAGGACTTTCTGGGCGCCTTCACCGATGATCCGGCGGATCTTGCGGTGGCGCAGCGGTTCTGCCGCATCCTCGCCGAGCGCGAGCTGCTGTGCCTGGCCTGGCCCGAGGAGTTCGGCGGTCGAGGCGCATCGGTATGGGAGCAGACCGTCGTACGCGAGGAGATGTGGGCACATCACGAGCCGCGGGGCGCCCAGTACATGGGTGTCAACTGGGTCGGCCCCATCATCATGCGCCACGGCACGCGGCAGCAACAGCGCACGCATCTGCCGCCCATCGCCCGTGGCGAGGTGATCTGGTGCCAAGGTTTCTCGGAGCCGGAAGCGGGATCGGACCTCGCGTCGCTGCGCACCACCGCACGTCCTGACGGTGACGGCTGGCGGATCACCGGTCAGAAGATCTGGACCTCCTACGCCACCATGGCGCAGCGGTGCTTCCTGCTCGCGCGAACCTCACGCCAGGAGAAAAAGCAGCAAGGTCTCACGATTTTCCTTGTCCCGATGGATGATCCGGCGATACAGGTCCGGCCCATCCGCACCATGCTCGGTCCGCACCACCTCAACGAGGTGTTCATCGACGAGCTGCGAGTCACGCCGGCCGACGTACTCGGCACGGTGGATCAGGGCTGGTCGATCGTGCAGGACGTGATGGCGTTCGAACGGGTCGGCATCGCCCGCTATGCGCGGTGCGAACGGCTGCTGGCCGCGGCGCCGACGGCACTGGGTGACCGTTGGCAGGCACTGCCGGATGAGTTGCGCAGCAGGTGGGTACGCATGCTGACGCACTGCCGACGGGCCCGTCTGATGGCGTATCGGGTGGTGGCACTACAGGCCGGCGGGCAGGTGCAGCCGGGCGACGCGGCGGCCTACCGCATCGCCGTCACCCGGCTGGATCAGGACAGCGCCGAGGTGCTCAGCGACCTGGCCGCCGAACTCAGCGACGACAGCGCGTATACCCGGTGGTTCAGAGCCGAGGTGGCAGATCACTGGCGCTACTCGCAGGCCTCGACCGTGTCATCCGGAAGTATCGAGATGCAGCGCATCCTGCTGTCCCGGGCATTGCTGGGGGCGCGATGATCCTCGACCTCGGTGTACAGGCCAAAGAGTTCGGCCGCCAAGCGCTTCGGGCGTTCGAGGCCGCCGGCGGCGACGCCCTCGTGCAGCAGGCAGAGGCCAAGCCGGACACCCGCGCGGAACTCGTCGAAGGTGTGTTGCGGGAACTGGGCACCTGGGATCTGAACGCATGCTCTGACGCCGACGAGCTGGAAGCGGCCGCCGCGCTGTGCCGCAGCGCCGGATACTGGGCGCTGCCCTATCCGGTGGCAGAGATACTGTCCCGGCCCGGCGATCTCGAGGTGGACGGATTATCGGTCGTAGCCGACGTCAACCCGGCCGCCCCGGTAGCCGGACTCGATGGACGGTGGGCGGCCGTCACCGTCGCCGGCAGCCGTGGTGCAGTGGTCGGACACGGGCCGGCCGGCCCGGGGTTCGTGGCCCCGCTCGAGCTGTCGGCCGTCGACGACCGCGGCGCCACCGATGTCGCGCTTGCTCTGGTCCTGCCGTGCTGGACGCTGCTGGGCATGCTGGACCGCGCGATGGAACTCACCGTCGCGCACGTCACGATGCGCAAGCAGTTCGGCTCTCCTCTCTCGTCGTTCCAGGGTGTGCAGTTCCAGCTGACCGACGCCGAGGTGGAACGCAGCGGGCTGGACATCCTGGCCAAACACGCGTTGTGGAGTGTCGGCACCGACCGGCCGGAAGCCACCAATGATGCGTTGGCGCTGCGGATGTCGGCCATCGAAGCTGCTGATGTCGTGTTCCGCGTGTGCCACCAGTTGCACGGCGCCGTCGGCTTCTGCGACGAGACCACCCTCTCGTGGCTGTCGCGGTACAGCCAGCCGCTGCGCCGGCTGCCGCTGGGGCTCTCCGCGACGAAAGCCGAACTGACTCGGAGGATGTCGTGACCGCCGGCTTCCGCGAACACGTACGCGCCTGGTGCGACGAGCATGTCCCCCGCGACTGGCGACGCACCCAAACCGGCGTCCCGGAAACGGAATTCGTGCGCTTCCAGAAAGCATGGTTCGCGGAGCTGCATGCCGCGGGGTTCGCCGTTCCGCACTGGCCCCGCGAATGGGGCGGCGGCATGACCGTGGCCGACCAGATCGTGCTGTACCAGGAGCTGGCTGCACACGATGCACCCCGGCTCGTCCTGGCGTTCGTCGGCATCCACCACGCCGCGGCCACGCTGCTGGCGGCGGGCACCGAAGCCCAACGGCAGCAGCACCTTCCGGCCATCCTCGACGGTGAAATATGGGTGCAGGGCTTCTCCGAGCCGGAGGCCGGCTCGGACCTGGCGAGCCTGCGGACCTCGGCCCGCCGTTCCGGTGACTCATACGTCGTCAACGGGCAGAAGCTGTGGGCCAGCGGCGGCGTGCACGCCGACTGGTGCCTGCTACTGGCCCGCACCGATCCGGATGCCCCGAAACGCAAGGGCATCTCGTACTTCCTGCTCGATATGCGCAGCCCGGGAGTCGACGTCCGCCCGATCCGCAACGCGATGGGTGACTCACACTTCTGCGAGATCTTCCTGACCGACGTGGTCGTTCCGGCGGCGAATCTCGTCGGCGCGGAAAACGCCGGATGGCAGGTGGCGCAGTCGACGTTGGGCGCCGAGCGCGGCCTGACCATGCTGGAACTCTCGGAGCGCCTGGCTCACAGCGGTTTTCGGCGACTGGTCGAGACCTGCCCGGCCGACGATCCGGTGGTCGCCGACCGGCTGGCCCAGTTGGAGATCGAGATCACCGGCCTGCGCGGCCTCTGCCGCCGCGTGGTGGAGAATGCGGCTGGCGAAGAAACCGGCTCGACCAATCCCGCCGACGCGTCGATCGTCAAGCTGTTCTACAGCGAATTGCTGCAACGCCTTACCGATTTCGGCGTCGAAGCCGGCGGTCTGGGCGTCCACACCGATCTGACGAAGCCGATGTCGAGTGGCTGGGAGTCGGGCTCGTGGGTACTGGACTTCATCGGGTCATGGGAGTGGACCATTCCCGGCGGGACCAGCGAGATTCAGCGCACCATCATCGGCGAGCGGGGACTCGGCCTGCCACGAGAGCTGAGTCCGCCGTGACCGATTTCACCGAGTTCCATGACGAGCTGCGGTCGGTCGCCGGCGATCTGCTGGCCAAGGCCAACAATGTCGAGTGGCCGTCCCTCGTCGCGGCCGGCTGGGTCGGGCTCGAGGTGCCCGAAGAGTTCGGTGGCGCCGGGACAACGTTCGCCGAAGTGGCCGTCGTCTGCGAGGAACTGGGCCGGGCCGCCGGCGCCACCAGTTTTCTCGGCAGCGCGGTGCTGACAGTCGGTGCCCTGAACATGCTGGCGCCCAGCGGTCTTCGCGACGAGCTGCTCACGGGCGTGGCATCGGGCAGCACGCGGCTGGCCCTGGCCATGGACTCGCACGATTTCGTGCCCGACGCCGAAGGCGCCGACCGCATCCTCCTGATATCAGGCGATGGAGTTTCGGTCGTCGACGCACCTGCCGTCCCGCAACCCGTACTCGACGAGTCGCGGCGCCTGGCCACCGTGATCGCCGACGGTGCCGCCGAGACCTTGCACTACGCAGACACTTCCGCTGACCCGATCGGCCTCCTGAGAGATCGGGCCGCAGTGGCGATCGCTGCCGACAGCCTCGGCATCGCCGAGGCGATGCTCGCCGCGACGGTGGACTACACCACGGTGCGCCATCAATTCGGCCGTCCGATCGGATCATTCCAAGCAGTCAAGCATGCGTGCGCCGACATGCTGGTCCAGGTCGAAGTGGCACGTGAACTCGTTCGCGCCGCAGTCGAATCCGTGGTGCAGGGTCGTGCGGACGCCGCCGCCTCGATGGCCAAGGCCTACGCCACCGGCGTGGCCGTCGACATCGCGGGCAAGGCCATGCAGCTCCACGGCGGCATCGGCTACACGTGGGAAAGCGGCATCCACGTCTACCTCAAACGCGCCGCACTCAACCGTTCGCTGTACGGCTCTCCGGCAGCACACCGCAGACAACTGGCCAAGCGCTACCGATAGAAGGAGTCTCAGATGGGTGTACCGGTCTACAAACGCATTCTCGATCTGTTCGAGGCCGAAGGCGTCAACACGTTGTTCGGCATCCCGGATCCCAACTTCGTGCATATGTTCACCGAGGCCGCGGCCCGCGGCTGGTCCGTCGTGGCGCCGCACCACGAACTGAGCGCCGGCTTCATGGCCGAGGCCGCCTCGCGGATGACAGGGAAGCCGGGTCTGTGCATCGGCACGCTCGGACCGGGCGTCGCGAACATCGCCGGGGCGATGATGTGTGCCCTGGTGGAGAACTCACCGGTCATCTTCCTGGGCGGACAGCGAGCCCGTATCACCGAGCGTCGCGTGCGCCGCGGACGCATCCAATTCATCCAGCAGGAAGGACTTTTCGCGCCGTCGGTGAAGTACAGCAGCTCCATCGAGTACGCCGATCAGACCGACGAGATCATCCACGAGGCAATCCGCCGGGCCATGTCCGGCACCCCGGGCCCGGCCTACGTCGAGTTCCCGTCCCACGTGATCCTCGACGAACTCGATGTGACAGAGGCACCGAGCCCCGCGACTTATCGGCTCGTCAACCAGGGCGCGGGCGCCCGTGAGGTCACCGAAGCCACAAAGCTCATCCGGGACGCCAAGAGCCCGATCCTGCTGGTCGGCCACGGCGTGCACACGTCACGCACCCAGCAGGAGGTCAAAGAGCTCGCCGAGCTGATGAACTGCCCCGTCATCCAGACCTCCGGCGGCACGTCCTTCATCCCCGGCCTGCAGGACCGGACGTTCCCGTACCTGTTCTCGCCGGCCGCGAACCAGGCTGTAGAGGAATCCGACCTGTGCGTCGCGCTGGGCACCGAACTGGGTGAACCCATGCACTACGGCCGGACCCAGCACTGGGCGGCGGGCAACGCGAACCGCAAATGGGTCTACGCCGAGCAGGATCCGGCCGCCATCGGGGTCAATCGATCGTTCGACGTGGCGCTCGTCGGCGACCTGCGCGGAGTCGTCCCCCAGCTCGTGGAGGCACTGCGCGACACCCCACGCGCTCCGTCGGCCAACCTCGACGCCTTGGTCACGGCCGACACCGCCGAACTCGCCCAACTCGCGGAGACCGCACCTTCGGGACGGGCGCCGATCCACCCGGCGCGGTATGTCGTCGAAGCCACCAAAGCGTTCAACGAACTCGAGGACGGCATCATGGTGCGCGACGGCGGCGCGACCGTGATCTTCCAGTGGACCTATTCCCAGTCCAAGCCGCGCGACGTCATCTGGAATCAGAACTTCGGCCACCTGGGCACGGGCCTGCCCTATGCAGTCGGCGCGTCGATCGCCGAAGGCCGCAAACGCCCGGTCATGCTGTTGACCAGTGACTCGGCGTTCCTGTTCCACATCGCAGAGCTGGAAACCGCTGCGCGCGAGGGCGTGCCGCTGGTATGTGTGGTGGGTGTCGACCACCAGTGGGGCCTGGAGGTCGGGGTCTACAAGCGAACTTTCGAACAGCCGTCGCCCCAGCCCGGCGTGCACTGGAGCAAGGAAGTCCGGATGGACAAGATCGCCGAGGGCTTCGGCTGCCACGGCGAGTACGTTGAGAAGGACGACGAGATCGGGCCGGCCATCGCGCGGGCCTACGCCAGCGGAAAGGTCGCAGTGGTGCACGTGTGCATCGACCCGAAGGCGAACTCTGAGGAGATGCCCAAGTACGACCGATTCCGCACCTGGTACGCCGAGGGCACACAGTGAATTCGCCAAGGGCACACGATAAAGGAGAGGCAATGCGCGAGTATCTGCAGTTCTACATCGGCGGGCACTGGGTCGACCCGGTCGAGTTGAACCCGCTCGACGTCGAGAATCCGAGCACGGAAGACGTCGCCGGCCGCATCGCCTTGGGCTCGGCGGCCGACGTGGACAAGGCGGTCGTGGCCGCGCGCCGCGCGTTCGGCTCGTGGTCGCAGACCAGCCGCGAGGAACGTCTCGATGTACTGCAGGCGATCAGCGCCGAATACCTCAGGCGCCAAGGCGATCTCGCCGAGGCTGTGAGCGAGGAGATCGGCGCCCCGCCCGCGCTTGCCGCCGGCGCCCAGGTACAGCTCGGCATCGGACATCTCATGACCGCGATCGAAGTGCTCAAGAATTTCGAGTTCTCGCGCCGGCTCGGCAACACACTGGTGTCCAGCGAGCCGATCGGCGTCTGTGGGCTGATCACTCCGTGGAACTGGCCGCTCAACCAGATTGCCGTCAAGGTGTTCCCGGCTTTGGCGACCGGCTGTACCGTCGTACTCAAGCCCTCTGAGGTCGCCCCGTTCTCGGCGCAGATCTTCACCGAGGTCATCGAGGCCGCCGGCGTGCCCGCTGGGGTGTACAACTTGATCTTCGGCGACGGAGCCGGTGTGGGAGCGGCCATTTCAAGCCATCCGGGCATCGACATGGTGTCGTTCACGGGCTCGACGCGCGCCGGTATCGAAGTCGCGAAATCCGCGGCCCCGAGCGTCAAACGGGTCAGCCAGGAGCTCGGTGGCAAGAGCCCCAACATCGTGCTGGACGACGAGGCCTTCGCCACCAGCGTGGCCGCCGGAGTCTCGGCCATGATGCCGAACTCGGGTCAGAGCTGCAATGCACCGTCCCGCATGCTGGTGCCGAACTCCCGGATGGCAGAGGCGGTTTCGATCGCGACAGAGACCATCGAGGGCGTACGGGTAGCGGATGTCGACAACCCGAAAGCCATCGGGCCGGTCGCCTCGCGCGCGCAATTCGAGCGCATCCAGGGCCTGATCGCCAAGGGCATCGCCGACGGCGCGAATTTGGTCGCCGGAGGCGAGGGACGTCCAGCCGGAGTGGACCGCGGGTTCTACGTCCGGCCAACGGTATTCGCCGATGTCACCAACGACATGACGATCGCCCGCGAGGAGATCTTCGGGCCGGTGCTGTGCATGCTGGGATACGACGACATCGACGATGCGGTCGACATCGCCAATGACACGGAATACGGTCTGGCCGGCTATGTTTCGGGAGCCGACATCGAAGCCGCGCGTGCGGTGGCCGGCAGGATCCGGGCCGGCTGGATCTCGATCAACCACGCCTTCGACATGAATGCGCCCTTCGGCGGCTATAAGCACAGCGGCAACGGGCGCGAATGGGGCGAAGCCGGTTTCCATGAGTACCTGGAGACAAAGAGCGTCCTCGGCCACGGGTAGCACCCCGGTAGCAATGGAACCGCGGCCGGCTGAACACAGTTCAGCCGGCCGCGGTTTCGCGTACCGCAAACCGGATCCGCCACCGCGCAACTGATCTCCGCACGACGCACCGACGAGAATGGCGACGCCGGCAGTAACGCCGGCGTCGCCACATCGCCGTGAAGTCCGCTCCGACTTCGCAGGCGTTACACGGAAACGAGCCGGGCGAGGTTGCCGCCCATGATCTTTGCCTGATCGTCGACCGGGAGGTGCTGCAGCGCCGTCACGTAGTGCGTCGGCTCGGCCAGACCCTCGGGGTGCGGCCAGTCGGAACCGTAGAGCACCTGGTCCACACCCACCAGGTTGATCAGGTCGTCGATGCCCTCCTCATAGAATGGGCTGACGTGGATTCGGTTCTTGATCTCCTCCATGGGGTTACCCAGGAAGGACTCGGGCGCCTTCTTGTACACCTCGGCCATCTGATCGAGCAGCGGGAACATCCACTTCGACCCGGCCTCGACGATGCCGACCTTCAGCTTGGGGTGCCGGAACAGCGCACCGTGGATCACCCACGAGGCCACGGCATCCTGGATCGGACGCCATTCGTTGAGGATCGCCATCGCGTTGGTCTGGAACGGCAGCATCTCCTGCGCCGCGCCGTCCCACTCCGAGGTGTAGCGGGAGTAGCCGCTGTCGGACGAGTGCATCCCGATGAAGACGTCGTACTCGACACACTTCTGCCAGAACGGATCGAACTCGGGCAGTGCGAACGAGCGCGGCCCACGGAATCCGGGCACCGGCGCCGGGCGGACGAGGATGGCGCGGGCACCTCGCTTGACGCACCACTCCAGCTCTTCGATGGCCTTCTCCACGATGGGCAGCGTGATCACCGGTGTGGTGAAGATGCGGTTCTTGTAGTTGAAACCCCACACCTCGTCCAACCATTGGTTCAGCGAGTGGATGAGAACGTGGATGGCGACCGGATCGTCGCGCAGCCGTTCCTCGATCAGGCTGGCCAGCGTCGGGAACATCAACGTGCGATCGAGGCCCAGCTGGTCCATGAGCTCGAGCCGCGGAGCGGGCTCGAAGAAGGCCGGGATGGCCTTCATGGGCTCGCCGAAGAGCTCACGCCGAGTCTTGCCCTCCGGGTTGCCGTACTTGAAGTACTCCTCCCAGGCGCCCGGCCGCGCCACCACCGAGAACGTGGGGTTCGGGATGTAGTTGCTGATCTGGCCCCGGATCGCGATCTTGGTGCGGCCGTTGACCTCGACGTACTGGACGACGTCCTGATACTCCTTCGGCAGGTACTTGGTCAGCGCCTCCGGTGGCTCGTAGAGGTGGTTGTCCGCGTCGAACAGCGGAAACGGAATATCGACCCGATGCGACAGTTGTCCCATGAAATTCTCCTTCGCGAATCATGAGAATCTTATTCTCATATGGCGCGAACACGCAATCGCCTACAGCCGGTTGCTGATCGGGGACTAGTTCTCGGTGACCGGATCGAGCTTGCGGAGGTGGCGATCGAAGTACGCGAGGATCTCGTCGTGACCGACGGAGACCCCGAGCGCGGCCTCCATGGTCAACAGCTGCGACATCCCGACGATCAGGGAGATCGCCACGATCGGGGGCAACTCGTCGGCGTCGATGCCGTATTTCGCCAGAACCGAGCCGACCAGCTCGGCCTGCCCTTCCAGGAACTGCTGCGCGGCACCGGCGATCTCGGATCCGAGCTCTTTGCGATGGTTGGCCAGCGCCGCGTACTCCATGATCAGCGCGGTGTCGCGGTTCTCGATGAGGAAGGTCCACAGCGCCCGCAGCGGGTTCGGAGCCAGCAGGATCATCGACTGTGCCGCCAGGCCCTGCTCGGTTCTGCGCCGGAAAGCGGCCAGGAACAGATCGTCCATGGTGCGGAAGTAGTAGTGGACCAGTTGCGGCTTGAGACCGGCCCGTTCGGCGACCCGCCGCGACGTCACCGCGGCGTAACCCTCGTCGAGCATCAACGCCTCGGCGGCGTCGAGTAGGGCCCCGCGGTTCTTCGCCTCGGGTCCGCCGATCCTTCGCTCCGATGCCATGCCGTCACAGTCCGTTCTCGATCGCCGCCGCGCCGATCGTAATTGTCCACATCCCGCCGTGTGACCTTGACCACGCCACAACCCAGATGCTAAGCAAGTGCCCAGCACTTTGGTTGCAAATCGATGCCTGGAGGCCAGCCCACATATGACGAACTTCGACGAGGTCGACTACTACACCGACCAGTCACTGGTGCCCGACCCACACCCGTACTTCGACCATCTGCGCAGCAAGTGCCCGGTCACCAGAGAGAAGCACTACGGCGTGGTGGCGGTGACCGGCTGGGAAGAGGCCAACGCGGTCTACAAGGACGCCGACTCGTTCTCCGCATGCGTCGCGGTGACCGGGCCATTCACCCCGCTGCCGTTCGCCCCCGAGGGCGATGACATCTGCGCCCAACTCGCCGAGAACCGCACCGCCATCCCGATGTTCGAGCACATGATCACGATGGATCCGCCCGAGCACACCCGCGCCCGCTCGCTGCTGTCCCGGCTGCTGACGCCCAAGCGTCTCAAGGAGAACGAAGACTTCATGTGGCGGCTCGCCGACCGCCACATCGACGAGTTCATCGCCGACGGCAAATGCGAGTTCTTGGCCGCCTACGCGCGGCCGTTCTCCTTGCTCGTCGTCGCCGACCTGCTGGGCGTCCCCGAGGAGGACCACGAGGAGTTCCGCCAGGCGTTCGGCGCCGAGCGCCCCGGCACTCGCGTCGGCGCACTCGACCACGAACCACTCGCATCGAACCCCCTGGAATGGGCCGACGAGAAAGTCGGCCAGTATCTCGAAGACCGCCGCAGCCACCCCCGCGACGACGTGCTGACCTCGCTAGCCACAGCCAAGTACGAGGATGGGTCGACACCCGAGATCAGCGACGTCGTCAAGACCGCGACGTTCCTCTTCGGCGCCGGTCAGGAAACGACGGCCAAGCTGCTGACCGCTGCGATGCGCTTCCTGGGCGAGCAGCCCGAGCTACAGAAGCGGCTACGCGAGGACCGCAGCCGCATCCCGAACTTCGTCGAAGAATGCTTGCGCATGGAAAGCCCGGTGAAGACGTTGCACCGGTTGGTGCGCAAGACGACGAAGGTCGGCGACCTCGACACCCCGGCCGGCACCGTCGTCATGATCAGCCCCGGCGCGGTCAACCGTGATCCACGGCGGTTCGACCAGCCCCACGAATTCCAGTTGGACCGCAAGAATGTTCGCGAGCACCTGGCTTTCAGCCGGGGCGTGCACTCCTGCCCGGGGGCTCCACTGGCCCGCGTCGAAGGCCGGGTGTCGTTGGAGCGGATTCTGGACCGCCTGGGCGACATCCAGCTCGACGAGGCCGCCCACGGCCCCGAAGGCAACCGGCACTACAACTACGAGCCGACCTTCGTGCTGCGCGGCGTCACCGACCTGAGCATCAACTTCACCCCGCTGGCCGCCAAGGCCTGACCTGCGAGAAGAGCAGATGTCCCCCAAAACCGTTGTTTTGGGGGACATCTGCGCCTTACGACGACCGCTACGTGACCGCGCCGGCCGACTTCAGTTCGATGATCCGGTCCCAGTCCATCCCGAGCTCCAGCAGGATCTCCTCGGTCTGCTCGGCGAAACCGGGCGCGGGGCCCGTCTGTGGCGGAGCGACGTCGAATTGCACCGGGTTGGCGACCAATTCGAGTTCTCCCGCCTGCACCAGGTAGTCATTGGCCCGAACCTGGGCGTCCCGGGCAGCCTGCAGCGTGTCCTGGACCGGTGCCCACGGACCGGAGAGCGTGGTGAACCGCTCGCGCCACTCCGCCAGCGTCTTGGTCGCCATCGCCTTGCCCAGAATCTCCACGGCCACTGCGGTATTGGTCGCGATGTCCTGCGCCGTCGCGAACCGCGGATCGTCGATGTACTCGTCCAGTTCCATGTGCCGGCACACGTCGGCCCAGAACTTGGTCGGCTGCATCATGACCAGCGAGATGATCCGCCCGTCCGACGTTTCATAAAGGCCCACAAGAGGATTGATGGGCGAACCGTGCACACCCGGGGCCGGCGCCTCCATCAGCTTGCCGAGGTGGGACGTCAGCGCGACGGTGTGCCCCAGGGACCACAGGCCGCTGCCCAGCAGCGAGACGTCGACGATCGACGGCTCGCCGGTGCGCTCCCGTTTGAACAGCGCCGCGGCGATGCCCCCGGCCAGGTTGGTGCCGGAAATGGTGTCACCGTAGGCCGGGCCCGGTGGCGCGATCATGCCGGGCATAGCTGGTGGCGTGATGGTCGCGGCGGTGCCGGCCCGGCACCAGAACGCGGTCATGTCGTAGCCCCCCTTTTCGGACTCCGCACCGCGCGGGCCCAGTGCGCTGCCGCGCGCATAGATGATCCCCGGGTTGACCGCCCGGATGTCGTCGACATCGATGGCGAACTTCTTGCGGTGACCGGGCAGAAAACTGGTCAGGAAGACGTCGGCACGACGCGCCAGCTCCAGCAGGACCTCGCGTCCCTCGGGGACCGCCATGTCGAGCCCGATGCTCCGTTTGCCGCGGTTGGCGTGCTCAATGTTGGGGTTCGGGTCGCCCTCGACGCGCAGCGTCCCGGTCTGCCGGAGGCCGCGCTGCGGATCGCCGGTCACGGCATGCTCGACTTTGATCACGTCGGCACCCCATTCGCCGAGCACCGCACCGCCCGACGGCACGAACCCATACATCGCGACCTCCAGCACGCGGACACCATCCAAGGGCCCCATCCGACCTCCTCTGTTCGGAAACATCATTCTTCAATTTCGGTAATCCTACTCGCATACCATGCATTTTCCGCCAGTCAATCGGCGATCTGGCCGACAATCGACAGACCGCAGGCCAGGTGAAACTCGACTATCGACGCAGGTGGAGCTCGTTATCAGCGGTTCTATTGCGGGACAGCGAAGTTGGAGAGTATCGTTCTCAAAATCGGAAGGGAGATTTCTTTCAGTGATCTACAACGGTGCCCTGTCGTGAAGAATGCCGTCGTTACCGGAGGTGGGTCCGGCATTGGTCGCGCCATCGTCGCGCGGCTGCGCGCCGATGGCCTGAACGTCGCGACCCTCGACCTCAATCCGTCAGACGACGAGTTCGGCTTCACTGCCGACGTCACCGACCGTGCTCAGGTCAATGCCGCGCTCGACGGCATCCGCGAGAAACTCGGACCGGTCACCGTGCTGGTGAACTCTGCCGGACTGGAGAAGTTCAAGCGATTCACCGACCTCGAATTCGCGGACTGGCAGCGAGTGATCGATGTCAACCTCAACGGTGTCTTCCACTGCATCCAGGCGGTACTGCCGGACATGCTGGAAGCGGGCTGGGGCCGCATCGTCAACATCTCGTCTTCGAGTACCCACTCCGGGCAGCCCTACATGTCGCCTTACGTCGCCGCGAAGTCGGCCGTCAACGGGCTCACCAAATCGCTGGCGCTGGAGTACGGGCCCGCCGGCATCACCGTGAACGCCGTGCCACCGGGCTTCATCGACACGCCCATGCTGCGCAAGTCCGAAGAACGCGGCTATCTGAAGGTCCAGCAGAGCATCGACGCGACCCCCGTGCGCCGCATCGGCCGCCCCGAGGACATCGCCGCCGCGTGCGCGTTCTTGATCTCCGAAGAGGCCGGTTACATCACGGGACAGATTCTGGGCGTCAACGGCGGACGAAACACTTAGCGAGGGAAGGCTTTTCAATGACTTCAGCGGGGCGGGTAGCGGGCAAGGTCGCCTTCATCACCGGTGCGGCGCGCGGCCAGGGCCGCAGCCATGCGGTCCGACTGGCCGAAGAGGGCGCTGACATCATCGCCGTCGATCTGTGCGAGGACATCGAATCCATCGGATATCCGATGGCCACGCCCGAGGACCTCGACGAGACCAAGAACCTGGTGGAGAAAACCGGCCAGCGCATCGTCACTGCGCACGCCGACGTCCGCGAGGTGACGCAGCTGCGGACGGCCCTCGAAGCAGGGCTGTCCGAGTTCGGCACGGTCGACATCGTCCTCGCACAGGCCGGTATCGCCGGCATGAAAAGTGATGTCCCCCTTCAAGCCTGGATCGACACGATCAACACCAACCTGATCGGCACCATCAACGCGATCCAGGTGTGCCTGCCCCACCTCAAGGAGGGTGCCGCCATCGTCGCGACGGGTTCGACGGCCGCCCTGATGGACGCTCACCTGAAGATGAACCCGGGCAACGACATCGGCGGTTTCGCCTATATGACGTCGAAGCGCCTGCTCTCCCAATATGCTCATGACCTCGCCACCGAGCTCTCCCCGCGCGGCATCCGCCTGAACGTGGTGCACCCCACCAACGTCAACACCGCGATGCTGCAGAGCCCGCCGATGTACAAGTCGTTCCGGCCCGACCTGCCGAACCCGACGCGCGAAGACGCCGAGCCGGCCTTCGGCATCCAGCAGGCCATGAAGATCAACTTCGTGGAACCGGAGGACATCAGCAACGCCATCCTGTGGCTGGTCTCCGACGAGGCCCGGTACATCACCGGTACCCAGTTGCGGGTCGACGCTGGCGGTTACCTCAAGTGGTACGACTACCACGTCTGATCGGGAGTGACAGTGAAGGTTTGGGTTGACGGGCAGCGCTGCCAGGGTCACACGCTGTGCGCGATGATCGCGCCGGATGCGTTCGTGCTCAATGACATCGACGGCACGTCGTCACCGGTTGACGAAGTCGTGGCGCCGGGGCTCGAGGACGCGGTCCGCGAGGCCGCGCACTCCTGCCCCGAGCAGGCCATCACGATCGAAGACTAGCGAGAAGCCAGACCGCGCATGAGAACAGCAGGGAGACAGGAACTTTGAGCGTCCAGGACGAGCGCAAGAAGGACACCTTCCACTTCGACCGGCACACCCCGGAGTACCGGCTGCAGTTCGAGCAGATCACCGAGGAGATGCAGGCGCAGTGCCCGGTGGCCTGGACCGACACCTACAACGGTCACTGGGTGGCGGCCGACAGCAAGCACGTCTTCGAGTTGGCACGCTGTCCCGTCGTGTCCAATCACCACGACGTCAGCGGCGAGACACCGTTCCAGGGCATCACCATTCCAAAAGCCAGCCGTGCCAGCGTCGTTCGGGGTGGCATCCTCGAGATGGACGAGCCCGAACACAGCACCTACCGCGGCGCGCTGAACCCGTACCTCTCCCCTGCCGCCATCAAGCGCTGGGAGCCGTTCGTCGACGAGATCACCCGCGCCGCGCTGGACGAACACATCGAGTCGGGCCGCATCGACTTCGTCGAGCATCTCGCCAACGTGGTACCTGCGGTGTTCACGCTGGCGATGATGGGTATCGAACTGAAGAAGTGGAACGTCTACAGCGAGCCCACACACGCGTCGGTGTACACGCCCGAGCACGCGCCCGAACGCGAGAAGATCAACGAGCAGCACCGCGAGATGGGCATCGACATCATCAACAACATGATGGAGATCCGGCAGAACCCGCGGCCCGGCCTGGTCAACGCGATGCTGCAGTTGCGGATCGACGGCGAGCCGGCCCCCGACCTGGAAATCCTGGGGAACCTGGGCCTGATCATCGGAGGCGGCTTCGACACCACGACCGCGCTCACCGCGCACGCGCTGGAATGGCTCGGCGAACACCCGGACGAGCGTGAGCGGCTCAGCCGCGAGCGCGCGACTCTGCTCAATCCCGCCACCGAGGAATTCCTCCGCTTCTTCACCCCCGCTCCGGGCGACGGCCGCACGTTCTCCGACGATGTCGAGGTCGAAGGCCAGCAGTTCAAGCGCTACGAGCGGCTGTGGCTGTCGTGGGCGATGGCGAACCGCGATCCAGCCGTGTTCGATCGGCCGAACGAGCTGATCATGGATCGAAAGGGCAACCGGCACTTCAGCTTCGGCATCGGTGTGCACCGCTGCGTCGGATCAAACGTGGCGCGCACGGTATTCAAGTCCATGTTGACGGCGGTGCTGGACCGGATGCCCGACTATGTGTGTGAACCCGAGGGCACAGTGCACTACGACAGTATCGGCGTCATCCAGGGCATGCGGAATCTGCCGGCTCACTTCACCCCGGGCAAGCGCCTGGGCGCGGGCCTCGACGAGACGCTGGAGAAGTTGCAGCGCATCTGTAACGAGCAGGAGCTGGCCCGGCCCATCACCGAGCGCAAGGACGCTGCCGTCATCTAGATCTGTCGTCCAGGTCCGTCATCTAAGTTGGGATTTGACCCTCACGCGACGTGAGGCACCAGTCTTATCGATGTGACGCAGGAGATGCCGGTGGACGGACTCACCGTGGGCGAAGTCGCGCAGCGCTTCGGCATCACGGTCCGGACCCTTCACCACTATGACGACATCGGGTTGTTGACCCCCAGCCGGCGAACCGCCTCGGGCTACCGGGTGTACACCTCGGCGGACCTGACGCGCTTGTCCCACATCATCGTCTACCGCAGGCTCGAGTTCCCTCTCGACGAGATCGCGAGCCTGCTCGATGAGGGCAACGAGGTCAGCCACCTGATTCGTCAGCGCGAACGCGTCATGTCCCGGCTCGACGAGATGAAATCTCTTGTCGAGGCCATCGATCAGGCTTTGGAGAAGGCAATGACGAACACCCCGATGACCGACGACGACATGCGCGAACTCTTCGGTGACAGCTTCGACGACTATCAGGCGGAGGCCGAGCAGAAGTGGGGTGAGACGCAGGAGTGGAAGGAATCACAGCGCCGGGCCAAGTCCTACGGCAAGGAAGACTGGATGCGGATCAAAGCCGAGGGGGAAGCCGTCGAGAAGGCGCTGTCCGACGCCTTCCGCGCGGGCCTTCCGGCCGACTCTCGGGAGGCGATGGACGCGGCAGAGCAGCACCGACTCCACGTGAATCGGTGGTTCTACGACTGCCCGCCGGCTTTCCACCGGAACCTCGGCGACATGTATGTCAGCGATCCCAGGTACGTCGCGACCTATGACGAATCGTTCGGGCTCCCAGGCCTTGCGGCCTACTGCCGTGCGGCCATCCACGCGAACGCGGACCGAACCGGCCACTGACCGGTTCGGCAGGGAGTCAGCGTGGTCGCGGCAGCCCCAGCACGTGCTGGGCGATGATGTTGCGCTGAATCTCGGAGGTGCCGCCGGCGATGGTGCCGCCGAAACTGCGGGCATAGCGCTCGAACCAGCTGACGAAGTAATGGTCGAGGTTCATGTGCTCGTAGCGGCCCGACGTCGAGGGATGGTTGAGACCCTCGATTCCCGCTGCCGACAACGCATTCTCGAGCGCGGTGCGTTCCGCCTCCGAGCCGAGGAGCTTGAGCACCGACACCGACTGGGTATCCATCTCGCCGCGGGAGGCCCGGGCCAGCGCCGCCGAACCCATGGCACGCAAGGCGTGGTAATCCATGATGGTCGTGGCGTACTGGTCGCGCTCGAGTGCTGTGCGCGGCCGGAAGTCCGCGATCATGTTGGCGATCCGGTCGGCGAAACCCAGCCACATCATGGTGCGCTCGTGGCCGAGCGAACCGTTGGCCACGCCCCAGCCGCCATTGAGTGGACCGACCAGGTTCTCCGCGGGAACCCTTGCGTCCGTGAAGAAGACCTCGTTGAAATCCAGGTTCTCCTGGCTGCACAGGTCCGCGAACGGCCGGCACACCACACCCGGCGTATCGGTCGGGATGATGAGGACGCTGATGCCCTTGTGCTTCGGGGCATCCGGGTCGGTCCGGACGAACGTCAGTAGGAAATCGGCGTCGTGTGCGCCGGAGGTCCACACCTTCTGTCCGTTGACGACGAAGTGGTCACCGTCGAGCACTGCGCGGGTGCGCAACGATGCCAGATCCGATCCGGCGCTCGGCTCGCTCATGCCGAGCGAAGCGGTCTTCTCACCGCGCAGGACCGGCACCGCCCAGCGGTGCTTCTGCTCCTCGCTGCCGAACGTAAGCAGCGACGCCGCAATGATATTCACGCCCTGCGGGTTGAAGCTGTGGTAAATCCGGCGCCGGCACAGCTCGTCGAGGTGGACGAACTGCTGCACCACCGTGGCATTGCGGCCGCCGAACTCCGGCGGCTGGGCGGGCAGCAGCCAGCCATTCTCGAACAGCAACCGCTGCCAGTCACGTGCCCACTGCGGCATGTGCGACACCGATCGAGGCCGCTCCAAAGTCTCTGTCTCCGTGGGCAGGTGCTCGTCGAGAAAAACCGAGAATTCGGCGCGGAAGGCCTCGACGTCGGCGTCATACGAGAGTTGCACGGTACTCCTCTGCGATCATTGCGCGGTGTTCTGCGGCGCCACCGAGCATCAGCTCGCCGGCCTTGGCGCGCTTGAGCGCGAACTGCAGATCGTTCTCCCACGTGAATCCCATGGCGCCGAACGATTGCAGACCTTGCCGGAACACCAGGGCCTGGCACTCCCCCGCCGAGGCCTTGGCCATCGCCGAGGCCAGGCGCCGGCGCGGGTCGTCGACACTGATGGTCAGTGCCGCGAAATACGCCAGCGCGCGGGCTCTTTCGATGGCGACATGCATGTCGGCCGCCTTGTGCTGCATCGCCTGGAACGACCCGATGGGGACGCCGAACTGCTGGCGTTCCTTGATGTGCTCCAGCACCAGATCAAGGATGCGCTGGCACGCGCCCACCATGTGCACCGCCATACCGGTCAGCGCGACATGGCGGCCGCGCTCGATATCGGTCCCGAGGCGCGCGGAGTCCGGCACCTGCACACCGTCGAACGACAGGTCGGCGACATGCAACGCGGGGTCGAACACCCGGTCCCGCCGCACGCTCACCGTTGACGCATCGACAAGGAAGACGCCGGCACGAGTCGCCACGGCCAGCCGCTCGGCGCGGTCGCCGTCCAGCACGTAGCGCGCGGTGCCGTCCAGCGCCCATCCTCGGCCCTCGCGGCGCGCCGAGACGCCGCTGTAGACAGCGGCGCCGGCTTCTTGCGGGTCGAAGCGTTCCCCGGCCAACGGCGCGAACTGGGTCATCGTGGACAGGAACGGCGTGGGATCGGTGGCCCGGCCGAGCTCCTCGAGCACGATGGCCAATTCGACGGCGTTCTCCGGGTCGGTCATCTCGGTCCAGCCGGCATCCACCCAGGTCCCCCAGAGCGGAGCCGGGTCGGCGTCGTATTCGGCGATGGCCCGGATCAACGTGGGCGGGCACTGCTTGGTTACGGCATCCCGGACGGTCTCCTGCCATAACCGCTGATCAGCGTCGAACTCCAAAAGCATGCGGCGCCTCCTACGGCTAAATTCGGTCGCGAAAGTGAGAATAGCATTCTCTTTTGAGGTAATTAAGATTTACACTAGGTCGAGAGCTCGGGAGGGCAGCCTTGTGATGGAACACGACGACGGGACACGTACCCCCGTCATCGATGCCAGCGTGCACATCTTCTTCGGATCGAACCGGGACCTACGGGGTGTGCTGCGTGAGCCGTTCAAGAGCCGCGGCTTCCCGGACTACGAAATGGATTGGTACGGCGCGCCCGGTGGCGAGTACGCCCCGGGGACCGTGGGACCCGAAGGCCAGTACCCCGGATCTGATCCCGACGTCGTCGCCCACCATCTCTTCGACGACCGCGGCGTCGATGTTGCTGTGCTGCATCCGATGTCGCGCGGCATCATGCCCGACCGGCACCTCGGCAGCGCGCTGGCGGCGGCACACAACGAGATGCTCGTATCACGCTGGCTGGAGCATCCCGAATTCGGCGACCGCTTCCGCGGCACCATCCGAATCAACCCCGACGACATCCCCGGTGCCCTGCGCGAAATCGACAAGTACAAGGACCACCCGCGCGTAGTGCAGCTCGGCATCCCGCTCCAGTCGCGCGAACTCTTCGGCAAGCCACAGTTCTGGCCGTTGTGGGAAGCCGCCATCGAGGCGAACCTGCCGGTGGCCGCCCACATTGAGGTGGGCGCCGGCATCGCCTCGGCGCCGACGCCGTCAGGCGTGCCGAACACCTACGAGCAGTACGCCGGCTTCATGGCGCTGAACTTCCTCTACCACCTCATGAACATGATCGCCGAGGGCGTCTTCGAGAGGATGCCTGAGCTGAAGTTCGTCTGGGCCGACGGCGCCGCCGATCTGCTGACCCCGTTCATGTGGCGCATGGACTGTTTCGGCAGGCCGCACCTCGAGCAGACGCCGTGGGCGCCGAAGATGCCCAGCGACTATCTGCCGGGCCATGTGCATTTCATCCAGGGTGCGCTGGACGGACCCGGCGAGGCCGAATTCGCCGGCGAATGGCTGGGTTTCACCGGCAAGGACGACATGCTGATGTACGGATCCAGCTACCCGCACTGGCAACTCAACGACCTCACGGTGACCAGCAGCTATACCGCCGAGCAGCGCGACAAGCTGTGCTGGCGAAACGCCGCGAAGCTGTACGGCATCGCGGTACCGGTCGGCGTGTGAGGAAGGAAGGACCGCAATGAGTGTGTCTGTCACGCAACGCAAGCCGGCGGCCGAGCGCATCGCCGTCCGGTGTGTCGATTCCGATGTGCACCCGGCCCCGCGCCGCGGGGAGTTGATTCAGTACATCCCGGAGCCCTGGCGCACCAAGTACTTCCTCGCCCGTAACGTCGGCGAACAGATCTACTACGACGCTCCCGATTACGCGCACACGTTCGCGATGCGTGTCGACGCGTTTCCACCGGATGGTGAATTCGCCTGCAGCGACCCCGACCTCGCCTTTCAGCAGCTGATCATGCAAGCGGGTGCCGATATCGCGATCCTGGAACCCGCCGCGTATCCGGCGCGCATCGGTGGCGCCAACCATGCCCTCAATGTGGCGCTGAACGAGTGGCAGCTGCATCACTGGCTCGACAGTCACAACAACTGGCACGAACGCTGGCGTGGCTCGATCTGCGTGGCCATCGAGGAACCGCACGCCGCCGCGGCGGAAATCGAGCGCCTGGCCGGCCACCCCTTCCTCGGCCAGATTCTGATCAAGGCCGAGCCGCGTCCCGCATGGGGCGACCCGAAATACGATCCGGTGTGGGCCGCAGCCACCAAGGCCGACATGCCGGTCAGCTGTCACTTGTCCCGCAGCCACCACGAAGAACTCCCCATGCCGCCGGTTGGCATGCCGAGCTACAACCACGACTTCATGGTCACCTACTCGCTGCTCGCGGCGAGCCAGGTGATGAGCATGATCTTCGAGGGACTGTTCGACCGATTCCCCACGCTGCGAATCGTTTTCGTCGAGCACGCGTTCACCTGGATCCTGCCGCTCATGTGGCGCATGGACAGGCTCTACGAGGCGCGCAAGCCGTGGCTCGACATCAAGCGCAAGCCGAGCGAGTACGTCAAGGACCACATCAAGTTCACCACCCAGCCGCTGGACTATCCCGAGGACAAGACCGAGCTCACGCGAGCATTCGAGTGGATGGAGTGCGAGAAGATCCTGCTGTTCAGTTCGGACTACCCGCACTGGACGTTCGACGACCCCCGTTGGCTGGTCAAGCACCTGCCCGAGCACGCGCGCGAAGCCGTGATGTTCCGCAACGGCATCGAGACGTACAAGCTCCCGACCACGGTGCCGGCGCTCGAGGGACAGGTCCGGGTGTTCTGAGTTGAGTGAACCAACTGAGCCCCGGCTCGCGCAGGGGCGCGAGCACGTCGTCGCCACCGTCGACGAAATCCCGCCGGGTACACACAAACTGGTGCCCATCGGACGACACGGCGTCGGCGTGTACAACGTCGGCGGCACGTTCTACGCCATCGCGAACTATTGCCCGCACGAAGGCGGTCCGTTGTGCTCGGGCCGCCCGCGCGGCCGGACCATCGTCGACGACAGTGTGCCGGGCGACGCCGTGATGGTTCGCGATATGGAGTTCATCTACTGCCCCTGGCATCAGTGGGGCTTCGAATTGGCTACCGGGACAACAGCGGTGAAGCCCGAGTGGAGCATCCGGACCTACCCGGTGCGGGTCATCGGCGACGAGGTGTTGGTGCAGGCATGACAAACCCATTTTTCGCGAGCGTGCGTGTTTGCACACGACACGCCGCCCATTGCGGGCACTTTGCGCACGCTCGTGGAGGTGAATCGTGAGCGCGCCCGCGAAGCCGGGCCCCACACTGGGGCGCGGCGAGCAGACCATCGAGATCAATGGCGGCAACGTCGTATACGAAATCCTGGGCAAAACAGGCGATTTCATCGCCCTGACGCCCGGAGGCCGATTCAGCAAGGACATTCCGGGCCTGCGCCCCTTGGCACAAGCCCTCGTCAAGGGCGGCCACCGGGTGCTGCTGTGGGACCGGCCCAACTGCGGCAAGTCCGATGTGCAGTTCTACGGTCAGAGTGAATCGCACATGCGGGCCGAAACGCTGTACACGCTCATCTCCAAGCTGGGCATCGGACCCTGCATCCTCGCCGGCGGCTCGGGCGGGGCCCGGGATTCGATGCTCACCGCGATGCTCTTCCCCGAGATCGTCACCAAGCTGGTCGTCTGGAACATCGTCGGCGGCGTGTACGGCTCCTTCGTCCTGGGCTCGTACTACATCGTGCCGAGCATCCTGGCCGTCCGCGGTGCGGGAATGAAAGGTGTTGCCCAGGTTGACGAGTGGCGCGACCGTATCGCCGACAACCCGGCGAACGCCGCTCGCCTGCAGGCCTACGATGCCGATGAGTTCCTCAAACTCATGCTGCGGTGGCTCAATGCGTTCGTGCCCAAGCCCGGCCAGACGATCCCGGGGGTAGAGGACGAGATGTTCGACAACATCACGGTGCCCACCCTGATCATCCGTGGCGGTGAGAACGACCTGGACCACCCGAAGCGGACGTCACTGGAAGTCAGCTGCCTCGTCAAAGGTTCGCAACTGATCGACCCACCGTGGCCGGAAGACGCCTGGGAGCGCGCAAACGAGGACCGGGCGGCCGGAAAGGTCAAACACTTCAACATGTTCGACACCTGGGTGCAGGCCGCGCCGCCGATCCTGGAATTCCTCCGCCGATGAATTCATACCGTGCGGATGCGCACCTCACAATTCAGCGATGCCTCCAGCGCCGTGTGAATGCGGCTCTCCGGAATTCGCTCCAGGTCCACCAAGGCCAGCGTCACCGTCACGATGTCGAAACCTTCGGAGCCGGGCTCACGTGCGACCTCTCCGGTGATCCCGAAACGCGCCAGCACGCCGTGCGCGTCGTCATCGGTACCGCGACTGACGTAGGTGACGACGCCGAGCTCCGGCGCGGTGCCGAATGCCTTGGCGCACAGAGCGACACCGGATTCCGGCGCGCGTCCGGCGATCAGCAGCTGCACCTGGCGACGCCGGGGCGGTATCGCCGCCAGGTCCACGTCGATCACGTCGACACCCGCCGCGGCGGCCAGCTCCTTGAGGACCGTCATGGCGTCCGCTAACTGCTCTGACGTGAGTTCACCCGCGGGGTCGACATCGACCCGCACCACCGCCGTGCGCATGCCGCTCAGCCTAACGGTGGCCACCTGGCCAGGACTCACCCCGCGGCTGCTGCGTGCCGACGGCGAGCACAGCGCGGGCAGCGAGGACTGCGACACCTACGTCGCCGCCGGCGGCTATCGCGATCTCACCGACCCCGACCGGCTGCTCGGCGAAGTCGAACGCTCCGGGCTCCGCGGCCGCGGCGGCGCCGCATTCCCCATGGCGGTCAAGCTGCGTTCGGTCCGGGCGGGCGGCCGTGACCGCGGCGGAGCGATCGTCGTCGCCAACGGCGAAGAGGGTGAGCCGGCGTCCATCAAAGACCGTTGGCTGCTGCGCAACCGGCCCCATCTCGTACTGGACGGCCTGCGGCTGGCGGCGACCATCGTCGGCGCCCACAGAGCGTACGTCTATGTCTCAGACCCTGCCTCCGCGGCCAGCGTGGAAACCGCTGTTGCGCAGCGGCATTCGGGGCCGCCCGTTGAGGTGGTGACGGTCACGCCCGGGTATGTCGCCGGCGAGGAGACCGCCGCGGTGCGCGCCATCAACGGTGGTCCGGCCAAGCCCACCGACAAACCGCCGCGCCCATTCGAGCAGGGTGTCGCCGCGCTGCCCACGCTCGTCAGCAATGTGGAGACGCTGGCGAATCTCCCCCACATCCACGCGTATGGCGGCCAGGACTTCAGATCCGTCGGCACCGCGTCATCGCCGGGCTCGTTCCTGGCGACCATCACCGGCGCCGGTCGCCCGCCCGCCCTCTATGAGCTGCCGCACGGCGTGGGATTCGCCGAGGTACTCGAAGTCCACGGCGTGCCGGCCGAAATCGCGACGGGTGCCCTGATGGGCGGCTATTTCGCCGGCCTCCTGGGCCCAGGTGTGTTGGATG
Source organism: Mycobacterium sp. FW102-FHT13B02 (assembly GCF_058790275.1). Lineage (NCBI taxonomy): Bacteria > Bacillati > Actinomycetota > Actinomycetes > Mycobacteriales > Mycobacteriaceae > Mycobacterium > Mycobacterium sp. FW102-FHT13B02. The sequence continues at coordinate 101,530 of NZ_JBYTCM010000003.1, forward strand.
CGACGCTGGACCACGAGGCCCTGGGTAGTTTGGGCAGCGGTCTGGGCTGCGGCGCCATCTCGATCCTGAACGGCGATTGCCCGGTGGCCGTCGCCGCATCGGTACTGGCGTACTTCGACCGAGAGAACGCCGGGCAGTGCGGGTCATGCTTCAACGGCACCGCGGCGATGGCCGCCGCCGCGAGGGGTCTGCGCGACGGCGTCGCGACCGGCGACGACATCGCCCGGCTGCGGAGGTGGTCGCGCGAGCTGCGCGGGCGTGGCGCGTGCGCGACGTTGGATGGCGCCGCGAACATCGCGGCCAGTCTCCTCGATCAATTCCCCGCCGAAGTCGCACGTCACCTGGAGAACGGCTGCCCGGCATGCCAATCCGGTGATTTCCTCCCGGTGCGGCCCTATGAAGTGGAGGCGGTGATGATGGCATGAGGATCCGCCTGGACCGGACGATGTGCGACGGGTTCGGCATCTGCGCCAAGCATGCACCGTCGTACTTCTCTCTCGACGACTGGGGTTACGCGACACTCGTCGGCACCGGCGAGGTACCCGAGGCAGACCAGCCCGCCGTCATGCGCGCGGTACTGGATTGCCCCGTGCACGCCATCATCGAAATGACCGGCGGCCCACTCGCTGCGCCCACACCCGCGCCGATTCACGCTGAGGCACCCGAACCACACCCAGAGACCGACGCCAACGAAGCAGAATGGGGATTTGTCCGTTGACTCGCATGCCGCTGCCGCAAGTGACGCCTGAGAACGAGTTCTATTGGACCGCAGGCGCCGACGGAGCGCTGCGCATCACCGAATGCGAAAACTGCAACGCGCTGATCCATCCGCCGGCGCCGGTCTGCCGCTACTGCCGCGAGCGAAAGATGGGCGTCCGCACGGTGTCCGGTCTCGCGACGCTCATCGGCTTCACGCTCAACCAGCGATTCAGCATTCCCGGGTTGCCGGCACCCTACGTGGTGGCCCAGGTGGCGCTGGTCGAAGATCCGCGAGTCCGCCTGACCACCAACATCATCGACTGCGATCCCGGGCAGCTGGCCCTGGGCCAGCAGATGGAAGTCGTCTTCGAGCAGCACGAGGACGTGTGGCTGCCACTGTTCCGTCCGGTCGCCGCCCAGCCGGCGCTGGCTCCGCTGCCGACCGACGAAATCGAACCCCAGGACTTCGCCAGACACGTGCGGCCGATGATCACCACCGAGAAGTTCGAAGACAAGGCTGCCATCACCGGTATCGGCGCCTCGCAGATGGGCCGCCGCCTGATGCTGGACCCGCTGGCGCTGACCGTCGAGGCGTGTGAGAACGCCATCGCCGATGCCGGGCTGACCATGGACGATATCGACGGGCTGTCGACCTGGCCCGGCGCGGGCCTCCCCGGCCCCTTCGGCGAAGGCGGGGTGACCGCGCTGGAGACCGCCCTGGGCATCAAGCCGACCTGGTACAACGGCGGGCCCGAGACTTTCGGCCCCGGCGGCTCGGTCATCGCGGCCATGCTGGCCGTCGCCGGTGGAATGGCGCGCCACGTGCTGTGCTTCCGCACCCTGTGGCAGGCCACCTACGACGAACTCATGAAGCAGGGCAGGGCCGCCCCGATGGGCGGGACCCGCACCACCAGTTGGCAGATGCCGTTCGGCGCGACGTCGGCCGCACACACCTTGGCGCAGAACGCGCAACGTCATATGCACCGCTACGGCACCACCAGGGAGACGCTCGGCTGGATTGCGCTGAACCAGCGCGCGAATGCCGCGCTGAACCCGACGGCCATCTACCGCGATCCGATGACCATGGACGACTATCTGAACGCCCGGCCCATCACGACACCGTTCGGGCTCTACGACTGCGACGTGCCGTGCGACGCGTCCATCGCCGTCATCGTGTCGGCCGTCGACGTGGCCCGCGACCTCGCCAAGCCGCCGATCCGCGTGGAAGCGGTCGGCACCCAAATCCTCGAACCGATCGAGTGGGACCAGAGCACGCTGACCCACGAACCGCAGGTGCTCGGCCAGGCCGCCCACCTGTGGACCCGAACCGACCTGAGGCCCGCGGATGTCGACGTCGCCGAACTCTACGACGGGTTCACGTTCAACTGTCTGTCCTGGATCGAAGCGCTCGGGTTCTGCGGTATCGGGGAGGCCAAGGACTTCCTCGATGGCGGCGCCAACATCGCCCGCGATGGCGTGCTGCCCCTGAACACCCACGGCGGTCAGTTGTCGCACGGCCGCACCCACGGCATGGGCCTGGTTTACGAGGCGATTTCGCAGTTGCGCGGCGAGTCCGGTGAACGTCAGGTCGCCGATGCGCGCGTGGCGGTGGTCAGCAGTGGCGGCCTCACCCCCAGCGGGGTGCTTCTCCTACGGACCGACTCGTGAGTGCGGCGAGCAGCGCAGGCGGATCGCCCATCAGCCCGGTGCCGCGGATGGTCCGCGTCGGCGACGTCATGATGTCAGGGCTGCTCACCGAAGCCGAGGCGCCACGCGCCGTCATCGTCGCCGTACACGGCGGTGGCAGCAGCGCAGCATATTTCGATTGTCCGGGGCACCCACGACTGTCGCTGATGCGCACCGCCGCAGCGCTCGGCTACACCGTTGTCGCACTGGACCGCCCCGGATACGGGGCGTCCGACGCCTACCCCGAGGCAATCGCGCACCCGGAGCAGCGGATCGCCCTGGCCTACGGCGCGGTGGACGCGATGCTCGGGCCTAGGGGCCGTGGCGCCGGCGTATTCCTGCTCGGGCACTCCAACGGCTGCGAGCTGACGCTCCGCATGGCCGTCGACGAACGCGCCTGCCAGGCAGGTGTTTTCGGTATCGCGTTGGCCGGCACCGGCCTGCACTACCAGGACGCCGCCATGGAGATGCTCAAGTCGGCGTCGGTCACCCACCGCCCGCCCGGGCTGCGCGAACTACTGTGGCACCCCGCAGAGCTCTACCCGCCGTTGACGAGCACTCCCAACGCGCGCAGTGGCGCCCGGTACGAGGCCGCGATGGTCCAGGACTGGCCCCGCAGTGACTTCCCGGCGCTGGCCGCCGACGTCCGGGTACCCGTGCACTTCACCGTCGCCGAGCATGAACGGGTCTGGCGATCGGATCCGGACGCCGTCGCGGCCATCAGTGGATTGTTCACCGCAGCACCACGGATGACGGTCCACCACCAGGTCGGAGCGGGCCACAACATCAGCGTTTCGGTCGGGGCAGCGGCCTACCACCTCACCGTGCTGGCGTTCATCGAGGAATGCCTGGCCACCCAGCGCAACACAGAAGTCACACTGGAGGTCGGTTAGTGCGAGTCGGATTCATCGGTCTCGGCAGCCAGGGCGCGCCGATGGCGCGCCGTATCGTGGACGCGGGATATCCACTGACGTTGTGGGCCCGGCGTTCGGCCTCCGTCGAACCATTCGCCGACACCGCCGCCAAAGTCGTCGAAACACCAGCCGAGTTGGCCGCCGTCAGCGACCTCGTCTGCGTGTGTGTTGTCGGGGACGACGACGTCCGCCAGGTGCTGGACGGCGATAACGGCATCTGCACCGGATTGGCACCCGGCGGCATCATCGCCATCCACAGCACCGTACATCCGGACACCTGCCGCGATATTGCCAGAACCGCAGCAGCCAAGGGAATTTCGCTGATCGATGCGCCGGTCAGCGGCGGCGGTCCCGCCGCCGCTGCCGGCCGTCTCCTCGTGATGGTCGGCGGTAAGCCTGACGCCGTGGAGCGCAGTCGACCGGTGTTCGCCACCTACGCCGACCCGATCGTCCACCTCGGGGATGTCGGCTCGGGCCAGGTGACCAAACTGCTGAACAACCTGCTGTTCACCGCCAATATCGCGACCGCGAAGTCGACGCTGGATCTGGGCGAGGCGCTGGGCGTCTCGGTCGAGCGGCTCGCGGAGGTGATCACCCAGGGATCGGCGAACAGCTTCGCGCTCCGCCGCATCGCGCAATTCGGCGGAAGTCTCGATGTGCTCAAGTCGGTCGCGGCGGACCTGTTGAAGAAGGACGTCTGTCTGATCGCGGACCTCGCCGAGTCCGCCGGCGCCACACCGGGCGCGGTACTCGAATCCGCCGATGCCGCACTGGGTTTGATGGACCGCACGCGGTGAACACGGTCGGTTTCGTCGGAGCGGGACGCATGGGCGGTGCCATGGTCGGCCGCCTCGTCGCGGCCGGCCACGAGGTGAACGTCCTGGCCCGCACACCGGAGAAGAGTGCAGCCATCACCGCACTCGGCGCAACCCCGGTCACCGATCTGGCCGCCGTCTGCGCAGGCGCCGATACGGTCGTCATCTGTGTCTTCACCGACGAACAGGTCCGGGACGTCGCCAATGCCCTGGCGGACAACCTGCGCCCGGACACCGTCCTGGTCATCCACACGACCGGCAGCCCGCACACTGCCGAGGCCATCGCCGACCACGGCGTGGACGTCATCGACGCCGCGGTCAGCGGCGGTCCGCATGACATCGCCGCCGGCCGGTTGACGTTGTTCGTCGGCGGCTCCGACGCCGCGGTCGAGCGAGCCAGACCCGTGCTGTCGTGTTATGGCGACCCGATCATCCACACCGGTCCGCCGGGCACGGGCCAACGGGTCAAGCTCGTCAACAACGCATTGTTCGCGGCGAAGATCGGGTTGATCAGCGCCGCAGTCGAACTCGGCGAGCGGCTCGGCGTCCCCGAATCCGCACTGCTGACCGCCCTGCCCCACGCCAGCGCGGGCAGCCGTGCGCTGGACAGCATCTCGCGAGCGGGTTCGGTCGCGTCGTTCCGCGCGGTCGTCGGCGAGTTCCTGAGCAAGGACGTCGCGACGGTCCGAACCACCGCAGCTGAGTTGGGCACCGGCCTGGGCGTGCTCGACACCATCATCGACACCGGCATGGCGCCGACGGGAGGGAGCAATCCAGCATGACCGCAACAAAACTCGTGTTCGACCCGTTCTCCGAGGACTTCTTCAACGGGCCGTGGGAGACCTACCGGCGAATGCGCGCGGAAGCACCGGTGTATTACAGCGAGGAACACGACTTCTACGCGCTGTCCCGACACGACGACGTCGCCCCCGCGTACCGCGACTTCGAGACCTATTCGTCTGCGTATGGAACGGATCTGGCACAGGTGCGCGCGGGGGCCGAGATGCCGGGCAATATGCGGATGATCATCTTCATGGATCCGCCCGAGCACCGCCACATCCGCAGCCTCCTGAACAAGGTGTTCACGCCGCGGGCAATCCAGTCGCAGCGCGAAATGGTCCGCGCGAAGATCGACAAGTACCTGAACCGCCTCGATCCCAACGGATTCGACGCGGTACAGGACTTCACCGGACCGTTCCCGGTCGAGGTGATCACGAACATGATGGGCGTCCCCGAGGAGGAGGCCCAACAGGTCCGGTACTGGATCGACGAATCGCTGCACCGCGAAATCGGCCAGGTCGAAACCTCGGAACAGGGCATCCAGGCCTACATGGACAGTGCGGCTTTCTATTTCGAATTGGCGCGCCAGCGTAAAGAAGCACCGGGCGACGATCTGATCAGCCGCCTCCTGGCCGCCGAGACCGAACGTGAAGACGGCACCGTCACCAAGCTCGAGGACTACGAGATCGCCGGATTCGCTTCGCTGTTGGGCGGCGCCGGCGCCGAGACGGTGACCAAGCTGGTCGGTAACGCGGTCTACCTGTTCGCCCGCCATCCCGACCAGTGGCAGAAGCTGCTGGACGATCGCAGCAAGGTCCCCGCCGCCGTCGAGGAACTGTTGCGGTACGAGGCACCCGCGCAGTACAACGTGCGCCGCAGTATGAAAGACGTGCAGCTGCACGGGACGACCATTCCGGAGGGCGCTCCGGTGTTCCTGCTCGGCGGTTCCGCCAACCGCGATCCGGAGGCGTGGACCGACGCCGACGCGTTCGACATCGACCGTAACCACACCGAGGCCCAGAACCTCGGTTTCGGGTACGGCATCCACAGCTGCCTGGGGGCGGCGCTGGCGCGCATGGAGAGCGCCACCGCGCTGGAGGCGTTGCTGGACTTCATGCCACGCTACGAGATCGACTGGGACGGTTGCAGACGTGTCCACATGCAGAACGTGATGGGTTGGCAGAACATCCCGGTACGGGTGCTGCGATGAGCAAGGTGAGCGTCGACTTCGGGCTGTGCGAGAGCAACGGCGTCTGCGAGGGAATCATCCCCGACGTGTTCCATCTCGACGACCAGGACTACCTGCACATCCGGCGCGACGAAGTGACGCCGGACAACCGGGACCGGATCGTCGAAGCCGTCCGTCAATGTCCCCGCCAGGCGATATCGATCACGGAGGATCCCGCATGAAGCCCTATCGCGTCGTTCAATGGACCACCGGCAATGTCGGCAAGAGCTCGGTCAAAGCCGTTGTCGCACATCCAGACCTGGAACTCGTCGGATGCTACGCCTGGTCACCGGACAAGGCCGGCCGTGACGTCGGCGACCTGTGCGGGATCGAGCCCACCGGGGTGACCGCGACCAATGACGTCGCGGCACTGCTGGCACGGAAGCCGGATTGCGTGGTGTACAACCCGATGTGGATCGACGTCGATGAAGTGGCGCGCATCCTGGAAGCCGGGGTCAATGTCGTTGCGACCGCGTCATTCATCACCGGACACAACCTGGGCCACGACCGGGAGCGCATCATCGAGGCGTGCCGCGCCGGCGGCTCGACCATGTTCGGCTCCGGGGTCAGCCCGGGTTTCGCCGAGCTGCTGGCGATCGTCGGCGCCATGGCGTGCGACCGGGTGGACAAGGTGACGGTCGCCGAGGCCGCCGACACCACCTTCTACGACTCACCCGCCACCGAAATCCCCTGCGGTTTCGGCATGCCCATCGATTCACCGGACCTGCCGCCGATGGCCGCCGCGGGCACCGCGATCTTCGGTGAGGCAGTGCGGTTACTGGCCGACTCGCTCGGCGTCGAACTCGACGACGTGCGGTGCGAAGCCGAATACGCACAAACCACCGCGGATCTCGATCTGGGCTCGTGGACCATCGAGAAAGGCTGCGTCGCCGGCGTCGCCGCGAGCTGGCAAGGCGTGGTTGCCGGTAGGACCGTCATCGAGCTCAAGGTGCGGTGGCGCAAAGGCCAGTCACTCGAGCCCGACTGGCAGCTCGACGCCGACGCGTGGAACATCACGATCGATGGTCGCCCGACGGTCACCATGAAGATCAACTTCCTGCCGCCGCCGGACTTCCAGGCGACGACGATGGCGGAATTCATGACCCTCGGCCACATCATGACGGCGATGCCCGCCATCAACGCGATCCCGGCTGTCGTCGCGGCCGCACCCGGCATCGCCACCTACAACGACCTGCCGCTGACCCTACCGCGCATGAAAGGCCTTGTATGAAAGAAGGATTCGATAACCGGGTGGCTCTGATCACCGGAGCCGGCTCGGGCATCGGACGCGCCACCACCCTGGCATTCGCCAAGGCGGGCGCCCGCGTCGTCGCCGCCGACATCAACGGTGACGCGGCCCAGGAAACCGCGGATTTGATCGGCGACGCCGCCATTGCCGTCGCCGCCGACATCGCCGACGAGGAGTCCGTCGCGCGGGCCGTGACTGCCGCCCTCGACACCTACGGCCATATCGACGTGCTGTCCAACAACGCCGGCGTCATCGACACCATGGCGCTACCGGCCGATACCACGCTCGCCGAATGGGACCGGGTCATCCGGATCAACCTGACCGGCACGTTCATCGTGACCCATGCGGTGCTCCCCCACATGCTCGGCCAACAGCGCGGCGTCATCGTCAACACCGCCTCGGCCGCCGGAGTCCGCGGCGGCTCTGCCGGTGCCGCATACACCGCCTCCAAGCACGGCGTGATCGGCCTGACCCGGAACATCGCCTGGTCGTACGCCAAGGACGGCATTCGGTGCAACGCGATCCTGCCCGGCCCGACGCTCACCGGAATCGCCGGCAGCATCAGCGGATTCAACGAGACCGGTCAAGCCCGTCTGACGCCGATCATCTCAGCGGCCCCGGATATCGCGCTGCCCGAGCAGATGGCCGACGTGATCGTCTTCCTGGCTTCCGATGCCGCCGCATTCGTCAACGGCGCGATCGTGGCGGCCGACGCCGGGTGGTCAGCGGGCTGACGCCCGCTGACCGTCAGGTCCTGTCAGGCCCCGAAGCCCGACAGGATCACGGCGTTGCAGTCCGCGGCGGACTGGCGGACTTTCGCGGCTGCCTGGTACGCGTCGGACTCGTACCAGGCGCGCGCGGCGTCCACGGATTCGAACTCCAGCACGACGGTCTGGTTGCCGTGCCAGCTGCCCTCGAGCACCTGGGGGTTCTGGTCCACCGACACGATCGTGGCGGACGACATCGCCTTGCCGGCCAGCTTGGCGTACTCAGCCATGCCCGCCGGGTCCTTGACGTCCTCGGTGAGGATCACATATCCCTTGGCCACTCGAATCTCCTTGACTAGTAGTTCGTTTCGACGATTGCTTGTTCGGGACAGTTCGCCATGGCATCGCGAACCGCACCTTCGAGATCAGCCGTCACTACCGAAGGATCGGCGACCGCATAACCGTCGTCGGTCATGCTGAAGACATCGGGACACAACGTCAGGCACATGCCGTGGCCGCGGCACCGGTCTTCATCGACGACAACCTTCATGATGAGCTCCCGGCAGGATCGAATTCGAGGTGGAGATCGATGATGCCACGCAGGATGTACGTCGGAATGTATTGGTACCGGCGATTTCCCGCGGGGCCGTGGTGCGCCTCGGAGATCCGGATGTCCGACGTTCGGTCCAGGAGCCGCTCCAGCGCCACGCGCGTCTCGGCCCGCGCCAATGGCGCACCGGGGCAGCTGTGGATGCCGCGCCCGAACGCCAGGTGCTGGCGGGCGTTCTTGCGCTCGGCGTCGAACGTGTCGGGATCCTCGAACCGCCGTGGATCACGGTTGGCCGCACCGTTGATCACCATCAACGTGCAGCCCGCACCGATGGCCTCGTCACCGATGGTGGTGGGCACGCGCGAGAGCCGGAAGTCGCCCTTCACCGGGCTCTCGATACGCAGGCATTCTTCGATGAAGTTCGGCAGCAGGCTGCGATCTGCCCGAAGCTTGGCCTGGATGTCGGGTTGCTCGCCGATCACCTTCAGCGCCGTACTGAGCAACCGGACCGTGGTCTCCTGACCGGCCGAGAAAACGTTCGTGGCCACCCGCACCACGTCGTCGACCGTCGGCATGGTCCCGTCGGGGAACGTCGCGGTGGCCAGACCGGTCAGCACATCGTCGCGCGGTTCGCGGCGGCGATCCTCGATGTACACCGCGAAGGCCTCGTAAAGGTACTCGAAAGGTGTTTTTGAGAGCGTCTTTTCGTCGGTGCTGCCGAGTCCGCCACCGTGGGTGCCCTTCGCAAGCCGCTCGAGCAGTTCAGGGCAATCCTCGTCGGGTACACCGAGCAGGTCCGCGATGACGCGCAAGGTGAACGGCCCGGCGAAGCCCTTGATGAACTCACCCTCGCCGGGAGCCAGGAACTCCCCGAGCATGTCGTCGGCGATCCGCCACATCGCGTCCTCGTTCTCCTTGAGGCGCTTGGGCGTGATCAGCCGCATGAGCAGGGCGCGGTGATTGGTATGCGTCGGCGGGTCCAGCGTCGGCAGCTGGTCGCTGTACGGAATCTCGTCGCGGTGCTTCTCGATGAGCTCACTGACATCGTCCCCTTCGAGTGGCACCGGGAAGCCCGGGAACGGACCCGTCACCGAGATGCACGACGAGAACGTCTCGGCGTCGTTGTAGACGTCCACCGCCTCCTGCCAGCCGGTGACCATCGTGACGCCGTAGTGGTCTTCACGGGCCACCGGGCATTTGTTGCGCAGCGCCTCGTAAAACGGGTACGGGTCGTCGGTCAGCCGATCATCCCGGAAGAAATCGACCGCGGTGAGGTCTTCCGACACCTGTCCTCCATTCCAAGCAAACTCAGATGAGAATGTGATTCTCAAATGTGGTGATTACATTTCCATAGTGGTCCGCCGGCGTCAATGCGCCCGGCGGTCATCGGATCGGTTCGTCGCCGAGGACGGTGGTGCGCAGCATCTCTCGCGGCGAGTCGGCGGCGTAGGGAGCCGCGCGGTGCAGCACGCCACGGTTGTCCCAGACGACGGTGTCCCCCACCGACCACCTGTGGCTGTACACCTTCTCGGGAGCCGTGGCTCGCTCCAGCAGTTCGGCGAGCAGTGCGCGTCCCTCATCCCGGTCCATGCCGATGACGTGGTCCGCGGACGCGCCGAGCACCAGCGACTTGCGACCGCTGCGATGCGTCCAGACCAACGGGTGCTCGTGCGTCCGCCGCGACCGCCACGCCGCGAGCTGCTCTGGCGACGGGTCAGGAGTGACCCGGCGCTGCGATGCCTCCAGCGAATGCACTACCCGCAGCTGCCCGTAGCGCTCCTGGTCGCCGGTGCTCAATTCGTCATATGCGGCATAGGAATTGGCAAATTCGGTCTCGCCGCCGTTGGTCGCCACCGCGACGGCCGAGAGCACGGTCGCCTTCTGCGGATAGGTTTCCTCGACCGGGGTGCAGCCGTCGATGTGCCAGTCGAACGTCGCGCGGAGATAAGCCGCCGAGGTGTTCCTGGACGTGTCGAGAGTGATCGGATAGATACCGGCGACCGGGTGGTGGCCGTCCGAGGAGTGGTCGACAGCGCCGAGTCTGCGACTGAACGCCACCTGCTCTTCCGGATCGAGCCGCAGACCCGGGAAAACCAGCACGCCGTTGTCCTCCAAGGCATCGAGCACGGCCGCGGCCAGGTCATCATCGGCAGTCAGTCGCCCGGCATCGACGCCGACCACTTCCGCGCCGACCGACGACGTCAGCTTGCCCAGCGTCAGCAGACTCATGGCACCGGCGCCCCGACACGATTCATGATGGCGTCGGCAGAGTCGGCCGGCTTCTGCGTGCCGAAGATCTCGACGGCCATCGAGACCATGATCATCGAGTAGATCAGGTGCAGCAGATTGAGCGCGTCGTCCGGCAGGTCGTCGAGTCCGTACTTGTCGCAATAGTCGATAGCCTCCTCGAAGCGCGGCGTGAAGGCGTCGTAGAACTGCCGGATCTCGGTCATCGGAGTCTGCATGCGCATCTCCCAGCGTTCGGGTTCGGTCGCCAGGCACCACTTCTCGGCGAACGGCTCGAACTCGGCGAAGGCGCTGGGCAGTCGGGATTCGGCCACGATCACACCCCCGCCGGGGCACGCTGAGCCTGGTATTCCTCGACCCAGTCGACCGACACCTTGTGCAGATGGCGCACCAGGATCTCCTGGTCCGACAGCGGGTAATCGTCGACGACGTCGTATTCCAGTGCCGCCTGGGTGCCGCCGAGCATGCCGGCGTCCTGGAGAGCGAACTCTTTCAGCACCACCGAGGCGACCTCGTGCTCGATGCGCTCGCGGACGGTGCGCGCCGGGTGAAACGCGTTGTACGCCTCGAACTTATGGGTGTTGTGCGACGTCGGCCAGTAGCGGTACAGCAGATACCAGCCGTGGTAGATCAGGATCTCCAGGTTCGGGAAGATCTGGAAGTTCGTGATGCCCCACGGTTCGATGCCGCCTGGATTCAGGCCGGCCGAGAAGTGGGTCTCCGGGGTACGCCACGGCCCCACGAGACCGCTACGCGTCACCCGTTCGACGGGGTACATGTAGTCGGGATCGAGCTTCCAGCGGCGGGTACCCGCCGTCGACACCAGTCGGTGCGGCCCGTCGATCTGGAAGTGCCCGCACTCGAAGGTGGCGTTCGGTTGACGCACCGCGCTCGGCACCTGCTGGGAGTGCAGCGACGGCACGTGGTAGTACTCCTGGAATGCGTCGGCGAAGATCTTCCAGTTGCTGTTGTTCTCCGCCGCGAAGTCGTAACGCTCGGTCATCGCCCCGAACGGGTAGTCGTCGAGCGCGGTGATCATCGGGCCGAGGAACTCGCGCAGGCTCCACTGGGGCTCGGGATCGAAGTTGATGAAGATGAAGCCGTTCCACACGTCGCACTGCACGGGCTTCAACCCGTACCGGGTGCTGTCCAGCCCGAAGAACTCGCCTTCCTGCTGCACGAACGTCAGATCACCTTTGAGGTCGTAGCGCCAACCGTGATACTTGCAGGTGAACTGGCGGCAACCGCCTTTGGTCTCTTCGTGGGGAAAGTCGTTCCACACCAGTTTGTTTCCGCGGTGCCGGCAGATGTTGTAGAAGGCGCGGATCTGTTCGTCGCGACCCTTCACCACGATCACCGACGTCCTGGCGGCGTCGATCTCCTTGGTGAAGTAGCTGCCGACCCGCGGCACCTCCTCGATCCGCCCGACGTTGAGCCACGCCCGTTTGAAGACCGCCTCACGTTCGAGTTCGTAGAACTCCGGTGAGATCGAGTCGCGGAAGGAAATCGGCCCCGTGCCGAGTTCGGGGTAATGCTCGGTCCAGCTGCCTTCAGCCGGCTTGGGCCACTTGGCCATGATCTCCTCCTCGAAGTTGTTCCGTCACATCGCTTGCCGTCACGTCGCCGGCCGTCACATCACGGACCCACCGTTGACACCGAGGGTCTGCCCGGTGATGAAGCCGGCTTCCGGCGAGCACAGGAAGCCGACGGCCGCGGCGATGTCGTCCCCGGTGCCGAGGTGGCCAACAGGGATGCTGGCCGCCATTTGCTCGTTGGGCGGCAGGTTTCCCGCCGCCTGCGATTGGTGCTGCATCGGCGTCTCGATACCCGACGGAGGCACGTTGTTCACGGTGATTCCAGCCGGACCATATTCGCGGGCAAGCGATTTCGTCAGCGACAGCAGAGCGCCCTTGGACGCGGCGTAGTGCGCCATGCCCGGCGAGCCTCGCTGTGCGCTGGACGAGGAGATCATCACGATGCGTCCCCAGCCCGCCGCCAGCATGTCCGGTACCGCGATCTGGCAACAGTGGAACGTGCCGGTGAGATTCACGTCGATCAGCCGCTGCCAGGAATCCACGGTGATGTCGGTGAACGCCGCGAAGTCCACCACGCCGGCACTGGTGACCAGGATGTGTACGGGCCCGAACTCGCTGCGCACCTTGGCGAATGCGTCTTCCACCGAGACTCTGTCGCTGACGTCGACCGCAATGCCCACCGCCTCTACGCCATCGGCGCGCAGGTCTTCGGCCACCCGCTGTGCCGCTTCGCTGTTCAGGTCGAGGACGGCCACTTTGTGTCCCCGCCGCCCCAGTTCGTGACAGGTCGCCTCACCCATGCCCGACGCACCACCGGTCACCACAGCCACGCGTGTCATGTGCACTCCTACTCGTAAACCACTCGAACGGTCTTACTGGTCGGCAGGGATTGACAGGTCAGCACCCAGCCGTCGGCGACCTCGTCGTCGTCGAGAGCGTCGTTGTTGAGCATGCGTGCGCTGCCTTCGACGATGCGGGCCATACACGTTCCGCAGGAGCCGGTTTCGCACGACGAGGGCGCGCGCAACCCGGCGATGCGGGCCGTCTGCAGCAGTGTGTTGCCTGCCCGGTACCCCACGGTCGTCTTGCGGCGGTCGAGTTCGATGGTGACTTCTTCGGTGTCCGACGCGGCCGCGTCGTCGGCGGTGACCGCGGCGATCTGGAAGCGCTCCAGGTGAATTCGGCTACGCGGCGTACCGGTCTGCATGACGGCGGATTCCACCGCGTCCATGAACGGCCCCGGCCCGCAGATGTAGAACTCGGCATCGCCGGCATCGCCGGCATCGGCGACGAAGGACGCGATGGCCTCGGGCTGCACGACGCCGTCGACGTCGTCCAGGTGGTGGCGCACGGTCAGGCGGTCAGGATGCGACTGCGCCAGTGCACCAAGGGAATCGGCAAAGATCACCGAGTCGCGGCTACGGTTGGCGTAGAACAATCGGATTCGGCGCGAGGTTCCCGCCAGCGCGGCGCCGATGAGTGAGTGGATCGGCGTGATCCCACTGCCACCGGCGAAGGCGACAATGTCGCGCTCCCCCTCCCCCAGGACGAACCGCCCTTCGGGCGGCGCGGCATCGATGTGATCACCGGCGGCGGCGGTGTCGTTCAGCCAGTTCGAGACGAGCCCACCCCCGTCACGCTTGACGGTGATCTGCAGATCGTCGCCACCCAGCGGCGACGACGACATCGAGTAACACCGCCGGTGCTGATCCCCGGCCACTTGCACCCGCAGGGTCAGGAATTGCCCTGCCTGGTAACGGAATCGGGGTGCACAGTCCTCGGGGATATCGAGGATCAGCGACACCGCGTCGCCGGTTTCGCGCACCACTCGCTTGATGCGCAATGACGCGAAGTCGTCCACAAGATCAGCCATCCCTTTGAGAGTATCAAGTACTTGTCATTAGTATCAAGCACTTGATACTCAGTCTTTCTTACCGGGGCTTCGGCGGGTCTTTGACTGCACGTATCTGCGGGACTTTTAACCCGACCGTGCGATCAAATCGTCTTCGCGCCGGCCCATCTCAGGCGGCGAGGCCCGAGCTGGTTGACGGTGCATCCGCGCAGCGTGGCACTCGATCCTTTCCTGCGCACGCGCACGCTCAACTCCCAGAAGACATTTGCTTGTCAAGTGCCCAGCGCGTGGTCACGTCCACGTCCTCGCGGGCCGCTCACTCCCCGACGTGATCGTCGATCAGTTTGTTCCCGGTGCCCTGCTCGACGACGCGCTTGAGCAACCGCTTCAAGGTCTCCTGCTCGTCGGCGGTGAGCACGCCGAATACCGCTTCGTGCGCCTGCACCGCGTCGCTGACGACGGCGGCAGCGGTCTTGCGTCCCTGCTCGGTCAGGAAGGCCTGCAGGATGCGGGCATGTTGCGGATCGGGCTTGCGCTCCACGAGCCCACGGCCTTCGAGCGCCTTCAGCGCCAACTGCACGCCCTGCGGCGTGATGAGCAAGCGGCGCGCCAGATCGGCGCCGGACAGCCCGGGCTCGTTGGCGAGTTGGCGCAGCACACCGATCTGGGCGGTGCTGACCCCGTGGCTACTGACGGCCTCGTTCACCGAGGTCAGGGAGAAGTAGAACGCCTGCTTGAGGTGCCACAGGAGGTTTTCGTCCAAGTCCACTACGCACCTCCGTCGACCTGCTTGTAGATCTGCCCCTCTTTCATCACGAAGCGCACGTCCAGCGTACTGGCGATATTGCGCGACACGTCGCCGGGGACGGCCACGATATCCGCGCGGTAGCCCGGGGCCAGCCGCCCGAGTTCGTCGTCGGCGTCGATGAGTTCCGCGCTCGTGACGGTGGCGGCGCGGATGGCCTGCATCGGCGTCATGCCGCGGTCGACGAGCGCGCACAGCTCCTTCGCGTTCTGCCCGTGCGGCACGGCCGGCGCATCGGTTCCGCAGGCGATGCGTACACCCGCGGCGATGGCTTTCGGCAGCATCGCCTGCGCCTGCGGAAACACCACCTCGGCCTTCTTGCGCAGTTCGGGCGCGATGCGGTCGACGGCCATGGCCTCGGTCAGGTATGTCGTCGACACCAGGAACGTGCCGGTGTCGGCCATCAATTGAATGGTGTCGTCGGTCGCCAGGAAGCCGTGCTCGATGCAGTCGATCCCGGCGCGGATGCAGGCCCGAATCGCAGTGTCCCCCACCGCATGTGCAGCCACGCGCACTCCCGCGCGGTGCGCTTCGTCGGCGATCGCGGCGAACTCGTCGTCGGAATACTGCTGCGCACCCGGCGCGGTGCTGTGTGACATCACGCCACCCGAGGCGGACACCTTGATCAGCTTGGCGCCGTGCCGAACCTGGTAGCGCACGCAGGCCCGGACCTCGTCGACGCCGTTGGCAATGCCCTCTGCGACCGACAACGGCATGATGCCCGGCGCCAGGCGCTGAAAGACCGTCGGGTCGAGGTGGCCACCGTACGGTGTCACCGCATGCCCGGCCGGGTAGATGCGAGGCCCGACGTGCCAGCCCTGCTCGATGGCCCGCATGAGGGCCACGTCCAGCAGGTAGCCACCGGTCTTGACCATCAACCCGAGGTTGCGCACGGTGGTGAAACCGGCGTCCAGCGTGGCGCGGGCGTTGACGGCGCCGCGCAGCGTCCGATAGGCCGGATCGTCCTGTACGCCGTGCATCGGGCTCGGCAGCCCTTCGGGGCCGCCGGGGCCACCGATGAGCAGGTTGAGCTCCATGTCCATCAATCCCGGCAGCAGCGTCACGTCGCCGAGGTCGATGACGACGGCCGAATCCGGCAATGGTTCAACAGGATTGACGGCTGTGATGCGGTTGCCCTCGACCACGATCACGGCCGATGACCGCACTTCGCCGCTGTCGACGTCGGCCCACCGGGCGGCCCGAAGCACAGTCAGCTCTGTCACGGGCGCCGTCATGGGATCGGTTCGTAGACGCAGTCGAGCTTGGTGGCCCCGGAGTCGGGAACGCGGGGCTGTTTCCAGCACTCGACGGGGAACGACACCTGGATCATGGAGTACAGCAGGTGCATGAGGTTCACGACGTCTTCGGGCATGTCGTCGAGGCTGAACTTGTCGCAGAACGCGATGGCGTCTTCTGCTCGCGGGGTGATCGCGTCGTAGAACGCCTGCATCTGCGCCATGGAGCTGCCCAGCCGCTTGGCGTAGCGCAGCGCCTCGGTCGGTAGGCACCACTCGGAAAATGGCTCCAGGTCGGCAAATTCGGCCGGCAGGTGCACAGTCATGGTCACACCCCCGCGGCCTTGCGCTGGTAGTCCTCGATCCAGGCAGCGGTTTCGTGGTGCAGGTGCCGGATCAGCACTTCCTGATCACACAACAGGAATTCGTTGACGGTGCGAGACTCGATCATGGACTGGGTGGCCTCCAAAGTATTGGCGTCCTGCAGGCCGTACTCCTTGAACGTCACCGCCGCGAGTTCCTGCCCGATGCGTTCGCGGGGACTGCGCGCCTGCGGGAAGTACAGCGTGCATTCGAAGATATGCGTGTTGTACGACGTCGGCCAGTAGTGATAGGTCAGGTACCAGCCCTGCCCCCAGAACAGCACGACGAAGTTCGGGAACAGCTGGAACGAATCCAGGCCCCACGGGTCACATTTCGCCGGATTGAGGCCGACGGGCATCTCCCCCAAGTCGGGCGAATCCCACGGCCCGAACAGCCCGCTCTGGCAGATGTCCTCCATGGGCTTGCGCATCTCGGCGCCCATCTCCCACACCCGGACGCCGGAGGTGCTGACCAGCCGGTGCGGCCCGTCGATGCGGTAGTGCGGCGCCTCGAAACCGGCCTGGGCCGCGGCCTTCGAGTAGTTGGTGGGCGACTGGTTCGCATGCAGTACCGGTGCGTGGTAGAACTCCTGGAACGCGTCCATGTAGAGCTTCCAATTCGCTTTGACCTCAGAGCGATACGTGAACTTCGAGGTGAGTTTCTCGAACGGATAGCCCTCCAGACTCTGAACCATCGGGCCGAGGAAATCGCGCAGGGACTGCTCCGGTTCGGCGGCGAAGTTGACGAAGATGAAGCCTTCCCAGACGTCGCAGTGCACGGGCACCAGGCCGTACCGGTCCTTGTCGAGATCGAAGAACTCGCCCTCCTGCTGCACGAACGTCAGATTGCCGTCGAGGTCGTACCGCCAGGCGTGGTACTTGCAGGTGAACTGCTTGCAAAAGCCCTTGGTCTCCTCCAGCGGCATGTCGTTCCACACCAGCTTGTTGCCCCGGTGCCGACAGATGTTGTGAAAGGCCTTCACCTCACCGGCGTTGTTGCGGACCAGGATGATCGAGGTGTTCACGACCTTGAGCTCTTTGGTGAAGTAGCTACCCTTGCGCGGAAGTTGTTCAACGCGACCGACATTCAGCCACGCCCGCTTGAACACCGCTTTGCGTTCGATCTCGAACTGCTCGGGGCTGATCGAGTCCTCGTACGAGACCGGGTCGGTTCCCAACCGCGGATAGTGTTCGGTCCAACTGCCCTCGGGCGGCTTGGGGAACCGGGCCATGGCGCACTCCTCCTCGACGTGACTTCACAGCCGACGGTATCCGCCCGATGCTCCAATGACAAGTAGTTGATACTCGATGCCGCAGAGGTGTCGTCAGGCGAACTTGATCGCCGAGACATACATGTCGACGACCGGCCGAAACAGGTCGACGCCGTCGAGTTCGTTACTCAACACGATGGCATCGCTGGTGGCGAGCAGAATTTGAGCGAACGTGGCCGCCGGTATCAGCAACGTCCCACCCAGGCGGTCGACACCCTCGACAATGAAGCCGGCCAATGCCTCGACCACCTCAGATCGCCTGGCCGCCACTCGATCTCGCACGTCTGGGTTGCGCAGCAGATAGAGGGTGAACTCGTAGCCCAATGCGGCATGCTCGGCGCCGCGACCACGACTGAGCTCCAGCCAGCGTTCGGCGATCTCGTCGCGCTCGTGCGCTCCGACGCGCTCGGACCTCGACATCACTTCGGCGAATTTGTCGAAGTATTGGCGCCAGTAGCGGTCGTTGACCGCGAGGAACAGATCTTCCTTGGTGGCGAAGTGTTTGTAGATCGCCCCCTTGGTGTAGCCGGCGACCGACGCGATCTCATCGAGAGTCGCTGGTGCGAAGCCCTTTTCAGCGAAGACATCCTCAGCCGCATCCAACAGCAGCGAACGCGTGTGTTCCAGTCGCCGCTCCCGCGTCCAACGCTCCACCATGAAGAAATTCTGCCACAGATTCCGAGATTCCTATTGGAAACTGAGATACCGGTAGGTATCTTCGAGACGACACGAACTCGAGGAGGCCTCGTGAGCGAAATGCTGAGCAAGAAATCCACTGTTACCGAGCCGCTGGGCGGATCCGCGAATCTCGTTGGCAGCCAAGCGCCGTCGGCGCCCGTCAAGATCTGGGCGTTCTTCGGCGGCGCACTGCTGCTCTTCCAGATTTATGTCTGGACCCGCTGGGTCACCGGGCCGTATTTCGTCCGGGTGCCCGGCGGCCCGACCGACCCGCCGACCTACATGAAGGTCATGCTGATGGTGAACTGCGCCTTCATGGTGGTGGGGTTCCCCGCTGCCGTCTGGTGGTTCCTCATCAGGCCATGGCTGCGCGAGCGGCGCATCACGCTCGACGGCATGCTGTTCGTCTCGTGCGCCCTGTTCTTCTTCCAGGATCCCCTGCTCAACTACACCAATACCTGGTGCACGTACAACATGTGGATCTGGAACATGGGCTCCTGGACATCGAACATCCCCAGCTGGGTCTCCCCCGAATCGCCGGGACACCAAGTGGGCGAGCTGCTTCCCATCAACATGCCCGGGTACGGCATGGTCCTGGTGACGTTGATGGTCGGCTGTTTTGCGATGCGCAAGATCAAGTCACGCTGGCCGAACATCAGCAACTTCCGGTTGATCGTTGCCACATACGTCTTCTGTTTCTTCTTCGACTTCGTCATGGAGGGACTGATCCTGCTGCCGATCGGGCTCTTCGTGTACCCCGGCGCGATTCGCTCGGTGTCGTTCAACGCCGGTACGTACTACCAGTGGCCGGTCTACGAAGGACTCATGTGGGGCGCCGTCATGACAGCACTGTGTTGTCTGCGCTTCTTCACCGACGACCGCGGCCGCACCGTCGTCGAGCGCGGGCTGGACCACGTTCGCGGCGGGGTGTTCCGGCAACAGCTGGTTCGGTTTCTGGCGATCTTCGCCGCCTGCAGTGCCGCGTTCTTCTTCCTGTACAACGTGCCCGCCCAGTGGTTCGGCCTGCACTCCGACCCATGGCCCGAGGACGTGCAGAAGCGCTCGTACTTCAGCCAGAGCGTCTGCGACGAGAACACGCCCTGCCCGAACCCGGTGCTGCCCATGCCGACCAAGCGCTCCGGCTACATCAACGTCGACGGCAAGCTCGTCCTCCCACCGGGTAAAGAGATGCCCAAAGACGCTCCGGTACAGATCGGGAAGTGACGCCGCATGAGTGAGTTGTCACAGAAGCGAGCAATCGTCACCGAACCGCTCAGCGGGGCAGCCCTCGGGTCGCCGCCCAAGATCACGCCCGTGCGCATCTGGGCCGCGGTCGGCGGCGCGATCCTGGCGTTCCAGCTCTACGTGTGGACTCGGTGGGTGACGGGGCCGAACTTCGAGCGCGTCCCGGCGGGGCCGAGCGACCCACCGATGTACATGAAGGCGATCCTCTTCACCTGGACAGGCGTGATCATCGTCGGGCTACCGGTTGCGGTGTGGTGGTTCCTCATCCGGCCCTGGCGGCGGGAGCGGCGCATCACGCTCGACGGCATGCTGTTGATCGCGTGTGGCCTGCTGTTCTTCCAGGATCCGTTGCTGAACTACGTGAACACGTGGAGTACCTACAACACCTGGATGTGGAACCGGGGTTCGTGGGTGCAGGACGTCCCCGGCTGGATGTCGTTCGGCCAACCCGGTCGCATGATGGCCGAGCCATTCCTCATGAACGCACCCGGTTACTGCTTCGTCCTGTTGTGCACGATGCTCGGCTGCTGGGTGATGCGCAAGGCAAAGTCCAAGTGGCCCAACATCAATACGCTCGGTTTGATCGGCGTGGTGATCGTGTGGACCTTCTTCTTCGATTTCGTGATCGAGGGCCTGTTCCTCATGCCGATGGGCCTGTTCACCTATCCGGGTGCCGTCCGGGCCCTGTCGGTCAATCCCGGGACCTACTACCAGTGGCCGATCTACGAGGGGCTCATGTGGGGTGGCGTGCAGGCGGGCCTGTGCTGTCTGCGCTACTTCACCGACGACCGTGGCCGCACCTTCGTCGAGCGCGGTCTGGACACCGTGCGCGGTGGCTTTGTGAAACAACAGATCACGCGCTTCCTGGCAATCTTCGCCGCCTGTAGCGCCTTCTTCTTCGTGCTCTACAACCTGCCCGCGCAGTGGTTCGCCATGCACCAGGATCCCTGGCCGGAAGACCTTTTGAAACGCTCGTACTTCCTGATGGGCGTCTGCGGCGATGGCACCGATCGAGCTTGCCCCGACCCGTCGATCCCGATCCCCCTGCAGAATTCGAGCTACGTCGACATCCACGGCCAACTCGTGACGCCCCCTGGCGTCACGATTCCGAAACTCGTTCCCGTCGAGAAGGGCAAATGACTTGTTAAACAACACTTCCGCAGTTGTCAGACCGGTGCCGACCACCCCGTTCTACCGCGCTATCGGCGACGAGGTGGAGGTCTTCCGCGCCGCAGCCCGCCGGGGTCTGCCGGTGCTGCTGAAAGGCCCGACGGGATGCGGGAAGACCCGGTTCGTGGAGGCGATGGCGCACGAACTCGGGCGGGATTTGATCACCGTCGCGGGCCATGAGGACATGACGTCGGCGGACCTGGTCGGCCGGTTCCTGCTGAAGGGCGGTGAAACCGTCTGGGTGGACGGGCCTTTGACGCGGGCGGTGCGCGAAGGCGCCATCTGCTACCTCGATGAGATCGTGGAGGCGCGTCAGGACACCACCGTCGTCATCCATCCGCTGGCCGACCACCGTCGTGAACTGCCGGTCGACCGGCTCGGCGTCACGTTGCCTGCGGCCCCCGGCTTTCAGCTCGTCATCTCCTACAATCCCGGCTATCAGAGCGTCCTGAAGAACATCAAGGAATCGACCCGGCAACGGTTCGTCGCCATCGAGCTCGACTTTCCGCCGGCCGCCGCCGAGACGGAAATCGTGATGCACGAGGCCGGCATCGATGCCGAAACCGCGCGCAGCCTGGTCAAATTCGGCAATGCCATCCGCAATCTGGAGGGCTCACCGCTTCGCGAAGTGGCGTCCACCCGCATGTTGATTCTGGCAGGCGAATTGGTCGCCGAAGGGCTGAGCATGCGCAGTGCCGTGCAGTCGGCGGTCGTCAAGGTGCTCTCCGACGACCACGACATCGTGCGCGCCCTCGGCGAGCTCGCGGACGCCGTCCTCCCCCGGCCGTGACCGATTCCGCCGGCCCCGAGCAGTTTCGGCTCCTCGCCACGCATGTCGCGGGCCGACCGGTCGATATCGCCGAGGCACGGGAGGGCGGCGCGGCATATACCGATGGCCAGGTCGTCTACGTCTCCGCGGCGCCGCCCGCACAGCAGCGCCGCGAGGTGCTGGTGCAGAGCGCGCTACTCGGCGCGGGCAGCCTCGATGCGCCGCTACTGAAGGCGCTCCGCGGCCGCCCCGCCATCGCGCGCCGTTACTTGGCATTGGAAGGTCGTCGCGTCCTGGCCGAACTGTCCCGCGACCTCCCGCTCGCCGCCGGACTCGGAGCCGGGCAGCCCGACACGGCAACCGCCGACGAATCGCTGCGAATCGCGAAGGGCCGCAACGCCGTCGACGACGCACCGGACTGGTTCGGGGTCATCAGGCCGTCTCGGCTGCTGGCCTCCCCTGTGGGTCCAGGCTCGAAGCCCACAGATAAGGACCTCCAGCTGAAGTTCGAGGTGCCGGACGTTCAGGAGGAACTGGACGACGAGGACGACGAGACGGGCGAATCCGAGGACAGCAAGATCCTCAAGCTCTTCGAGGCGCCGATGGCGTCCCGAACGATGTCTGATTTCCTCTCCAAGCTGTTCGGCAGTTCACGATCGAAGGGCGAGGACAACGCCGGCGCCGAGATGCAGATCGGCAGTGTTCGGCGCGTCGGCAAGGTCGGCCCCGATGCGCGGCCCTTACCCACGCAGATCCGCTTCACCAACGAACGCCGGCCCAGTGCCACGCTAGGAGTCGGCGGCGCCCTCCATCCGGAGTGGGACGTCTTCGCGGGCCGGTACAAAGAGAACTGGTGCCGGGTCATCGACTTTCCGCTGACCGCCGCCGCCGATGTGTCGACGGCCGGGGTGCCGCACGACGATGTGCTGCGGCGACGTTTGTCGCGAATCGGCCTTGGCCCGAAGGTCCTTCGCGGCCGAGCCGACGGCGACGAGCTGGACATCGAGGCGCTGATCGACCTGTTCGTCGACCTGCGCTCCGGGTTCTCACCGCCCGAGCACGTGTATCTCGAGCAGCGCAAGCTCTCGCGCAATCTCGGCGTGCTCATCTTGGTCGATGCCTCGGGTTCGGCAACCGAGACCGACTCCGGCGGCCTGGCTGTCCATGAACACCAGCGCCGGGCGGCTGCCACCATGGCCGCTGTGCTCGAAGAGCTCGGCGACCGGGTGGCCGTCTACGGTTTCCGGTCGCAGGGCCGCCACGCGGTCCACCTGCCTGCGATCAAGCCGTTCGGGCAGCGGTTCGGCGCCGTGGGACGTGCGCGGCTGAATCAGCTTGAGCCGTCCGGCTACACGCGGCTGGGTGCCGCCATCCGTGGTGGGGGCGAGATCCTCAAGGAACAGGCGGGCACACCGAACCGGCTGCTCCTCGTGCTGTCCGACGGATTCCCCTACGACGACGGCTACGAGGGCCGCTATGCAGAAGCCGACGCGCACAAGGCACTCGAAGAGTTGCGCATGGACGGCGTTGCCTGTCTGTGTCTTTCGATCGGCGGCGCCAGTGAGACTGAAGCTCTCGAGCGCGTCTTCGGCTCCGCCAGTCATGCCAGTGCCGGCACCCTGGCCGAGCTGAGCCCGCGCATGGATGAGCTGTTCCTGTCGTCACTGCGGGAGTTGGCCGCACCGAAACCAGCGGGCGGTTAGACCGCTGATATCAAGTACTTAACAATTTCCCGGCAGTGCGATATGACTGAGAAGACGACTTTCTCGTCATGAGGTCGAATGAGTGGGGAACTTGTGATCGATGTTGCGCACCTTGCTGATTGGATGGACCGGTCGGGACTACCCGGAGCAGGCGAACCCCTCGAAGCCGCATACCTGTCCGGCGGCACGCAGAACGTCATCTACCGGATCACCCGTGGCGAGCACACCTGCGTTCTGCGCATGCCGCCGCTGGAGGCTCCGGCCGACCGAGACCAGGGCATCTTGCGCGAGTGGCGCATCATCGAAGCCCTCGACGGCACCGATGTGCCGCACACCGCAGCGGTGGGAGTGTGCGAGGACGCGACGGTACTCGGCCGGCCGTTCTATTTGATGGGCCACGTCGACGGTTGGTCTCCCATGGACCAGCACGGCGTATGGCCCGACCCGTTCCGCAGCGACGTCGACGCGCGTGCGGGTCTGTCGTATCAACTCGCAGAGGGCATCGCCCTGCTGTCCAAAGTCGACTGGAAAGCCAAGGGACTGCATGATCTTGGCCGCCCCGATGGCTTTCACGAACGCCAGGTCGATCGCTGGACCGCCTTCTTCGAGCGCATCAAGGGCCGGGAGATCGACGGCCTGGCCGTCACCACCGAGTGGCTGCGCAGTCACCGGCCCCTCGACTTCATCCCCGGGCTCATGCATGGCGACTACCAGTTCGCCAACGTGATGTACCGGCACGGCGCACCGGCAACCATGGCTGCGATCGTCGATTGGGAGATGGGCACGGTGGGCGACCCCAAGCTCGATCTGGGCTGGATGGTGCAGAGCTGGCCGGAGAATACCGATGCACCATCGGCCATGAACTACGTGGACATGCGCGGAATGCCCTCGCGCACAGCGGTCGTCGACCACTATGCCAAGGTGTCCGGACGCCAGGTCGACGATCTGGACTACTACCTCGTGCTGGCCAAATGGAAGCTGGCGATCGTGCTGGAGCAGGGCTTCCAGCGAGCCGGTGACAACGAGAAACTCCTCGCCTACGGACCTGTCGTCACCTCGCTGATGCGTGAGGCGGCAGAACTCGCCGAGTCCAGCGACTACCGGTGAGAGCCGTCGTCTGCTCCGGTTACGGCCCACCGGAGGTGGTCCGGGTCGACGATGTCCCGGCACCCACCCTGTCCGCCGGGCAGGTCCGGGTCCGTGTCCATATCGCCGCGGTGAACTTTCCCGACGTGCTGTTCATCGCGAATCAGTACCAGGTCAGCGTGCCGACGCCGTTCGTGCCGGGTAGCGAATTCGCCGGCATGGTCACCGAAGTCGCCGAAGCCACAGGCGATTTCGCGGTCGGTGACCGGGTGTCCGGTGCCGCTCTGCACGGCGCTTTCGCCGAGGAGGTGGTGGCGCCCACCGCCGGACTGACCCGCATCCCCGACGGCATCGACGACCGGACGGCCGCCGCATACGGCGTCGCCCACGGCACCGCCTATCACGCGCTGCGGTCCGCGGCGCAGGTTGGCTCCGGGCAGGACCTGGTGGTGCTGGGCGCCGGGGGCGGTGTCGGGTTGGCTGCCGTGCAACTGGGCGTCTTGCTCGGCGCGACCGTCACGGCGGTGGCGTCATCGGGCGAGAAGCTCTCCGTGGCAGCGTCATACGGCGCCGCCCACCTGGTGAAGCACGGCACCTCGGACCTGCGCGACGCCTTGCGTCAAGCCGTCCCGGACGGCGTACACGCGGTCATCGATCCGGTAGGAGGCGATGTCTCAGAACCGGCACTGCGATCACTGCGGCCCGGTGGCCGCTTCGTCACCGTCGGCTTCGCGTCGGGTGTCATTCCCCGCATTCCCATGAATCTGATCCTCATCAAGGGCGCACACGTCATCGGCTTCCAGCTCAGGGACATCCCGCCCGACGAATTTCAGCGCAACCGAACCGAACTCGCCGAACTACTGGCCGCTCGACGGGTGGTGCCCCACGTCGGCGCCGTCTTCCAGCTCGACGACGCCGCGCGGGCCCTGCGCCTGGTTGCCGACGGCAAGGCCGTTGGCAAGGTCCTCATCGACGTCGCTGAATCGAGGTAACCGGCTAGCTTGCCGGGACGAGGTCCGCGGCGACCGAGGCCATCATGCCGATGCGGAACGTCTCGGTGCAGTTGACCGCTCGCTGAATACCGCAGGCGGCCAGCGCCTGAGACTTGAACGCCCTTGCCGCCGCGCTCAATTCGTGATGGACGGTGTCGATACCGTGCAGCTCGGCGGGACACGTGTCGCCCCACAACGTCACCTCGGTCTGGCCGGCCGCCAACGCAGCCAGGACTCCGCTGCGCACCCGGGGTTCGGTGTCGAACAGGTGGGCCGCGACGGCCACGGTCTGCGGGTGCGGCCGCGTCATCACGTCGATGAACGCAGACTCGAGGTCCGCGGCGTGGACGCCCAAAATCTGCAGCGGGCGGTCGTCTTCATCGCAGTCAGCGATCAAAACCGTGACGTCCCAGCCCGCCGTCACCCGGTCGAACAACCAGCCGCCGGCGTTTTCCACGGCCTCCGCGACGGTGGCGGCCACGACGTCGAATCGGTACTTCATCTTTGGCCCGTCGGGGCCAGCTCCCGGCGTAACGACTCCACGTAGTCCTTGAACACGTCGGTCACCGGCATCGAAGGATCGAGTAACCATAATGTCTCCATTCCGTTGACAAAGGCCAAAATCTGCACCGCCTTGACGGCGGGGTCCATGTCACTGCGATAGCGGCCAGCCTCTTGGGCTTCGCGGATGCCGTTGCTGAGGATTCCGAGCGCAGCTTCGTAGCGCCGGACCATGCGGTCGTGCAACGGCGCGTCGGGCAGGATGTTCTCGATCAACAGCACAGCGAACGTGCCGACGAGTTCCGGCGACCGTTCGAACCGCTCCGGCACGCGCATCAGTTCTTCGATCAGGTCACCACTGCGGTCCGCGTGGGCGTCATCGTCGGCGTCGCGCGCGTCGAGCACTGCGTGCAGCAGTTGCTCCTTGGATTCGAAATGGTGCAGCAGGCCAGCAGGCGTCACCCCCGCCTCGCGGGCGATCTGAGCCAATGACGTACTGCGCCAACCATTTCGGGCAAGCAGACGTTGCGCAACCTCGAGGATCCGCGCCTTACGGTCGTCACCCTTGGCAAAGAGTGAGGCGTAGGGACGAGGCTCCGTCACGCCTGCTCCCTTCGGCCGAACTAACCTAGTGAACACACAGTAGGTTGGTTTGACCGGTGTGACAAGGGTCTCAGCGAAATTGTTTCCGCTGAGCGGTCACAGGCCCAGCGACTTCGCGATGATCAGCTTCATCACCTCACTCGTCCCCGCGTATATGCGGGCCACGCGGGCGTTCATGTAGAGCCGGGTGATCGGGTATTCGAGCATGTAGCCGTAGCCGCCGAACAACTGAACACAGCGGTCGACCACACGGGCCTGAACCTCGGTGCAGAACAACTTCACCCGGGCCGCGTCGGCTCCGGAGAGCTCCCCCGCATTCAGCTCGGAGACGGCCTTGTCGACCATGGTCTGGGCAGCCTCGATCTCGGCCGACATCGCCGCAAGTTCGAACTTGGTGTTCTGAAACGACGCCACCGGCGTGCCGAATGCCTTGCGTTCCTTGACGTAATCGATGGTCGTGGCTACCGCGGCGCGCGCCTGGCAGACGGAACCGACAGCGACCGTCATCCGCTCCTGCGGCAGGTTGTGGCCGAGGTAGCCGAACGCCTCGCCCTCCTCCCCCAGCAGATTCGCCGCGGGTACGCGCACATCGGTGAAGGCGAGTTCGACGGTGTCCTGCTCCTTGCACCCCATCTTGTCCAGCACCCGGCCCTTTTCGAACCCCGGCATGCCGTCCTCGACGACGATGAGCGACAGCCCTCGCCGCCGGTTTTCCGGATCGGTGGACGTACGGGCCACCACGATCACCAAGTCGGCCAGTAGCCCACCGGTGATGAAGGTCTTGGCGCCATTGAGGACGTAGCTGTCACCGTCACGCACCGCGGTGGTGCGTACCCCGGCGAGGTCAGAGCCCGTGCCGGGTTCGGTCATCGCGACAGCCGTCAGCAGGGTGCCGGCCGCCAGGCCGGGAAACCAGCGAGCGCGCTGTTCCGCATTCGCGTAGTGCAGGAAGTACGGCAGGATCACGTCGAGTTGCGTGCGAACCGTCGAGAGCGTGACGAGGGCGCGTGCCGCCTCTTCCTGGAGCACGACGTTGTAGCGGTAGTCGGGTAATCCCGACCCGCCGTACTGCTCGGGAATGGCCATCCCCAGCATCCCCAGCGAGCCCATCTGCTCGAAGATCGAGCGGGGCATCTGGCCGTACTTCTCCCAGTCGGCGAAGTACGGCTGCACCTCCTTGGCGACGAAGTCGCGGACCAGCTTGCGGAAGGCCTCGTGGTCCTCGGTGAACAGATCGCGGCGCATCAAGACTCCAATCTGGGCACGGCCCATCGGCCGGTGAATATCGGTTCGCGTTTTGCGGCGAAGGCCGCATATGCCTCCGCGGCATCCGCGGTGGCGAAATTGACTGCCTGGGCCCGGGATTCGTTTGCCAGGGCGTCCCGGAGGGTGGCGTCGGCACCCTGGTTCAACAGGGCCTTGGCCTGCCCGAGCGCGACCGTCGGACCTGCCGCCAGCCGCGCGGCGAGATCGTCGACGAAGCCGTCGATCTCGGCCCCCGACACCACCCAGGTCACCAGACTGAGCGCCTGGGCCTCATCGGCGTCGATCATCTCGGCCAGCAGCGCAAGTCTTTTGGCCTGTTGCAGGCCGACGATCTTGGGCAACAGCCACGAGCCGCCGAGGTCCAGAGACAGCCCGCGCCTCGAGAAGATCTGGGAAAACCGCGAATCCGGGGTGGCGACCACGAAATCGCATCCGAGCGCCAGGTTCCAGCCGGCCCCGACGGCGACGCCGGTCACCTTGGCGATGGTGGGCAACGACAGCTCGTGCAGCGCCACCGCGACATCGGTGAGCTTCTGCAGTTTACGCAGCGGGTGGATGTCCTCGGGCTCGGAGATATCCGCCCCCGAGCAGAACGCTCCCCCGGCACCGGTGAGTACCACCGCCCGCAGCCCGGGATCACGGTCCGCCGCGTGCAGTTCCTCGGCCAGCCGCACCCACAGTTCGGGGTTGATGGCGTTCTTGCGTTCCGGACGGTTCAGCGTCAACGTGCGCACGCCGTCACGGTCCTCGCGGAGCAGCACACTCATCCGATGGCACCGCGCCCGCGCAGTCCGGCGATCTCCTCGGGGGTGTAGCCGAGTTCGGCCAGGATGGCGTCGGTGTGCTGGCCGAGACCGGGCACCGCACCCATGGGGAACTCGAAGCCTTCGATGATGGGCGGCGGCAGGATGGCGTCGATCAGACCGGCAGGCGTGTCGACCCGGCGCCACCGGTCGCGCTCGGACAGTTGCGGGTGCACCAGCACCTCGCTGGGCAGGTTGTAGCGGGAGTTGCCGATGCCGGCCTCGTCGGCGGCCTTCTGGATGTCTGCCAGATCATTGGCGGCGCACCATGATCCGATCGCCTCGTTCAGCACATCGCGGTGTTCGCACCGGCCCGGGTTGGTGGCGAACCTCGTATCGTCGGCGAGGTCGGGACGCTCGATGATCTCGCGTGCCAGGCGTTGCCATTCGCGGTCGTTGGTGGTGCCCAGCACCACGGTCTGGCCGTCGGCGGTAGCGAACGCCCCGTACGGCGACACCGCGGGCGAGCTCATGCCGAGGGGCTGCTGGTCGATGCCGGAATGTTGGGTGTAGGTCAGCGGGTAGCCCATCAGTTCGGCCATGGTGTCGAACAGGCTGACGTTAACCGCCGCGCCGCGGCGCGACCGCGCGTCACGCGAAAACAGCAGCGCCAGTATCGAAAGCGCCGAATACAGGCCCGACGAGATATCCGCGACAGGCGGGCCGGGCTTGGCCGGCGCGCCGGGTGCCCCGGTGATCGCGCACGTTCCCGACTCGGCCTGCACCAGCAGGTCGTAGGCCCGCTTGTGGGACAGCGGTCCGCCGGCGCCATAGCCGTCGATCTCCACAGCAATCACATGAGGATGTGAGCCGGCCAGATCGGCGGGCGAGATGCCCAGCCGCGCGGTGGCGCCCGGCGCCAGGTTCGACACCAGGACGGCGGCGCGGTCCAGGAGTCGATGCAGCACGGCCAGGCCGTCGTCCGTCTTCAGGTCGAGCGTCACCGACTCCTTGCCGCGGTTCGCCCAGACGAAGTGGGCGGCTTGACCTTTCACCACGTCGTCGTAGTCTCGTGCGAAGTCCCCGCCGTTCGGGTTCTCCACCTTGATCACCCGGGCACCGAAGTCGGCGAGCGTACGGGTACACATCGG
Organism: Mycobacterium sp. FW102-FHT13B02; assembly: GCF_058790275.1. NCBI lineage: Bacteria > Bacillati > Actinomycetota > Actinomycetes > Mycobacteriales > Mycobacteriaceae > Mycobacterium > Mycobacterium sp. FW102-FHT13B02. Next base: position 131,372 of record NZ_JBYTCM010000003.1, read on the forward strand.
CGCGGACACGGCCTGTTCGAGTGCGATCACCGTCACGCCCGAAAGTGGTGCGGTGTCTTCCCCCCGATCGCTGCGCTCTCCCCCGCGAGCGGGCGGTGCCCCGGGCCCCCGAGGTGTCACATGACCATCCCGCCGTCCACCGGCAACACCTGGCCGGTGATGTACGACGCGGCATCCGAAGCCATGAAGACGAATGCACCGGCGACCTCGTCGGGGTCGGCCCAGCGCTTCATCGGGATGCGGTTCATCATGTTCGCCGCGAACTTCTCGTTGGTGCGGATGGTCTCGGTCATCGGCGTCGCCGCCAGCGGCGCCAGCGCGTTGACCGTGATGCTCTTCGTCGCGAGCTCGCGCGCAAGCGATTTGGTGAAACCGATGATGCCCGCCTTGGCCGCCGAATAGTTCACCTGGCCGAGCGTCCCGGTCAGCCCGGCCGCCGACGTCACGTTGACGATGCGCCCCGTGCCGTCCGTCGGAAGGTAGGACAGCGCGGCCTGCGTGACGTTGAACGCCCCCATCACGTGGATGTCGAACAGCAATCGGAACGCGTCCTGCGTCGTCTTCTCGAACATCGCCGGCTTGGTGACGCCGGCGTTGTTGATCAGGATGTGCAGCGCCCCGTCACCCAATGCCGCCGCCTGCGCGACGGCAGCATCCGCGGAGTCACGATCTGACACATCGAGCGCCGCGGACTCGGCGCGACCGCCCGCCTGCGAAATACGTTCCGCCACAGAGGCGGCAGCGTCCTTGTCGAGATCGGTGACCAGTACAGCGGCCCCCGCGGCCGCCAAGGCGCCGGCCACCGCCGAGCCGATGCCCCCGGCGGCACCGGTGACCAGCGCCGCGCGTCCGGTCAGGTCGAAATACGTCCTCATCAGTAGCACTCCATCTCAATAACTGCGGGGAAGGCCGAGCACATGTTCGCCAAGGAAATTCAGGATCATCTCCTGGCTCACCGGTGCGATCTTCATCAGGCGGGATTCCCGGAAGTACCGCGACACGTGGTACTCCTCGGAATATCCCATGCCGCCGTGCAATTGCAGGGCCCGGTCGGCCGCGGCGAATCCCGCGTCAGCGCATAGGTATTTTGCGGTATTCGCCTCGCGCCCACAGGGTTTCCCGTTGTCATAGAGCCACGTCGCCTTGCGCAGGATCAGCTCGGCGGCATCCAGGCGGGCCAGCGAGTCGGCCAGCGGGAACTGCAGGCCCTGATTCATGCCGATGGGGCGGTTGAACACGTAGCGCTCGTTGCCGTACTTGACCGCCTTCTCCAGCGCGACCCGTCCGATACCGAGGGCTTCTGCGGCGATCAGCATCCGCTCCGGGTTGAGCCCGTCGAGTATGTACTTGAAGCCCTGACCTTCCTCACCGACCCGGTGCGCCTCCGGCACCATGAGGTCGTCGATGAAAACCTCGTTGGAGCTGACGGCGTTGCGGCCCATCTTGCGGATCGGCCGGATGTCCACGTGGTTGGGGTCGAGGTCGGTCAGGAACAGCGTCATGCCGTCGGTCTTCTTGGTGACCTGGTCGTATGGCGTGGTGCGGGTCAGCAGCAGGATCTTCTCCGACTCGATGGCCTTGGAGATCCACACTTTTCGGCCGTTGATCCGGTACTTGTCGCCCTCGCGCTTCGCGAACGTCGTGATGCGCGACGTGTCCAGCCCCGCACCCGGTTCGGTGACACCGAAGCAGACATGCAGGTCGCCGTTGACGATGCGTGGCAGCGTCTCCTTCTTCATCTCCTCCGATCCGTGCTTGACGACCGGCTGCATGCCGAAGATCGACAGGTGAATGGCGCTGGCTCCGTTCATCGCCGCCCCGGACCGCGCCACCTCCTCGAGCAACAGGGTGGCCTCGGTGATGCCCAGGCCGTGGCCGCCGTACTCCTCCGGGATGGTCATGCCGAGCCAACCACCCTTGGCGATGGCGTCGTAAAACTCCCGAGGAAACTCGTGTGCCTGGTCCTTCTCCATCCAATAGTGGTCGTCGAACTTGGCTGCCAACTGCGCTACCGATGACCTGATGAGCTCCTGATCTTCGGACAGCGCGAAGTTCATACCGGACGAGATCAACTGTTGGCCTCCGCAGCGGCGTGCAGCGCCTCGCCCCGAGTGCCCTGGGCATGGTGGCTGAGCGCTTGAATCGACACGTCGTGCCCCTCGGCCGCCTTGCGCAGCGCGCCGACCGTGGCCTGCTCGCGCGCAATGTGCCGGAGCGGATCGAAGTTGTACCAGCGCATCGCGTTCTCGTGCGTGATCTTGTTGATATCGCCATCCGGAACACTGTTGGCGGACAACACATCCCACAGTTCTTCCGGAGCGCCCGGCCACATCGAATCGCTGTGCGGATAGTCGGCTTCCCAGCAGATGTTGTCGATACCGATGTTGTTGCGCAGCGCGACCCCCACCGGGTCGCTGATGAAGCAGGTCAGGAAGTGCTCACGGAACACGTCGCTGGGCATCTTGCCTTTGAAGTCCTGCTTGGTCCACGTCGAGTGCATCTCGTAGGTGCGGTCCGCGCGCTCGAGGAAGTACGGAATCCACCCGGTGCCGCCCTCGGACAGCGCGATCTTGAGGTCCGGGTACTCCTTGATGGGCCGCGACCACAGCAGGTCGGCGGCAGCCTGCACGATGTTCATGGGCTGCAGGGTGATCATGACGTCCATCGGCGCATCCGGCGCGGTGACGACCAGCTTGCCCGACGAACCGATGTGGATATTCATCACCATTCCGGTGTCGCACAGCGCTTCCCACAACGGATTCCAGTACGGGTCGTGAAAGCTGGGGTACCCCATGGCCGCCGGATTCTCGGTGAACGTCAGCGCGTGCACGCCCTTCTCGGCGACGCGCCGCACCTCCTGCGCACATTTCTCGGCATTCCAGATCACCGGGATGGCCATCGGGATGAAACGGGCCGGGTAGGCACCGCACCACTCATCGATGTGCCAATCGTTGTAGGCCTGAACCAGCGCCAGCGAGAAGTCCTCGTCCTCGGTGGCGAACAGCCGGCCGGCAAAACCGGGAAACGACGGGAAGCAGATGGAGCCCAGAATGCCGCCGGCATTCATGTCCTTGACACGCTCGTCGACGTTGTAGCAGCCCGGGCGGATCTCATCGAGCCCCTGAGGTTCCAGCCCATACTCCTCTTTGGGACGGCCGGCGACCGCGTTGAGCGCGACGTTCGGGATGACGACGTCGCGGAACTTCCACATGTCGCTGCCGTCGGCGTTGTGCACGAGGCGGGGTGCGTCATCGAGGTACTTCGCAGGCAGGTGGTTCTTGAACATGTCCGGCGGTTCGACCAGGTGGTCGTCCACGCTGATCAGGATCATGTCTTCCTTGTTCATCCCAAGCCTTCCTCGTTCATCCCAAGCCTTCCTCCCACTCAGTTCTCTACCAATGAAAACTAGCTTCTCTCCCAGAGAGAATCAACGTCCACATAGACACATGCCGGCCGACCAGGCAACGCGCCAGCCGGAATGGCGCCCGGCGTTGACCGCGGCGACGAAACGTGCAAATGTATTAGTCAGAAATGAGAATCACATTCTCATCGACGAGAGGACCTGGCCGGATGCGCCTCCCCCCGCTGCCCGCTGACCGTTGGGACGACGAGGTCGACAAAGCGTTGGCCGGTCTCGTGTCGGACGAGCAGCGCGATCCCGAGAAGGTGAGCAATCTGATCGGCACGCTCGCCCGTCACCCGAAGCTGGCCAGGCCTTACCTTCGGTACAGCTTCTATCTGCTGTACTCCTCGACACTGCCGGAGTGGGTTCGCGAGCTCGCCATTCTGCGCGTCGCGCACCGGACCGGCAGCGAGTACGAGTGGTTCCAGCACGTCAAGATCGGCCGGCAGGCGGGACTGACCGACGATGAAATCGACGCGGTCACCCGAGGAGAGGCCGGCGACGACTTCGAGCGAGCAGTGCTGATCGCGGCCGACGAACTGCTGGACAAGTACACCCTTTCCGACGCCACTTGGTCAGCGCTGAGCGAGCGGCTCGAAGAGCGCCAGCTCATGGACCTGATGTTCACCATCGGTTCGTATGCCGCGCTGGCAATGGCTTTCAACACTTTTGGCACAGAGCTGGAACAGGAGACGTAAACATATGGCCCACTTCCCCAAACCTGCCGCAGGCAGCTGGACCGAGAACTGGCCCGAACTGGGTACAGCGCCGGTCGACTACACCGACTCCATCGACCCGGAGCAGTGGAAGCTGGAGCAGCAGGCCATCTTCCGCAAGACCTGGCTGCATGTGGGCCGCGTCGAGCGGCTGCCCAAGGTCGGAAGTTACTTCACCCGCGAGATGCCGTCGGTCGGCGCCGGCACATCCATCATCATCGTCAAAGACAAAGATGACACGGTGCGCGCGTTCTACAACCTGTGCCGGCACCGCGGAAACAAGCTGGTGTGGAACGACTATCCAGGCGAGGAAGTGTCAGGCTCCTGCCGCCAGTTCACCTGCAAGTACCACGCCTGGCGGTACGCGCTCAACGGCGACCTGACGTTCATCCAGCAGGAGCAGGAGTTCTTCGACGTCGACAAAGCCGACTACCCGCTCAAGCCCGTGCGCTGCGAGGTGTGGGAGGGGTTCATCTTCGTCAACTTCGACGACGACGCAGCACCGCTGCACGAATACCTCGGCGATTTCGCAAAAGGCTTGGAAGGCTATCCCTTCCATGAGATGACCGAGGTCTACAGCTACCGCTCCGACATCAAGGCGAACTGGAAGCTGTTCATCGACGCCTTCGTCGAGTTCTACCACGCACCGATCCTGCACATGAAGCAGGCGACCAAGGAAGAGGCCGACAAGCTCGCCAAGGTCGGCTTCGAGGCCCTGCACTACGACATCAAAGGCGACCACTCGATGATCTCGTCCTGGGGCGGCATGAGCCCGCCCAAGGATTTGAACATGGTCAAGCCGATCGAACGAATTCTGCACAGCGGCCTGTTCGGTCCATGGGACCGCCCCGACATCAAAGGCATTCTGCCGGAAGAACTCCCGCCGGCCGTCAACCCTGCACGGCAGAAGACCTGGGGCCAGGACTCCTTCGAGTTCTTCCCCAACTTCACCCTGCTGCTGTGGGTTCCTGGTTGGTACCTCACCTATAACTACTGGCCGACGGGCGTCGACAGCCACATCTTCGAGGCGAACCTCTACTTCGTCCCGCCGAAGAACACGCGGCAGCGGCTATCACAGGAGCTGGCGGCGGTGACGTTCAAGGAGTACGCGTTGCAGGACGCCAACACCCTGGAGGCCACGCAGACCCAGATCGGTACGCGGGCTGTCACCGAATTCCCATTGTGCGATCAGGAGATTCTGCTGCGCCACCTGCACCACACCGCGCACAAGTACGTCGACGAGTACAAGTCGGAACAGTCCGTGAAGACCAATGGGAGAGTTGCACATGTCTGAGACCGCCTTGCTTCCAGCAGAATTCGCCGATCTCGAGCGGTTCTCCGACTGGATTCTGGCAACAGAGCCGGAGCGCTACGCCAAGCGTCTGGCCTCCAGCATGGACGAGATGCAGGACCTTTACGACGTCGGAATGGCGCGGCTCGAAGAGGTCATGGTCTATCTGGACGCCCGATTCCCGTTGCACGACATGCCAGATGACGCCAAGCGGCTGATGCATCTAATGCAATCGGTCGTGATGGTGTCCTTCCCTGTCGAGGTGTGGAAACAACCGCGCGTGCTCGACAGCGGGGCCGCGTGGGTCGAACTGGTGCGGGAGCCGGTGGTCTAGATCGTGCTCACTCTCAAAGCCGCTGGGCTACTCGACGTCGATGCCGGGGAGGTCGTTCGCCCCGGCATCGTCCGGGTCGATGGCGACCGGATTGTGGGAGTGGGCGGTCCGGTCGAAGGTGAGGTGATCGATCTCGGCGATGCGATCCTGCTGCCCGGACTGATGGACATGGAGGTCAATCTCCTGATGGGCGGGCGAGGCGAAAACCCCGGCCTGTCCCAGGTTCAGGACGACCCGCCGACTCGGGTCCTGCGCGCTGTCGGCAATGCCCGCCGCACCCTGCGCGCGGGGTTCACCACCGTGCGCAACCTCGGCCTGTTTGTCAAAACCGGCGGCTATCTGCTCGACGTCGCACTAGGCAAAGCGATCGATGCCGGCTGGATCGACGGACCGCGCATCGTGCCGGCCGGCCACGCCATCACCCCGACCGGTGGACACCTGGACCCGACGATGTTCGCCGCGTTCGCCCCGAACACACTCGAGCTCACCATCGAGGAGGGCATCGCCAACGGTGTCGATGAAATCCGTAAGGCGGTCCGCTACCAGATCAAGCACGGCGCCCAGCTGATCAAGGTGTGCTGCTCCGGCGGCGTCATGTCGATGACCGGTCCGCCTGGTGCACAACATTATTCGGACGAAGAGCTGCGCGCCATCGTCGACGAGGCGCATCGGCGCGGGCTACGCGTCGCCGCACATACGCACGGCGCCGAAGCGGTCATGCATGCCGTCGATGCCGGCATCGACTGCATCGAGCACGGCTTCCTGATCGATGACGAGGCCATCGCATCGATGGTCGAGCACGGCACGTTCCTGGTCAGCACCCGGCGCCTCGCCGATGCCATGGACGTCTCACACGCCCCGCCCGAGTTACAAGCCAAGGCAGCCGAGATGTTTCCCATCGCCCGCAAGTCGATCCTGGCCGCCTATGAGGCCGGCGTGAAGGTCGCCGTCGGCACCGACGCACCGGCCATCCCGCACGGCAAGAACGCCGACGAACTCGTCACCCTGGTCGAGTTAGGCCTGCCGCCACTGGCGGTGCTGCGGGCCGCCACCTCCACCGCGGCCGACCTCCTCAACGTCACCGACCGTGGCCGGATCGCCGAGGGCCTGCTGGCCGACATCATCGCCGTGCCGTCAGATCCGCTGTCCGACATCAGCGTTACGCAACACGTCAGCTTCGTGATGAAAGGGGGAAAGGTCTATGTCAGCAACTGACGAGATCGTCGCGATCCAGCAGCTCCTCGCCAAGTACGCGGTCACCATCACCCAGGGTGACATCGACGGCCTCGTCTCGGTGTTCACCCCCGACGGCACATACAGCGCGTTCGGCGACACCTACCCGCTGGATCGGTTTCCCGAACTGGTGGATGCGGCACCCAAAGGCCTGTTCATGACCGGGACAGCGCTCGTCGACCTCGACGGCGATACCGCCACCGGAACCCAGCCCCTGTGCTTCGTCGAGCACTCCACCCACGACATGCGGATCGGCTACTACCGCGACACCTACGTCCGCACGGACGACGGCTGGCGATTGCGCACCAGGGCAATGACTTTCATCCGTCGCAGCGGTGAACACGACTCCGGCCGGCCACACGCGGTAGGTCGCCCCCGCCCGTGATCGACGCAGCCACGCTCCCCGATGCCGCCGAATTCCGTGCACGCCTGACGGCATGGCTCGACGAGCACGACCTCACCCCGGGGCCCGACCACTCCTTGTATGGCCACCTTCGCCAGTTCGCCCGGGTGCAGAAGGCCCTCTACGACGCCGGCTGGAGCCGCTACGGCTGGCCTGAGCGCGCCGGCGGCCTCGGTGGCCCCGCGATGCTGCGGGCCATCGTCGGCGAGGAAGTTGTCGGCCGCCGGCTCGCCGAGCCCGGACCGTACTCGATGCTCGAGGTGCTGGCACCGACGATGATCGACTACGCGTCGCCCGAATTGGCTGCCGAGATGGTGCCCAAGCTACTCAGCGGTGAAGAGCAATGGTGCCAAGGATTTTCCGAACCGGGCTCGGGCAGTGACCTGGCGTCGTTGACCACCCGGGCCGTGCGGCGCGGTGACAAATGGGTCATCAACGGCCAGAAGGTCTGGACGAGCTTCGCGCAACATTCCCATCGGTGCATCCTGCTGACCCGCACCGGGGATGCGGAAACTCCGAACCACCAAGCCATCACCGCATTCTTCGTCGACATGGACTCCCCCGGCATCACTGTGCGTCCGCTGCGCACCATGCACGACGTGGACGAGTTCTGCGAGGTCTACTTCGACGACGTCGAGGTCGACGCGAGCCGGATGCTCGGAAAACCCGGCGACGGTTGGCAACTCGCGATGGACCTGCTCCCCTACGAACGCTCGACCTGCTTCTGGCAGCGCATCGCCTACCTATATTCGCGATTCGACGCCTTGATCCAGGAGGTCAAAGATCAGGGCCAGCCCGCGGATTCCGATCTGGGCGAGGTGTTTCTGGCCCTGCACACCCTGCGCTGCCGGTCCCGGGCCACCCAGCTGAGACTGGCGGAAGGGCACAAACTGGGCCCGGACACCTCGATCGACAAGGTGCTCCTGGCCGGTGCCGAACAACGGCTCTACGACGCCGCGCGCGATCTGCTGCCCGGCATCATCGAACTCGACGAAACCCCATGGCGCACCGAGTATCTGTACTCGCGGGCGGCCACCATCTACGGCGGCACCGCCGAAGTGCAACGCAACATCATCGCCCGCCGGCTGCTCGACCTCGGGAAGGAGTGACATGCCCGCGCACCTCGACGCCGAATCACTCGCGCTACTGGAAGACACCCTGCGCAAGACGATGTTGACATGCTCCGGTCCCGAGTTGGACGCGGCACTCACCGAGATCGGCTGGGCCGAGATGCTCACCGATATGGCCGATGTCGCGGTGCCGCTGGTGTTCCGCCTGCTCGGCGAGACCGGTTCACACGCTTCGATTCTCATGGACGTGGTGCTGTATGCCACCGGCAACACCATCGGCGACACTGTGGAACTGCCGCTGCCGTATGCCGGCAACACCTGGGTGGTGTGGGACCGAGGCGCTGCGAGGGTGGACCCCACCCTTGGCGGGTTGCCCCTGCGACGCGAAGACGAGGGCTATCCCATCCGCGTGGCCGAGGCGCGCATCGCCGTGGGCTGGTGGCTGGTCGGCTCAGCCCGGGCCATGCTGTCGCTGGCGCGTCAGCACGCGCTGGACCGGGTGCAGTTCGGCCGGCCCATCGCAGGGTTTCAGGCCATCCGGCACCGGCTCGCCGAGACACTCGTCGCCATCGAAGGCGCCGAAGCGACTCTGGGCCTACCGATCTCGGACAGCCCCGACCTGGTCGCGCTACTCGCCAAGGCCGCGGCCGGCAAGGCGGCCTTGACGGCCGCGAAGAACTGCCAGCAGGTGCTCGCGGGTATCGGGTTCACCGCAGAGCACGATCTGCACCGCCATGTGAAGCGCGTGCTGGTACTCGACGGATTGCTGGGCAGTTCAAGGGAACTCACCAAGAAGGCCGGAGGTGGGCTACGAGCCCGGGGCTCGGCACCGCGGTTAGCGCAGTTGTAGTCGCGGCGTTCCGGGCCGCGTCCTCACATGCGGCCACGCCGACGCTCTTCCCCGAATCTCAGCCCGAAGAACTTTGGCCACTTTGTTTACGCTGGTCACGGTAGGTTACTGGCGCGACTTGCGTGCTCATGTCCCGGAAGTCCAACCTTGTCGTTCGAACGCTTGTTCTATAGAATTAGGCATGGGAATCACGCCAGATCTCACCGCCGGCCTCGACACCCTCCGGGGCGTGCACTTACCCGACGACCTGGCTGGGGATGACGCGTTGGCGGCGATGCGCGTGCTTCTTTTGCTGCGCAACGTGGTTGATCATCTGACGGCGACGGTGGCCGGGGTGCTGGATTGGTTGGGTGTGGCCGCGGGGCAGGGGCGGACGCTGCGGGAGTTGTTGATGGTGTTGGGGTGTGCACCGAGCGTGGCGGAGCGGCTGGTGCGTATCGGTGGGGCGCTGCCGTCGTTGCCGACGCTGGCCGCCCACACCGGTGACGGGGCGATCTCGGGTGAGCACGTGGATGCGATCGTCAAGGGCATCAACCATATTCGGGCCCGCTCACCCGGCCCTGTGGACGAAGAAGCCCGATTCGGGCAGGTGACCGACCTGTTGGGGCAGTGCTTCTCCGGTGCCACCCCCGCCCAGATCGGGGACCGGGCCCGCCGGCTGGGCAACCGGGTCGCCGCCTCTGAGGGTGGCCTGCCCGCCGCGGAGGACCGGTCGATCAACACGGTCGATCACCGGGTGACCAGCGATGGGCGGTTGCAGGTGCGGGCGGATCTGGATGCCGAAGTGGGTGCCAAATGGGTGGCTGCGATGGAGCAGTGGTCGGCGCCGCGGCCCGAACCCGACGGCACCGCTGATGCCCGTTCGGCGGGACGGCGCCGGGCCGACGCGCTTGAAGCGGTGTTGGATATCGCCGCCCGGGGTGGGGACGTCGCCAGCGCGCCGCGCACCCAACTGCTGCTGACAGTGCCCGCTGACACCCCGGACCTGGCCCAGCTGGAGTTCATGGGATCAATCAGCGCGGCGACGCTGGACCGGCTGACCTGCGACACCACCGTCACCACGGTGATCGTGGACGGCGAGCAGGTACCACTGGACATGGGGCGGGACAAACGGCTGTTCCCGGCACCGCTGCGCAAAGCGCTGTATCTGCGCGATCAATGCTGCATCAAATGCGGCGGACCGCCCGGACGTACCCATGCCCACCACATCGTGCACTGGACCCAGCACGGCGAAACATCACTGAGCAACGGATGCCTGTTGTGCCCGGGCTGTCATGCCAATGTCCATCACGACGGCTGGGACGTCGTCATGGGCCTGGACAAACACCCCTGGCTCATCCCACCGGTGACCGTGGACCCACACCGGAAGCCCATCCCGGCCTACAACCGCCGCACCATGCGACTGGACGTGGCCGCATAGCCGCCTCACGCTCTATCCGAAACCTGCTGTGCACCTTGACAACTCAACAGTGATACGGGGATCGCGGGCCTGCTGCTTAGCTGGCGGAGCGGCAGCAGCAGACCCGCGCACCGGCCGAGCACGATGCTCGGCTCAGCTGCAGACGAACGGCGCGGCCGGCGGGCCTGCTTCATCGACCAGTAGGCGCCGCGACGCTGGAGCGACGGGGCGCCGCAAAGACCTCCGCACCAACGGGTTTGGCCATCCGTCACCGAGGCAACCCGAGCACCCGCTGGGCGATGATGTTGCGCTGGATTTCCGAAGTGCCGCCGGCGATGGTGCCGGCAAAGCTGCGGACGTAGCGGTCGAACCAGCTCCCGGCGTGTGGGTCGAGATTCAGCGGCACATGCGGCGAAGTCATGGCCGGGTGGATCAGAGCATCGGGGCCGGCCACATCCATCGCCAGCTCGGATGCGGTCTGTACCGCTTCGGAGCCAAGGAATTTCAGCACCGACATCCGCGCCACGTCCTCCTCGCCCCGGGCCGCTCGGGCCAGCGCCGCCGACCCGAGGCAACGCAGCGCTACGTTATCCATAACCAAGGTGGCGAACCGGGACCGATCCCGGTCAGTGGCCGGGTGTATGTCCTCGACGAAGTCCTGCAGCCGGTCGGCGAATCCCATCCACAACATCGTGCGCTCGTGGCCCAGTGACCCATTGGCGACCCGCCAGCCCTCGTTCAGCGGCCCGAGAAGGTTCTCGACGGGTACGCGTGCATCAGTGAAGAACACTTCGTTGAAGTCGAGATCGTCAACGTCGCACGCGGAAGCGAACGGCCTCCGCACCACGCCCTCGGTGTCGGTGGGCACCAGCAGCACGCTGATGCCCTTGTGCTTGGGCGCGTCCGGGTCGGTACGGACGAAGGCCAGGATGACGTCCGCGTCGTGCGCGCCGGAGGTCCACACCTTCTGCCCGTTGAGCACGAAATGGTCGCCGTCGCGGACGGCACGCGTGGACAGCGATGCGAGGTCCGATCCCGCACCCGGCTCACTCATGCCCAGCGCAGCCGTCATCTCGGCGCGCAGAATCGGTACAGCCCAACGCTGCTTCTGTTCAGGCGTGCCGAACGTCAGCAGCGATGCCGCGATGATGCCGACGCCCTGTGGGTTGAAGCTGTGGTGAATCCGGCGCCTGGACATCTCCTCTTGGTGCACGTACTGCTGCAACAACGTGGCGTTGCGTCCGCCGAACTCCGGAGGATTGCCCGGCAGCAGCCAGCCGTTGTCGAAGAGCAGGCATTGCCAGCGCCGCGCCCAGTCCGGGATGTGCGCGGTCGACCGAGGCCGTTCGACGGACTCGGCCTCCGCCGGCAGATGCGCGTCGAGAAAGTCGATGAACTCGGATCGGAAGGCCTCGACATCCGCATCGAACGTCAACTGCATCTCGACAAACCCCTTCCAGCAGACAGTACATGAGAATACCATTCTCACCATGAGACAGTTACAATCTCTGACACGGAGTATGAGAAGGCCCGTGACGAACAGTCACCAGGCCGTTCTCGGGTACAGTTCATGCATGTTCTCCGCTGATGACATGGGTGTACGGTGACCAGCCCGACTGAAGATCCCGCCTGGAAACAGCGCGCTGTCGAACGCTCCATCAAGACGGCGAAACTCCGGGCGGCACAACGCGTCCAACGATTCCTGGATGCGGCCCAGTCGATCATCATCGAAAAGGGCAGCACAGACTTCACCGTCCAGGAGGTCGTCGACCGTTCGCGCCAGTCCCTGCGGAGCTTCTACCTGCAGTTCGACGGCAAGCATGAACTGCTCCTGGCGCTGTTCGAAGATGCGCTGAGCCGTTCAGCGGACCAGATTCGAGCCGCCACGGAGAGTGAGACCGACCCGCTGCAGCGGCTCAAGGTCGCCGTCGAACTGCTCTACGAACTGTGCCGGCCCGACCCGGCGGCCAAGCGTCCGTTGTTCACCGACTTCGCACCCCGACTGCTGGTCACCCATCCGGCCGAGGTGAAGATCGCCCACGCGCCGCTGCTGACACTGCTCACCGAATTGATGGAAAGTGCCAGCGCCGCAGGCGAACTGCGTTCGACGGTCAACCCACGGCGGATGGCGGCGATGGTGATGCAGACGGTGATGTTCATCGCGCAGTCCAGCGGCGGCACCGACGATGCAACCGCACATCCCATCACCCCCGACGAGGTCTGGGACTTCCTGGCGAACGGTTTCGCCGCATCGAAGTGAGAATCCAGCGAAAGCGAGAATAGGGTTCTCACTTTCAAGAATTTGACTTACACTGCGTAGGTGCCCGACCTGTGGACCGATCTTCTCGATTGCCTCAATCTGGCTCCGCAGTCGTCTGACGACGCCGGCCTTTTCGTGGGGCGTAACCAGACACTGGAGTATCACCGGGTTTTCGGCGGCCAACTGCTCGGACAGTTCGTCCGCGCGGCCTGCCTGTCCACGCCCGACAAGGCGATCAAATCCATCCATACGGTGTTTCCCCGCGAAGGCCGTGCCGACGAGCCGGTCACCTACCAGGTGACGCGCCACCACGAGGGGCGCTCGTTCGCAACGCTGTCAATCATCGCCGCACAGAGCAAGGGCGCGGTCGCGACGGCCTCGATCTCGATGCACGTCCCCGAAGACGGACACGATCAACAGTTCGTCGACCACGTCCCAACCGTTCTCGGCCCTGAGCACGAGGCGAAGATAGATCTGATCCCGTGGGAGACCCGCTCCGCCGACAGCCTCGACACGACCGCGGCGGGGCCGGCCGAGTACTCGCTCTGGATGCGCACCCCCGCCGTCGACGCTGGGCTCGCCCCGGCGCTGGCCGCGTACGCCACGGACCTGACGCTGATCGGCACCGCCATCCGCCCGCTCGACGGCCTGAGCCAACGTGGCAACGGCACCGCCTTCACGTCCGCGGTGACGTCACACACGCTGTGGTTCCATCGCACGTTCCGCACCGATGACTGGCTGCTGCTGCGTCAGCACAGCCCGCTGGCGGCACACGGCCGCTGCTTCGGCCGCGGCGACATCCTGACTACCGAGGGCGCATTGGCCGCCTCCTACGCGCAGGAAGCTCTTCTCCGGCTGTAGCGCCGGCCGCCCGACAGTAAATATCCACTGCTAGTACGGAATTGAGGCACCACATGACAGGAAGAGTTGAGGGCAAGGTCGCGTTCATCACCGGAGCGGCCCGCGGCCAGGGTCGGGCACACGCAGTCCGGCTCGCCGAGGAGGGCGCCGACATCATCGCGGTCGACATCTGCAAGTCGATCGTCGAGAACACCCCCATCCCGCCGTCCACCCGGGAGGACCTTGCGGAGACTGCCGCCCTGGTCAAGGACAAGGGCCGCCGCATCTTCACCGCTGAGGTCGACGTGCGGGACTTTGACGCACTCAAGTCTGCGGTCGACGCCGGTGTCGAAGAGCTGGGCCGTCTGGACATCATCATCGCCAACGCCGGCATCGGCAATGGCGGCGACACCCTCGACAAGACCAGCGAGACCGACTGGACCGACATGATCGACGTCAACCTCAGCGGCGTTTGGAAGACGGTCAAAGCTGCTGTGCCGCACGTGCTCTCCGGCGGCCGTGGCGGCTCGATCATCCTGACCAGTTCTGTCGGCGGCCTGAAGGCCTACCCCCACACCGGACACTACATCGCCGCCAAGCACGGCGTCGTCGGGCTGATGCGAACGTTCGCCGTCGAACTGGGCCAGCACAATATCCGGGTCAACTCGGTGCACCCGACCAACGTGAACACCCCGCTGTTCATGAACGAGGGCACCATGAAGCTGTTCCGCCCCGATCTGGAGAACCCGGGTCCAGACGACATGAAGATCGTCGCGCAGCTGATGCACACGTTGCCCATCGGCTGGGTCGAGCCCGAGGATATTGCCAACGCGGTGCTGTTCCTGGCTTCCGACGAGTCCCGCTTCATCACCGGCGTCACCTTGCCGGTCGACGGCGGTAGCTGCCTGAAGTAGCGGGCGTCTCCCATGGGTGCCATCCGGGCACGATGGGGCGAACCGCTGGTCGACGGTTAGCGTCCCCGGAGCCACCGGCCGGCGGCATCGCGGATGCGGGGTGAGATCCGCACCGAGAAGACACCATTGAAGACGTCTTCCCGCAGCCGTGTCAGCGTGGACGTCTTGATTCGCCACTGGCCGTCGGCCTTCTCATATGTTTCGTGGTAGTGGCCGTAGCCCTGCAGGTTCACCCCTGGTGCCAGCCGCACCACGTCGTTCAGCGCCCAGATACCCGTCGCGGTCGACGGTGAGGTCAGCTCGATCTCCGGTGCGTGGACCTGATGCACGGTCGGTTGCGACGGCTTGCCCAGTGTGCGCTGGAGGAAGGCCACGAATTCGTCTGCACCGCTGATGATCTTGCCGCCCGATTGCCTGGTATCGCTGACGAAGTCGTCGGTGAAGAGGTTTCGCCACTCCGCCCAGTCCTTGGTGTCCAGCAGCCGGCAGTACCGGGCCTTCAGCTGCTTGATGGCCTCGATATCGGCCCATGCCGCCGGGTCAGTCGCGCGATCACCAGACATAGATCACCACGATCGCACCGAACAGCGCCACGAGCCAGCCATCGGTGGCCAGTTTCAGCCACAAAGGTGCGGTCCGCACCTCCATGAACTCCCGAATGATCAGGCGGGTCTTGATGACCGCCAACACCAGGACCCCGATGGTTATCGGCGTGCTCGCGGCAACCGGGTCGGCATGATGGGCGGGCGCGAGGAACCAGGACACCACCGTGATCACCGACAGTCCGGCCCAGACGGCGGTGGTGCGTGCGGCATTGACCTGGGGGCTGATCATCTCACCTCATCACATAGAGCAGCGCGAAGATGACGACCCAGAGCAGGTCGACCATGTGCCAGTAGGTCGCGCCGGTCTCGACCGGTGCGACCCGTTTGCGATTGCGCAGCTCGAAGTACGACACACCGAGGAACACCAGGCCGATGGCAACGTGAAACAGGTGGACGCCGGTGAGCATGTAGTAGTACATGAAGAAGTCGTTGCTCGGAAAGGTATGCCCCTGAGCAATTTTCGCTGACCATTCGCAGGCCTTGACGAGCATGAACGCCACCCCGCACAGCCCACCGCCGACGGTGAGTTTCCGGGCCCGCTCAAAGTCGCCACTGCGCGCCACCTGCACGGCGCGCGCCACGAACCACGAACTGGCCAGCAGCACCAGCGTGTTGAGCACGCCGATGTTCAGGCTCAGGTGCCGCTGCGACTCGATGAACAGGTCCCGCTGCTGGTGGCGGGAAATCATGAAGATGACGAAGTAGCTGCCGAAGATGACGAAGTCGCCCAGGACGAAGACCCAGAGATCCTTGCAGGCGGGCAGGTGCGTCGCGGAGGTCTGCGCCATGGTTCAGTCCTGAACCTGTTCGCTCGGCGACTGATTCTTGATGGCTGCGTAGAGCAGCCGGATCATGCAGAACTCCCACACCACGAAGACCGCCGTGCCGAGGTAAAAGCTGATGGACCCGTTCCAGGCCAACGGTCCGGATCGGAAGACGAACACCGGGCTGGCGAGCAGTTCGGTCACGATCATCCAGATCGACATGTAGGCAAGCCATTTCGGCAGCACGTCGTTGCGGTCGAGGAAGATCGCCAGTGCCAGCACCATGTTCTGAGTGCAGAAGCATCCCAGTGATCCGACGAACGACAAGAGGCACCAGTCATAGAGCATCACCATGAGCTGCGGATCGCGGTCGGGCCGCAGCGCTGCCGCCACGAACGCGAATGCCGGAATCAGGCAACCCGGCAGGCCGCCGACCACCAGTGAGCCGATGTACGCGTACGCGAAGACGGGACTGACCGACATCCGTTTGATCTGTTGGGCGATCAGCCCGTTGGCGACACTGGCGAAACCGATGAAGAACATCAGCAACGCGAAGCCGATCCGAATGGTCAGCGAGTGGTCGACGAAGAACTGCACGATCTGGGCTGAGGTGATGTCGGGCCGCGGCGGCGGCATGACCCGTGTCAGCACCACGAAGATGAGCCCGAAGATGTTGTAGAAGACCGGGATGGTCCACCACGCGATCCACTGGTCGATCTTCGGCTTCTGGGTCCACGCGGGGGCAGCCCACGCCGGTGCTACCGTCATGTCTCCCTCGCCTGAGCACTGATCGCCGACCACACCACGGCGAACATGACAATGAGATACAGGCCGAATGCGCCCAGTCGCAGCCAGAACGACACTGCACCGTTCCAGGCCAGCGGTCCGTCGGTGAAGATCACGGCGCAGACCGCAGGCGTCATGGCAGCGGCGATCAGCGCGTTGAACCCGGCGACCCAGCGGGGGAAGATCGGTACCGGTCGCTGGTCGAGGTAAATCGCCAGCGCCAGAGCGAGATTCATCACGACGACGGCTCCCACCGGCGCGGTGAACACCAGCCAGGCCATGTCGTTGAGCAGCAGGATCAGCTGTGGGTCCCGCCCGGGGCGATAGGCGGCGATCAGCCAGAAGATATCGGCGATGGCGAACAGCGTCGCGCCGGTCGAGGCCGCCCCGATGTAGCTGTACGCCAAGACATGGCTGGGCAACGACATTCGCTTCATCTGTACGGCGATGGTCATGAAGAACGGGATCAGCATGATCGCGCACAGGTTGAACGTGACCATCGAAAACCGGATGGCTGCCGTGTGCTGGACGTAGAAGTCGGCGACCTGTACTGCCGTCATGCTGGGCGGCATCGGCGGCAGGAAACCCGGGAAGGCGACGAATGCCACCGCCATGACGGCGCCGAAAAGCGGTACCAGCCAGAGGCTTATCCATTGGGGCCGTAAGTCCACCGGGGACTCCCTCCATCCACCGATCGGTTGCCGATCGGCTACTTCGGACGGTAGCCGATCGGCAACCTGACGGTCAATACTCCGCTACGCTTTGACGTGTGGGGAGATTCAGCGACATCACGCGCAGCGCGGCCCAGACCCGCGTGCTCGACGCCGCGCTCACCCTGATCGCCGAGCACGGCGTCAGCGGCACCTCGCTGCAGATGATCGCCGACACCATGGGCGTGACGAAAGCCGCTGTCTACAAACAGTTCAAGACCAAGGAAGAAATCGTCGTCGCCATCACCGAGCGCGAACTCGGCAAATTGGAGGACGCGCTTGACGCCGCCGAGGCGACCGGCCACGCCACCGAAGCCCGTGACGTGTTGCTCGACAGGGTGATCGACCTGGCCATCGACCGCCGCGGCGCGGTCAACGTACTGCAGTTCGACCCCGTCATCATCCGCCTACAGGCCGAACACGAACCGTTTCAGCGGTTCGTCGAGCGGTTGTACGGCGCGCTGCTCGGCACCGACGACGGCGTCGCCGCCAGGCTGCACGCGGCGATGTTGTCGAGCGCGATCAGCGTGGCGGTAATGCACCCGTTGGTGGCCGACATCGACGACGACACCCTGCGGGCACAACTCCTGGAGATGACGCGGCGAATGCTGGGCCTCTAGGGCTCGCCGCCGATCAGTTGTTCCGCTGCCGAGTACGGGTCGTCGCCGCCGCTCGCCACCGCTTCGGCGAGCCGATCGAGATCGGGGTGGCCCCGCAGGCGGGTCAGCGCCAGCGACAGAATCTGCGCACGGGCGCGGGCGGACCTCCGGGCCGGGCTGTCGGCGCGGTGATGCGCATCGATCGCGTCGACCAGCTCGGACACTCCCTCACCCTGTGCGGCAACGAGTTTGAGGATCGGTACCGCGGTTTCGGCATGTAGGTCACGCACCGTCTGGTCGGCGCCGTCCCGGTCGGCCTTGTTCACGACGACAATGTCCGCGACCTCGAGCAGACCGGCCTTGGCAGCCTGAACCGCGTCGCCGGCACCGGGGTTAACGATCACTATCGTCGGGTCCGCGATGGCGGCGACCTCGACCTCCGATTGCCCCACGCCGACGGTTTCGAGCACGATCAGGTCATAGGCCAGCGCGGCGAGCACCCGGATCGCGGCGGGCACCGCCGCGGCCAGGCCGCCGAGGTGACCACGCGTGGCGACCGATCGGATCAACACGTCGGGATCGTTGATGTGGGCGGCCATCCGGATGCGGTCGCCCAGCAGCGCACCACCGCTGTACGGCGACGACGGGTCGACGGCCAGCACCGCCACCCGCATGCCCTGCCCGCGATACGCGCCGACGAGCGCCCCGACGGTCGTCGACTTCCCCGCACCGGGCGGCCCGGTGACACCCAGCACCCGGGGCGGGGTTGCGGTGCCGAGGGCATCGAGAACCTCAGTCCGGCGCGGACTCTCGACCATGCTCAGCAGCCGTCCAGCCGCGCGGAGGGAACCGCCGCGAGCCGCCGCGATGAGCTCATCGATCGTCATCGTCCGAACTCTATCCGACCGACCCTCTTGATTGAGAATGTTATTCTCCACTGAAGAGAGTATTCCTTGCACGAAGGGTAGGCGGTATGGAGATCAGCGGAAGTTCGGCCATCGTCGTCGGAGGCACCGGCGGGCTCGGCGAAGCGACAGTGCGGCGCCTCGTCACCGCAGGCGCGAAGGTCGTGGTCGCCGACGTCGCCGACGACATGGGCAAGGCGCTACAGGACGAGCTGGGCATCCGCTACGTCCACACCGACGCCACCTCCGAGGAATCGGTGCAAGCTGCCATTGCGGAAGCTGAATCGCTTGGCCCGCTGCGCATTTCGGTCGACACACACGGCGGTCCCGCAGCCGGCGGACGGCTGGTCGGCAAGGACGGCTCGCCGCTCGGACTGGACGGCTTCGAGACGACCATCAAGTTCTATCTGACCGCGGTGTTCAACGTGATGCGCCTGGCAGCCGCCGCCATCGCCAAGACCGACCCGCTCGAGGAAGGCGCCCGCGGCGTCATCATCAACACCGCGTCCATCGCCGGTATGGAGGGCCAGATCGGCCAGCTGCCCTACTCCGCCGCCAAGGGCGGCGTGCTCGGCATGACGCTCGTCGCCGCGCGTGACCTGTCGCCGCTCGGGATCCGGGTCGTCAGTATCGCGCCGGGCACCATCAACACCCCCGCCTACGGCCAGTCGGCCGACCAACTCGAGAAGTACTGGGCCCCGCAGATCCCGTTCCCCAAGCGGATGGGCCGCTCGACGGAGTACGCACAGCTGGCCCAGAGCATCATCGAAAACGACTACCTCAACGGCGAAGTCATCCGCCTCGACGGCGCACTGCGCTTCCCGCCGCGGTAACCGACTGCTCAACGGAATGTGGGGTTCACGCCGGTCGCGTGAACCCCACATTCGTACCGCGACTAACCCTTGGCGATCAGTCCGTCGACGATCTTGTTGAAGTCGGCGGTGCCGAAGGACACATACTCGGCGAGGTTCGCATAGTCGAGTGACGCCATCACCGAACGCTCCAACTGGATGTTCATCAGGCGCTTGGTGGCCTCGACGGCCTGCTTGGGCAGCTCGGCGAGCTGCTTGGCGCAGGCGATGGCCTCGGCCAACGGGTCGGCCACGACGTGATTGGCCAGGCCGAGCTCGAGGGCGCGGGCCGCCTTGATCCGCACACCTGTCAGCGCAAACTCCTTGGCCTGCAACAAGCTTATCTGCGAGCCCCAGACCAGCGGGCCACCGTCGGCCGCGACAAGGCCGATCTGCACGTGCGGGTCGGCGAAGAACGCGTTCTCGGCCAGGTAAACGATGTCCGACAGCGCCGCCAGGCTGCACCCGAGGCCGACCGCCGGACCGTTCACCGCGGCGACGACCGGGATGCGGCAGCGGACCATGCCGATGACAAGGTCGCGGCCGTGCTTGATGGTCTTCTGCCGCAGGGCTTCATCGTTGCGCAGCTCATTGAGATAGTTGAAGTCGCCACCCGCAGAGAAGGCTCGGCCGGCGCCGGTGATCACTGCGGCACGGACGTCGGCATCCTCGTTGAGGGCCTCCCAGATGCTCGCCAGACCAACATGCAGCGCGTCGTTGACCGCGTTGAGTTCCTCCGGGCGGTTCAGCGTGATGATCCGGAGTGGACCGTCAGCGCGGACGTCGATTTCGGTTGGCATGCCGTACAAGTCAGTTTCTTCCGTTCTTCGCGCAAGCGCTCATCACAATCCCAGGCCCAAAATGCGTTGCGCGATGATGTTCTTCTGAATCTGCGATGTGCCGCCCATGACGCTCTGTGCGCGGCTGTACATATAGGCGCCGAACAACTCGGGGTCACTGGTGCCCACGGTGGCGAGCGCCGCGTGACCGACGGATTGTTCGGTCCACGTCATCAGCAGCTTGTCGAGCGATCCGTTCGGCCCATGGGTAATGCCGTCGAGTTGCTCGGACAACCGCCTGCGCACGTGCAGACGCAGCATCTCGGTCTGCACCCACGCCCAGGACAGCGCTTCCGGCGGTGTGCCCTCGACCCGGGAGGCCAACTGCCGCACCAGCTTTCCGTACCGCGCCGAGAACCCCAGGGTCGAGGGCTCGCGTTCGTGGCTGACCACCGTCATCGCCAGCTTCCAGCCCTCCCCCGGCGCGCCGACCATGTTCTCCGCCGGCACCCGTGCGCCGTCGAACAGCACCTGGCCGAATTCCTTGGTGACACCGCTGATCATCTTCAACGGCCGCTGCTCGATGCCGGGCTGGTGCATCGACACGATGAACGCGGAAATGCCCTTGTGTTTGGGCACGTCCTTGTCGGTGCGCGCCAGCACAAGGCACCAGTCGGCCACGTCGGAATAGCTCGTCCAGACCTTGTGCCCGTGGATGACATACTCGTCACCCTCACGGGTAGCCGTGGTAGTCAGCGACGCGAGATCAGACCCCGCACCGGGCTCGGAGAATCCCTGGCACCAGCGCTCGGTGCCGTTGATCATCCCGGGCAGAAACCGTTGCTGCAGTTCCTTGCTGCCGTGATGCCCCAGCCCCACCACGAGGTAGCCGAGGCTCGGCCGCGCCGGCGCACCCGCCTTCGCGATCTCCTCGTCGACGATCACGTCGTACACCGGAGGCAGCTCCTGACCTCCGAATTCCTTCGGCCACGACGTGCCGAAGAAGCCGGCGCCGTAGAGTGCGCGGTGCCAATCACCTTGCGCTGCCCAGTATTCGTCTCCCGAGGTCGGAAACTTGCCCTTCTGCTCGGTCAGCCACGCGCGCAGCCGGCCCCGAAAGGCGGCTTCCTCCGGCGAATCACGAAAGTCCAATGGTCAGCTCCTCCAACTTGGCGGGCCACAGTTCAGTGGCTGTCAGAACACGGCGCAGATACACGTGCGCAAGACATTCCCAGGTGTTGCCGATGCCGCCGTGCACCTGGATCGACGTCTCGCATACCGTCAATGCCGCACGCGCACAGTAGATCTTGGCGATGCGCGCCGCCTCGACCGCTTCGACCGCGGGCAATGCGTCGACAGCCCAGGCGGCGTGCCGCAGCACGCTGACCGATCCTTCGATGAGCGCAAGGCTCTCGGCGAGGAGATGCGCGACGGCCTGGTAGGAACCGATGGCCGCGCCGTACTGCCCTCGCACCTTGGCGTAGTCGACGGCAAGCGCGTGCGCCCCGCGCGCGGCGCCGACGAGATCGGCGCAGGTGACGGTGAGGGCCAGCGCATGCCACCGGCCGGCATCCGCAGCCGACACCTCGCTCAGCTCTGGTGGCGCCTCGACCACGCCGGCCATTCCGCCCAAGAGGTCGACCGAATCCAGCTCTGCGCCGGCCTCTGCGGGATCGCGGCCGAGCACCCGCCGCAGATCGTCGGCCAGCACCGGACCCAGGAATGGCACGTCGACGAGTCCACGGGCGAACTCCTCAGCGACGATGGCCACCTCGACGCCGGAGGCCCCGTCGGATCGCAGGGTCCGGAAACCGGTGCTGTCGACGGCCTTCTCCAGTTGCGCACGACGATTCGCGTCGTCGAGATCGGCAACCGAGTGCAGGCCGAAATCGGCAGCCAACTCGGCTGCCGATTCGGCGAGTTGCCGTTGTTCGGCGGTCAGACGGACGTCCACAGGCGCTCCTTGAGCACTCGGCGCAACACCTTCCCTGAAGGCAGCCGCGGGATTTCGGGTACGAACACAATGCGGCTCGGCCGCTTGTAGGAGGCCAGCCTGGCGCTGACCAAGTCCATCAATTCGCCATCGGAGACCGCGGCGTTCGTGGCCACCGCGGCCACCACCGTCTCGCCGTCGTGCGCGTCGGGCAGCCCGAACACCGCGCAGTCGGCCACGGCCGGGTGCGAATGCAGGACCGCCTCGATCTCTGCGGGCGCCACCTGGAAGCCCCGCACCTTGATCATTTCCTTACAGCGGTCGGTGATCCGCAGCCGCCCGGACTCATCGAGATGTCCGATGTCGCCGGTGTGGAACCAGCCATCGACCATGACGCTCGCCGTTTCCTCCGCAGGCAGGTAGCCGGCCATCACGGCCTCCGAGCGCACTTCAATCTCGCCCGTCTCCCCGATGCGGACATCGACGCCGGGCACCGGCCGGCCCACGGTGTCCAGCGCTCCACCACTGAGGTCATCGCACGCGATGACCACCAATTCCGTTGCCCCGTATGCGGTCACCCAGCCCACGCCGGTGTGCCGCGTAACGTCCTCGGCCACCGTCGCGGTCACCGGCGTCGCACACCACATGAGATACCGCAGCGACGAGAGATCGTAGGTTTCCAGCCGCGGGTGGGCCGCGAGGGCCAATGCGATTGGCGCCACGGTCATTTCGATGGTGATCCGATCGGACTCGATGTGCCGCAGCATGGTCTCGACATCGAACCGCGGGTGCAACCGGACCCACGCACCCGCGTCCAGCACTGTCATGATGTTCAGCAGACCCAGGATGTGCGACGGCGGTGTCATCACCTGCAGCCGGTCCGCGCCGGACAACCCGAGTGCAGCGCGCCACTGCCGCACCGCCGCGGCCAGTCCGCGGTGCGTGTGGCGGACCGCCTTGGGCATCCCGGTGGTGCCGGAGCTGAAGGCCAGCACGGCATCGGAATCCGGCGAGGGCGCGGCGGCTGCGGGGTCCCCGGCGATGATGGGCTCGTCGAGATGGAGCATCGGCATCAGTCCCGCCAGCACGGGGTTGTCACCAACCGCGTACGACGGCTCCGTCAGCGCCAGCGCGTGCTGCACCTCGGCCTGCCGCCACGACGGACTGAGCAGCACCGCGGCGGCACCCAGGCGCCAGATCGCGTGCAGCGCGACCACGAACTCCGGGCGGGTCGAGGACATCAGCGCCACACGGTCGCCGGTACCGACGCCACGGCCGGCCAACACCGTGGCCAGCCCGCCGGCCAGAGCATCGAGCTCGGTCCGGCTGTACTCCCGCTGGTCGAAGGCGAGCACCGCACCGTCAGCCACGTCGCGCTCGCCCCTTTCTCGGTAGTGAGAACATTTCCGGTTGATACCGAGAATCATATTCTCCTATAGTTAGAACGACAATACGCGACGATAGGACAACGATGGGGCCAGCCACGACAACGGCTCAGACCGGCATGGACGCGGGCACGGGCACGATCACCATCCACCTGGACCGGCAGAAGGTGTCGGTCGACCGCGTCGGCGACGAGACACTGCTCGACAGCGCGCGGCGGGCCGGCCTGGCTCCCCCGTTCTCCTGCGAGGCCGGCAATTGCGGCACCTGTATCGCCAAACTGACCGAGGGCAGCGCGACCATGCGCAACAACGAGGCGCTCGATGATGACGAGGTCGCCGAAGGTTACGTCCTGACGTGCCAGGCAGTGCCGGACACGGCGGCGGTGACCGTCTGCTACGACGACTGAGGCAACTAAGACGACTGTGGCGACTCAGCCGACGGCGGCGCCGGCGGCGTCCGGTACTGCGGCTGGTAACCCGCCACCTTGATCGGGCTGCCGATCAAGCGGAAATCACCTGCGGTGACGATCACTTCCGGCGTTGCCTCCAACGCCTCGGGCAACGTGCGGACCGCGGCCGTGGGAATCCCCAGTGCCCGCAGCCGCTTCTCCCAACCGGCGGCCGTATCGGTGGCCAGCACCTTCTCGACCACCGCCAGCACCTCATCCCGACGCGCGGCCCGTTCGGCCATGGTCGCGAACGGAATCTGATCGCCGTCGCCGAAACCCGCCTCGGCGACAAACGATTTCCAGAACCCGTCATGGGTGATGAACAGCGCCAGATACCCGTCCGCGGTCTCGAAGAGCTGCGCCGGTACGTAATACGAGTGGGCGCCGTTCGGGTAGCGACGCGGATGCTTGCCGTCGTTGAGATACGCGGCGCCATGATAATTCAACTGGGACAACATCACATCGCGCAGGCAGACCTCGACCTGGCCACCGCGACCGGAGACGATCTGGGCAAGCAGGCCCAACGCCGCAGCCATGCCCGTGGAGTTGTCGGCCGACGAATAGCCCGGGAGCGTCGGCGGTCCGTCCGGGTCACCGGTCATCGCCGCGACGCCCGTCGCCGCCTGGATGACATAGTCGAATGCGGGGTCGTCACCGCCGTCGAGCCCGAAGCCCGTCATCGCCACGCAGACGATCTTCTCGTTGAAGCGCGACAGCGCCTCATATGTCAGGCCAAGCCGGCGGATCACCGACGGCTTCATATTCACCAGCAGCGCATGCGATGCGGCGACCAGCTCACCCAGCCGGGCCTGCCCGGCCGCCGTCGCCAGGTCCAGACAGATGCTGGTCTTGTTGCGATTCAGACTGGCGAAATAGCTGTCGCTGACCTGTCGTGAAATCTCGCCGCCGGGCGGCTCGATCTTGATCACCTCGGCGCCCAGGTCTGCCAGGAGCATCGTGGCGTACGGGCCGGCCAGCATGACGCCGACCTCGAGAATCCGGATACCGGCGAGAGGACCATTCATTTCGGCGCCGAGACTACGGTTTGTGGCGTGATTTCGCCGAAAAGTCGCGAAACGGCGTGATCTCGGCGCATCAGAGCGCCTTGGCCAGCTCGGCGATCACTTCCCGCGTGCGGTTCTTGGAGGCGATCAGTTCGTCGCGGTTGTCGCCGATGGGCAGCAGCCGCACCGACAGATCCGTCACGCCCGCGTCGGCGAACTGCTTGAACCGCTTGAGGATCGACTCTTCGTCACCGGCCGCGCACAGGTCGCCGACGCTGCGGGCGTCGCCGCGGTCCAGCAGCTTCTGGTAGTTGGGCGACGTCTCGGCCTCGGCGAGGATCCGGTTGGCCCGGTCCTTGGCGGCCTCGATCTCCGAGTTCGCGCACAGGGTCACCGGGATTCCCGCGACGATGCGCGGTGCGGGCTTACCCGCTTCCGCGGCGGCTTTGTTGATCTTGGGCGCGATGTGGTCACCGATCGCTTTCTCGTCGGCCATCCACAGCGACGTACCGTCGGCCTGCTCGCCGGCGATCTGCAGCATGACCGGGCCCAGCGCGGACACCAGCACCGGCATGGGGGTGTCGGCGGCGAGCACCGTCGGGTTGTGCACGGTGAACGAATCATTCTCCACGTCAACGGGTCCCGGACCCGCAATCGCGGTGTTCAGGACCTGTAGATAGTCGCGGGTGTACGCGGCTGGCTTGTCGTAGGGCAGGCCCAGCATGTCGCGCACGATCCAATGGTGCGACGGCCCGACGCCAAGGGCCAGCCGCCCTCCCGACATGGCGTGCACCGAAAGCGCCTGGCGGGCAAGGGCAATCGGATGCTGTGCCTGCAGCGGCACCACCGCCGTGCCGAGTTCGATGCGCGACGTGTTGGCCGCCATCACGGCGACCATCGTCAGGCAGTCGAAGTCGTTCGGCACCTGCGGCATCCACGCGCTGTCCAGACCCGCGCCCTCGGCCCACTGGATGTCGGAGACCAGCTTGGAGACCTTGCGCGCCATGTCGCCGCGCTCGGCCCCGATCATCACACCAAGGCGCATCTCAGCCCACCGCGCTTTCCGACGTCAGCTTCCGCACTTCTGCCACCAGGGCGTCCAGGCCGGTTCCGGTCGGAAACACCGCTGCCGCACCGACTTCCAGCAGTTTTGGCACGTCTCCCAGCGGGATCGTGCCGCCCACCACGACGGCGATGTCGCCGGCGTCGGCGGCGCGCAGCGCCTCGACGGTGCGGGCCGTCAACGCCAGGTGCGCTCCCGACAGGATCGAGAGCCCGACGAGGGCGACGTCCTCCTGCAGCGCGATCGACACGATGTCCTCGATCCGCTGCCGGATGCCCGTGTAGATCACCTCGAAACCCGCATCACGCAATGTTCGGGCGACGATCTTGGCGCCCCGGTCATGACCGTCCAGGCCCGGCTTGGCCACCAGCACACGCACTGACATCAGATTGCTCCTCGCGTGCGC
Organism: Mycobacterium sp. FW102-FHT13B02; assembly: GCF_058790275.1. Taxonomy (NCBI): domain Bacteria; kingdom Bacillati; phylum Actinomycetota; class Actinomycetes; order Mycobacteriales; family Mycobacteriaceae; genus Mycobacterium; species Mycobacterium sp. FW102-FHT13B02. The sequence continues at coordinate 158,324 of NZ_JBYTCM010000003.1, forward strand.
GCCATCAGATTGCTCCTCGCGTGCGCGCCATCAGAACACCACCGGCTGCTGGAACTCGCCCCACACCGATTTCAGTGTCGACACCATCTCTCCCACCGTGCAGTATGCATTCGCGCAGTCGATGAGGCGATGCATCAAGTTATCGTTCCCGTCGGCCGAACGGGCCAGCGCCGCAAGGGTTTCCTTCACGGCGACGTCGTCGCGCTCGGCCTTCACCTTGGCCAGCCGCTTGAGCTGCTTGTCGCGGCCCTCGGCGTCGAGTTCATAGGTGGCCAGATCCGGTGCCGGCTCTTCGACGACGAACTTGTTCACCCCGACCACCGACCGCTCCCCTGATTCGGTCTGCTGGTGAATCTTGAACGCCTCGTCTGCGATCAGTCCCTGCAGGTAGCCGTCCTCGATGCAGCGCACCATGCCGCCGTGGGATTCGAGATCCCGCATGATCTCGATGATCTTCTCTTCGGTGGCGTCGGTGAGCGCTTCGACGAAATAGGAGCCACCCAACGGGTCGGCCACCTTGGCGACGCCCGTCTCATAGGCCAGAATCTGCTGGGTTCGCAGTGCGAGCGTCGCGGACTCCTCACTGGGCAGCGCGAACGGCTCATCCCAGGCCGCGGTGAACATGGATTGCACGCCCCCGAGTACCGATGCCAGTGCCTCATAGGCGACGCGCACCAGGTTGTTCTGTGCCTGTGGGGCATAGAGGGACGCACCGCCGGAGACGCAGCCGAACCGGAACATCGACGCCTTCTCTGTGGTGGCACCGTACCGTTCGCGCACGATGGTGGCCCAACGACGCCGACCCGCACGGTATTTGGCGATTTCCTCGAAGAAGTCGCCGTGCGTGTAGAAGAAGAACGAGATCTGGGGCGCGAACTTGTCGATGGTCATGCGTCCGCGCTCGACGACGGTGTCACAGTAGGTGACACCGTCGGCCAGCGTGAACGCCATCTCCTGGACCGCATTGGCACCTGCGTCGCGGAAGTGCGCACCGGCCACCGAGATCGCGTTGAATCGCGGCACCTCGGCAGCGCAGAACTCGATGGTGTCGGCGATGAGACGCAGCGAGGGCTCGGGTGGCCAGATCCAGGTGCCGCGCGAGGCGTACTCCTTGAGGATGTCGTTCTGGATTGTGCCGGTGAGCTTTTCGCGAGGCACGCCCTTCTTCTCGGCGGCCGCGACGTAGAGGGCCAGCAGGATGGCGGCGGTGCCGTTGATCGTGAAGCTCGTGCTGATCTTGTCCAGCGGGATGCCGTCGAACAGGACCTCGGCATCGGCCAGCGTGTCGACGGCGACACCGACGCGTCCGACCTCCTCGCCGTACTCCTCGTCGTCGGAGTCATAACCGCACTGCGTCGGCAGGTCGAGGGCAACCGACAGTCCCGTCCCGCCTTGACCCAGCAGGTAGCGGTAGCGCTGATTCGACTCCTCAGCGGTGCCGAAGCCCGAGTACTGGCGGAACGTCCACAGCTTCCCGCGGTACCCGGACGCGAAATTGCCCCGGGTGAAGGGGAACTCACCCGGCTGGGGCGGGTCGACTTGTCGATCCTCGGGTCCGTACACCGGTTTCAGCGGTATTCCAGACGGAGTCTGGCCATCGTTATCCATCAGTGAATAACGTACTTGCAAAAAAAGAGAATGCCAATACCATTCCCGGTAACAGCTGCATAGGAGGACGATGACGGACCGCGCACTCACCGACAGGACGATGGTGATCTCCGGGGCAAGTAGGGGTATCGGACTCGCGATAGCCGTCGCCGCCGCCCAGCAGGGTGCCAACGTCGTGCTCGTCGCGAAGACCGCCGAACCCCACCCCCGACTTCCCGGCACGGTCTACACCGCCGCCGAAGACATCGAGGCCGCCGGCGGCAAAGCCGCCGCCGTGGTGGGTGACATCCGTTCCGAGGACGATGTCAACCGGGCCGTCGAGGTGGCCGTCGAGCGCTTCGGCGGCGTCGACATCTGCGTCAACAACGCGAGTGCGATCGGCGTCGAACCGACGGAGGTGTTGTCCGCGAAGAAGTTCGACCTGATGCACCAGGTGAACATCCGGGGCACCTTTCTGCTGACGAAGGCCGCTCTGCCACACCTGCGCAAGTCGGACAACGCCCATGTGCTGACCATTGCACCACCGCTGAATCTGACTCCCCGCTGGCTGGGCGCACATCCGTCCTACACGCTGTCGAAGTACGGGATGACGCTGCTGTCACTGGGCTGGGCAGCCGAATACGCCGACGCCGGCGTCGCGTTCAACTGTCTGTGGCCCCAGACCTATATCGCCACCTCAGCGGTGGCGAACATGGCCGACGGCGCCGCACTCCTGGACTCATCGCGTAGCCCGGCGATCATGGGTGACGCGGCGGTCGAGATTCTGACCCGTCAGGCAGGAGATTGCACGGCGGGCTGCTTCATCGACGCCGACGTGCTGACCGCCGCCGGCCGGGACCTATCGCCCTACGGCGGCGGAGAGAACCCGATTCCGGATCTGTTCCTGGGCTAGACGTTCGAGTTGGGTTTGGAGGCCGACCTTGTGAGTACCGTCGACGATGCGTCACCCAGTTTGACGACACTGAAGCAGCTGTTCGACCACCTCGGCCTGGCCGAGGCAGATTCTCCCGAAGGCACTCTGGCCATGGAACTGCCGGTGACGCGGGCGGTGGTCAACACCAACGGCGGTCTGCAGGGCGGGTTGATAGCCACCATCGCCGACGTGGCCGGCGGCCTTCTGGTCTCGCGCACCATGTCGTTCGGAAACGCCATCACCACGACGGATCTGCACATCCGCTATCTGCGCCGCATCGACACCGGGCCGGCCCGCGCGGTAGCGCACATCGTGCACCGTGGGCGTCGATCGGCCGTCGTTCAGGTCGAAATCCTGCGCGGTAACGGCGATCTCGCCGCCACCGCGACCGTCAACTTCACGGTGCTGGACGGCCGGGCCTGATCACTGCCCGCCGCGCACCTGGTCCTTGACTGCCGGCACGACGGGCGGTGCGGTGCGCCAGTTCGGCAGACCGTCCTCCTCCAGGCCGACCGGGAAGCCGTTCTCGTGCACCTGCGCCCAGTGACTGTGGTTGAGCTCGTGCAGGGTGAAGCAGGCATTCAGGGAGTTGTAGAAACCCATGTTGTCCTGGGTCTGGTTCACCGATTCCTTGATCAGCAGCGCGGCCATCGTCGGCACGGCAGCGATGCGGCGGGCGAATTCCAGTGTGCGGTCGGCAAGTTCGTCGGCCGGAAACACCTTGCTGACCATGCCCATCCGGTGGGCCTCGTCCACCGAGAGACTGTCGCCGGTCAGCATCAGCTCCTTCGTCTTGCGGGGACCGAATTCCCATGGGTGCGCGAAGTATTCGACGCCGCACATGCCCAGCCGGGTACCCACCACATCCGCGAAGGTGGTGTTGTCGGCCGCGACGATCAGGTCGCACGCCCACATCAGCATGAGCGAGGCGGCGTACACGTCACCGTGCACCTGGGCGACGGTGATCTTGCGCAGATTGCGCCACCGGCGGGTGTTCTCGAAGTAGTAGTGCCATTCCTGCAGCATCAGCATCTCCGCGCCCGAACGGGTGGCGCCGTTGATCCGGAAGCTCGGGTGCTGATCCGGCCCAGGCATGCGTTCAGCCCGGGACTGCGACGAGCCGAGGTCGTGGCCGGAGGAGAACATCGGCCCCAGGCCGCCGAGGATGACGACCCGCACCGTGTCGTCGGCCTCGGCCTGCAGGAACGCCTCATGCAGTTCGGTGAGCATGCCACGGCTCTGCGCGTTACGAGTGTCCGGACGATTCAACATGATTCGGGCGATGGTGCCCTCATCGAGGGTTTCGTAGGTGACATACTTGAAATCGGTCATATCGCGCATCCCCTAGAGGCTCAGAATGGTCGCCGAGGCGGTCCCCGGCGCACCGTACACCTGAGCGAGGCCGACGCGCGGGCTACCCGGCACCTGCCGCTCCCCAGCCTCACCGCGCAGCTGGCGCACCAGCTCGTGCATCTGGCGCAGGCCCGACGCACCGATCGGCTCGCCGTTGGCGATGAGGCCGCCGTCGGTGTTGATCGGCAGCGACCCGTGAATCTCGGTGGCGCCGTCGGCCAGCAGCTTCTCCTGCTCGCCGTCGGCGCACAGGCCGGTCTCGGCCATGTGGATGACCTCGGCGCCGGCGTCGGTGTCTTGCAGCTGTGCGATGTCGACATCCTCCGGCCCGATGCCGGCAGCCTCGTAGGCGGCCTTGGCCGCGTAGACCGTGGGCGATACGTCCTCGTCGAGCGGCGCGGAAGTGGCGTGCACCTCGTAAGCGCCGTACGTGCGGGTGCGGATCTCACTGGCACGTACGTACACCGGCTTGTCGGTGTACCGATGGGCGATGTCGGCCCGGCACATGATGACCGCGGCCGCACCTTCATCGGGTGCACAGAACATGTACTGGCGCAACGGGTAGTTGAGCACCGGCGAGGCCATGATCTCGCCGACGGTGATCTCCTTGCGCCGGAACGCATTCGGATTGAGGACTCCGTTGCGGAAGTTCTTGTTGGCCACCCGCGCCAACGTCTCCTCGGAGATGCCGTGCTTGTTGATGTAGTGGTTGGCCTTCATCCCGAAGAACTTCGTGGTGACGAACTGACCGTTGTTCGCATACCACTGCGGCAGTGCGAGCTTGGCCGGGTCGTCGGTGAAGGCGCCGCGCGGGTGCTTGTCCAGGCCGATGGCGATCCCGATGTCGTACTTGCCCAGCCGGATCGTGTCGGCTGTCTGCTGGATGGCGCTGGCCGCGGTGGCGCACGCGTTGAACACGTTGGTGAACGTGATGCCAGTCAGCCCCACCAGGCGCGTGACCGCATCGGGATTGGACACCTCGTAGCTGCCGCCGAACCCGAACTGGATGTCCCGCCACTCCAGCTTGGCATCGGTCAGCGCACCCTGGATCGCTTCGGCACCCATCTCCATCGCGGTCTTGTCGAACCGGCCGAACGGATGGATACCGACACCGATGATCGCTACATCATTACTCATATCGAAAACCCCTGTGTTGGATGGTTCTTCGCGCAAGCGCTCATCACGCCACCGGCTTGAACCAGAACGTGACCAGCTCATTGCCGTCGGCATCGGTAGCGTAAGGCGCCATCGTGAGCTCGACCTCCATGCCGAATTCCAGCTTGGCAGGGTCGTTTTCGGTGAGCCGGCCCTCGACGCGGATCACGTCGCCGAGCTGTACCAGTCCGACGCCGAACGGCACGAAGTCTTCGCCGGTGGGACCCGCGTACGGCGCGCCGGGCGGGAATCCCTGTGTGGTCCAGGCGATCACGGTACCGCGGCGGGGCAGCAGCACCTCGGACATCTCGGCCTTGCTGCACTTCGGGCAGCGATCCTGACGCGGGAACGTCGTCGCCGAGCACGCACCGCACCGACTACCGATCAGCTTTGGCTCCGCATCGGGCCACGTGGAGATTTCAGGGGCAAGCGCCTTCAGCATCGTCAGTCCTAATCGCTCGCGGGGAGGGGTTTGGCTTCCTTGAGTGCAAGCGGTGTCGACCCGACGCTCAACGTGCCCGCACCGGCCTTGGTGACCAGCACCTCTGCCGCGGAATCGTCGACATACCGCTTACCCATCACGGCGCCGCCGGACAGCTCCGGGTCCAGCACCGCAGTGCCGTCCACCTCGGCATCGAGCGCCACCATCGGGGCGCCTCCGCACCGTAGGTCGTCCAGGCTGTCACCAGTCCGGACGACGATCACCTGGGTGTCGCACACCTGACTCCGCAGGCGACTACCTGTCTTGACCATGAGAAGCACATTATCAGACATGAGAACGTCACTTTCCAGAAGTGACCGAGTAGCGGATCGGCAGGTGCTTGAGGCCACCGACGAAGATGGTCGCCACCTGCTGTGGAGTGCCCGCCAGCTCGAGCGATCGGAGCCGCGGGATCAACTCCGAGAAGAAACTGGTGACCTCCATCCGCGCCAGCGCCGCACCCAGGCAGAAGTGGACGCCATAGCCGAACGCCACGTGCTTGTTGGGGTCACGACCCACATCGAAACGGAATGGGACGTCGAAGACCTCTTCGTCGCGGTTGGCCGACACGTACGACAGCAGTACCGACTCCCCTGCCGCGATCGGCACACCCCGGACGGTCGTGTCCTCGCGCGCGGTGCGCATGAACTCCTTCACCGGAGTCACCCAGCGGATCATCTCCTCGGTGGCGAGTGGCATCAGTTCGCGGTTCTTGCGAAGCCGCTCGAGCTGATCCGGATTCTCGATGAGCGCCCGCAGACCGCCGGAGACCACCGCACTCGTGGTGTCGTGACCGGCGGTCGCGATGATCACGTAGTACGAGACGGTGTCGATGTCACCCAACGGCTCCCCCTGGAGCCGGGCGTTCGCAATGGCCGACGCCAGGTCGCCGGTGGGGTTCTCGCGGCGCGCGGCGGTCAACGCGGTGAAATAGCTGAACATCTCGAACAGCGCGGCGCCCGCCTGCGCGGAGATCAGCGGCGTTCGCCCGCTCCCGATCTGGCCTGGCCGTGCGCCAAAGCGCCTGGCCCATAATTCTTTTCGATCAGCGCCCACGGATCGGCATAGGGACCGCGCCGCTCGACCTTCCGCTGGACGGCGAGTACGATCCGCAGCACCGGACGAATCACGGGGCCGAGCACCTGTAGGACACCACGGACCCGCCCTAGGGATTCCGCGACCCACGCCACCGTCTCTGACCACGAATGCTCTTGGAACTCAAGCAACGCCTGCGCTTCGCTGGTATCGAAGAAGCCAGTGAAGCCCCAGCCCCGCTCGTCTTCCGGATCACCGGGAAGGCTCGCCGAGGGGCCGAGCCGCCCGACGCCGACCGCCTCCATGATGTCGTCCTCGAGGTCACGGAAGGTGTGCAGATGCGTGTCGTCGCCGCCGATCAACAGCGTCTTGCCGTTCACCCGATCACGGCGGTCGACGGCGTTGGCGAAGGCGAGCGCGACGTCGCGGGCGTCGACCGTGTGCAGCCGATTGTCCCGCGGCGTGGCACGCATCAGTACCAAGTGATCGGTGTTGAAGTTGGAGGAGACGTCGGTGGAGATCACTCCGCCGAGGCGCAGCACTGTATAGGGCAGCCCGCTGGCACGTACCACTTCTTCGGCAAGCACCTTGTCCTCGCCATACTGGTCGATCGGGTTCACCGCGGTGTCCGCGGTGATGCGCTCCGGATGGGTGAACCGGTTCCGTGATCCATAGACCGACGCGCTCGACGCATCGATGAACAGCGGAGGATCGGCCAGGGCACGCGCGGCTGCCACCAGATGGTGGGTGCCATCGACGTTGATCTTGCGTCCCAGCACGGGGTTTCGGTACGAAGCCGGGGCCAGCAGAGCGGCCAGGTGCACTATCGCGGTTGGCTTGTGCCGGCTCACGCACTCGGCGATGGCGTCCGCGTCGAGCAGATCGGCGTACGCGACGACGAGTGTTCCGCCGCTTGATCGGCTCGCCAGCTCGTCAGCGACGGCTGTGGTCTTGTCGTTCCGCAGGTCCATGGCGATGACGGTTCGCCCTCGCCCGAGCAGGATCTCGGCGCACCGCTTCCCGACTTGCCCGAAGGCGCCGGTGATCAGTACTACGTCAGCAATCTGGTCGCTCACTTCATCCTTTCTGTTACGTTCCCGTCCAGCTGGGGGCACGCTTCTCGGCGAAGGCAATGGAACCCTCTTTCGCGTCATTGGACGTAAAGACCGGAATGACGAGTTCGAGCTGTTTCGACCACATTTCGCGGTCGTTCCAATTGCCTCCCTGCACCAGAATCTGCTTGGTTACCGCGACCGCCATAGGACCGTTGGCGGTGATCCGTTCAGCGAGCGCGATCGCTGCTGCTAGTGCCTCGCCCGGTTCCGCCAGCACATTCACAAAACCCCATGCCTCCGCTTGTTCGGCTGTGAAACTGTCCCCCGTGAGAGCCAGTTCGAGCGCCTTCTGGAACGGGATGCGCCGCGGCAGTCGCAACAACCCGCCGCCGGCAGCAACCAGGCCACGCTTTACTTCCGGGATGCCGAACTTTGCGGTGCGCGAAGCAACGACGAGATCCGTGGCCAGCGCGACTTCGGTGCCACCAGCCAAGGCGTAACCCTCGACGGCCGAGATGATGGGCTTGCGCGGTGGACGCTCGGTGAAGCCGAGCCCCCGCCCCGGGATGTCGACGCGCTCGCCAGCCGCGAAGGCTTTCAAATCCATTCCGGCGCAGAAGTTTCCGCCAGCACCAGTGATCACGGCAACCGACAGGTTTGCATCGGAGTCGAGTTCATCGACCGCGTTGGCAAGTCCCTGACTCACCGCGTGGTTCACCGCGTTACGTGAATCCGGACGATTGATCGTGGCGACAAGAATGCGGCCCTGCCGCTCGACGAGAACTTCATCTGCCACCGCTCGCCCTCCATGTTCACAGAAGTACTTACCATAAGTCTTACAGTAGATAAGCGTGCCAGTCGAGTGGCAGCACACGGTAGATTCAACGATTGCGCAGCATCGATCGTGATGGAGGTGCCCACAGTGGCAAAGGTGGCAACCGCTGAGAAGCGCCAACGGCGCGAGCGGGGTTCGATCAACCCCGACGACATCATCAACGGCGCATTCGAACTGGCAGAACAGGTTTCGATCGACAACCTCAGCATGCCACTACTGGGCAAACACCTCGGTGTGGGCGTCACGAGCATCTATTGGTACTTCCGCAAGAAGGACGACCTACTCAACGCGATGACGGACCGCGCCCTGCGCGAGTACGTGTTCGCCACGCCGTATGTCGAGGCCAAGGACTGGCGGTCGACGCTGCGCAACCACGCCCGCACGATGCGTGAGACGTTTGTGGGCAACCCGATTCTGTGCGACCTGATCCTTATTCGCTCTGCGCTCAGTCCGCGTGCCGCCCGCGTAGGCGTGCAAGCCGTGGAAAAGGCGATTGCAAGCTTGGTGGAAGCCGGATTACCGCCGCAGAGCGCTTTCGACATCTACTCGGCGGTGTCGGTTCACGTCCGCGGATCAGCTGTGCTTCAACGCCTTCGCGACAAGAACCAGGCCGACGGGAAGGTGCTGGGCGACATCCAGGACGCCATGACGATCGATGCCGAGAGCACCCCGTTGCTCGCCCGCGCAGTTCGCGAGGGCCACCACTTGGGCACGGTCGACGAGAGTAATTTCGATTTCGGACTCGACTGCATCCTCGATCAGGCCGAACGCCTGATCGAGGCCAACAAGAAGTCGGTGCCCCGCAGTCGCAAGGTGCCGCGCTCCTAGTCCGGGTCAGACTTCGATGACGACGGCGCCGCCCTGGCCCCCGCCGGCGCACATCGCGGCGACGCCGATGCCGCCACCGCGGCGCTGCAGTTCATAGACCAGCGTCGTCACCATACGCGCGCCCGACGCTGCGATGGGATGTCCCAGGCTGCAACCGCTTCCGGAGAAGTTGACCTTGTCCTCGTCGAGGCCGAATTCCTTGCATGCAGCGATCGGCACCGAGGCAAACGCCTCGTTGATCTCCCACAGCGCGACATCAGCCGGTTGCAATCCCGCTCGCTGCAACACTTTTCCGATGACCCGCACCGCACCCAGGCCGGTATCCCGCGGTGCGACACCCGCGGCCGCCCACGCGCGCACGGTGGCCATCTTCGTCAGATTCTCCGCCTCGGCATACCCGGCATCGACGATCGCGACCGCGGCGGCGGCATCGTTGGTACCACTGCTGTTGCCCGCGGTGATCGAGAAGCCCTCGATCTCGGGATGCAGCGGCTTCAACTGGGCGAGCTTCTCAGCAGTCGTATCGCGACGGGGGAACTCGTCGACACTGAAATCAATGACGGAGCCGTCGGGCAGTTGCACCTTGAGAGGCACGATCTCATCGAGGAACTTGCCGGCATCCATCGCGGCGATGGCCCGCTGGTGCGACCGCGCGGCCCAGGCGTCCATCTCTTCGCGAGTGATACCCATGGCCTGCGCGGTGTTCCAGCCGACCGTGATCGACATGTCCTTGGCCGGCGCGTCCGCAGTCTCGACGTGCGTCGGCGGCATCCACCGCTCCTGGAATTTCAGCTCCGGCCCCGGGATGCGCCAGTTCACCAGCGGAGTCATCGAAAGCGATTGCACGCCACCGGCGATGAGAACGCGCTCCATGCCCGAGCCGATCTGAGCCGAGGCGTTACCGATCGCGGTGAGACTTCCCGCGCAGTGCCGATTCACGGACTGACCGGGAACCTGTTGCATGCCGGTCGCGTCGGCCGCGTAGCGGGCGAGATCGCCGCCACCGTAATGAGATTCAGCGAAAATGAGGTCGTCGATCGCACTCGGGTCGACGCCGGCGCGACGGACCACCTCAGGCAGGACGGTGGTGATCAGCGTCTCCGGCGGAGTGTTGACCAAGGCCCCCTTGAAGGACCGGCCGATGGCTGTCCGGACGGCACCGACGATAACTGGTGTGGGCATTACGCGACCTCAACTTCTTGAATTGTAATGGTTACTGTTGTTATCACAGTATATGAGACGTGACCGAAGTCGTCGGTGCGATCGAAGCGGGTCGCCGGGTGCCATAGCGGCTACAGCCGCGCTGTCGCGGCGACCGCGGCGTCAGAGGTGCGCAGCGGACGGATCATGCCCTCCTGCGTGAACGACGCGATCAGCCGGCCGTCCTCGGTGTGGACTTGTCCACGCACATAAGACATTCCGGCGCCGACCTGGGTGCTCTCGTGCGAATACAGCAGCCAGCCGTCCCATTCGACGGGCTCGTGAAAGCTCACCGTGACGGTCATCGGCGCCGTGGACACCGTGAGGTGCGCCTGACTGGTGCCGATGCCGGCGTGCGCGCGCATGGTCGTCGAGATCGACAGGTGGCCGGTGAAGTGCGCGACGAGCGCTTTGGCCAGGTCGTTGCGACGCGGGGTCGGGTCATAGTGCAGCCACGCATGCAATTCAGGTGGACCGACCTCGTCAGGGCTGTTGACGTCCACAACGTCGGCGAGGCGGAGTTCGCGGCCGATCATCGGCATGTGGCTCGGAATCGCCTCCGCCGGCAGCGCGACGTCGGGGCGCTGCGCGTGGTGCCGGATCACGTCGGGTGTGGGGGTATCAGCCAGCACCGTCACCGTCGCGCAGCGTCGGCCGTCCTGTTCCACCGCCACCACCGCGGCCGCGAAGCTCCGGCCGTCGTTGACCACCTCGACGACGAAGTCGACGGGTAGTTGGACCTGAACGGCCCGGCCGAAGATCGCGTGTGCAGACCGAACGGATTTGGTGGGCAACCGTTTTGCCACCGCCACAATGGACTGCGCCAGCAGTTGGGTGCCGTCGACGATGGCTCGTTCACCGCCGTCGCTGAAGCCACGGAAACGACCGGGCCCCGCCGGCTGGACATCGAACACCTCGAGCATCCCGGTGACGGAGGACGGTGTGGTCATGCCCAGCCGTACCCGAGAACCGCGGGGTGGGCCTGGCCGACACGGACGCTCACCCGGTCCTGGTAGAACGCGACATGGTCGCGCAGCCGCGCCACTTGTTCAGTCGGATCCTCGTAGCTCCAACACACCGGTTCGTCTCCATCTCCATCGAAGCGCCAATAGGTGGCTTGTCCCTTGAACGGGCAGCGGCTGGTGGCATCCGGATCCCTGCGCAAATCGATGCGGACGTCCGAGCGCGGGAAGTAGAACACCAGGCCGTGATCCTGCTCGTCGACGAGCAGAGCGGCGGTCGTCGCGGCGATCAGCCGGTCGTCGTGCTCGGCTGTAATCACGTTGCGGCGCCGATGGACGTCGACGCGGTAGTCGGGGCGGTCCTCGAAACTCATGTCCCTTTCACCACCGTCTCGGCGAACTCTCTCAGGGTGTCGAGCTGGGCGAAGTCGGCGAACCATACGTAAAACCGTTCGGCGCCAAGCTCCCTCATCCGGCTGAAGTGGTCGACCAGCTCGCCGGACGTTCCGCACCTCAGCCCGTCGCCGAGGTGACCGAACCGGCGGGTGCTCGTCTCGGTGACCGTCGCACGGTCCGCACCGGACCCGATGAACCCGACCATCTGCTGCACCGACACCCGGGCGTTGCCCGCGTGTGGGCGCAACCGCTCAAGCCGATCGAGGTGATTGCACGGCAAGTTCCACCAATCGGCATGTCTGCGAACCAATTCCATGGTCTTCTTGCCGACACCGCCGAGCACCAACGGAATCGGATGTTCACGGCGCGGGAGTTGGGCATTGTCGCCGATATCGCCGTCGTCGCCCCAGTACTGCCGGATCAGCGCGAGGTCGCGCTCCAGTCGGCGGAATCGGGCCGGCGCGTCATCGGCATTGGCGAAACCGAAACGTTCGAATTCGGCCGGCATCGATCCCGCACCCAGGCCGAGTTCGAATCGCCCGCCCGACGCGGCGGACATCGTGACGGCGTGTTTGGCGACCACTGCCGGATGCCGGAAACCGTCGCACAGCACCAGGTGTCCGACCCGCAGCCGTTGTGTGTGCGCCGCGACCCAGGCGGCGATCGCCGTGGCGTCCCAGATGCCGCGGTCCGGCGCGCCCGGAGCCTCGAGATGGTCGATGAAAGCGATCCCGTCGAAGCCGGCGTCTTCGGCCACCCGCGCACGCTCGACGATCTCATCGATACCCAGCCGCACCTGCGGCAGAAAGAGGAACCATTCGGCCATGACTCCATCACTCTAAGCGATCTGGAATCGTTATTCTACTTATTGGATAATGCAATTCTCGTGCGCGCGTCGGCAGCTGCACCCGGGCGGGTACTCCGCCTGAAGCCGACCCGCCTAGGCTCGGCTCGTCTTGATGTCGAAGCCCACCTTCTCGCCGTCGACGCTGGTGATCTTCATGTGCGCCTTGTACGGACCTTCCGGGCCGGTGAAGGTGCAGTCGAATTCACCTCCGACCTTGGCATCGACGCCTGACGGGCATTTGACGTCGGTCGGGTGGAACCCCGTTTGGCTGCTCACCATGTCGGTCACCGACTGGGCGGCCCCGTCGGGCTTGATGGTTGAGGTGCAAGCGCTGAGCTGCAGCGCGAGAACTCCGAAGATGAGCATCGTGCCGATGAAGCCGGTGGATCGGGTCATGGCCGGAACGTAGCCAGCTGTAGTTGGAAATGCATTGGAGGCCGGCTCCCAGCACGTGCGTCAAAAGTGTTTCGCAAAAAGTGTCCCGTTCCAGTTCGGTGGCCGCTCCTACCCATAGGCGCCTCACCGTGAGGTCCCGGACCTAGGAATCGGAGATGACGTGAACCGCACCCACACCACCAAGACCAACCAGCTCATCGCAGCGGTGGGCGTAGTCGCGGCACCCGCCCTGATGTTCATCGCTTCGAGTTGGACGGCTGCGCCGGCTTTCGCCGTCTGTAACGAGGGCACGCCGAACTGCCAGCAGGTCGACTCGGGACACCAGCGTGCTTCCGACCAGATCAACGGAGCGTTGCTGAGCGGTCAGTGCGCAGGACCGGACGGCTTCTGTGACGACAGCATCCCAGGCAGCGACGTCACGCCCCAGCAAAGCACTCCGAAGCCCCCGACCAAGACGGGCCTCCACACTCCGGTCACGACGGTGCGGAAGTAGCCCGGTCACGCCTGGGCGCGTACCCGATGGGCATCGGCAGAATTGGGTATCCACCGGGCATGAATGCCGAGATTGTCCAAGATCGTCGCGCATCCCTGCCACTCGTCGCCGGCCTCACCGGATTCGTGGGCATGGTGGCCTATTCCGACTTCCCAGTGGAGTGGTTGGTCAACTCGCACCTGAGCCCGCTGCGGTCCTATGTGAGCGAGCTGGCGGTCGCCGGCCAACCCGCGCGTTCGTTCTTCCGGGCCAGCGACATCGTGGCCGGGGTCGGTTTGGTAGCCGTCGCCAATCTGCTGACGCGGTGGCAGCCGACGAACCGGGCAGCGGTCGCCCATCTCGCCACCATGGTCGCCGGGGCCGCCTCGATCGTTGACGGGCTGTGGCCCATGCCGTGCGCGCCGTCGATCGACTTGGGCTGCCGCGCAACGGAAGAAGCGATCCACACCACTCAGTTCGTGCAACCCCACACCGCGTCCAGCCTCATCGGGTTCACCGCACTCGTCTGTGCCATCGGCCTCTACGGGGCAACACTGACCTGTCACCCGCGCTACGGCCGGCTCGGTACGTCCGGACTGGCCGCCGCGGCGGTGGCCGCTCTCCTCGGCGGCCTCGACATCGTCATGTGCCTGACGGCGTCGACCTCCTTGGTGGGACTGGTCGAGCGGATACAAGTCTCGGTGATCGCGGCGTGGCTGGCCGTGCTCACGCTCTGCGCGGCAGGTGATTGCAGCCGGCGCTGACGGAGCCGCTTAAGTGGGGTCGGCCTGCGATCGGCGGATGCGATCGCCGAGAGCCGCCACCCGACGCCGTACCCGCGTGCCTGGCGGTACGTACTCGGCCGCACGTCGGGCGTCGTCCAGAATTGTGGTCATGGGCTGTAACGGCGCAGAGATGCGCGCCGGTGTGCGATCGACCTGTGGCGGCCGATTCCCTTCCCACCACACCGGCTCGGTCAACCGCTGCACGAACGGCACCGAACTCTCGACCGAGGCGTTACCCCACCCGATGGCACGATCGATGGCTTCCGGCGCGGCCGCCAGGGTGACCGGAGACAGCGTGGGACTGAACCGGATGACGCGGTCGGCGAACGGCGCGTTGCGCACCATCTGCAGCTGTAGCGCCTGGGTGATCGGTTGCAGCCAAAGGTGTCTCGGGTTCCATTGCGGGTGGAAGCAGTCCCAGCCGATATAGCACGCATTCCGGGTGCCAAGCCGCCCGTCCTGAATTCGCTTCCACGCCAATTCAACTGGCACGTTGCTGGCGGCACCCCCGTCGACCAACGCGGCGACGTCCTTCTCGATGAGTAGCTGATCGAGGAGACCCCACATCCGCGGATCGCTGGACTCATGATGCAGAATCCCGGGGATCGCCGACGAAAAGCTGGCTGCGTCAACGACATTGAATTCGGCGGTCAAGTCGTCGCCGCCCAGCACGATCGGCTTGACGACGCGCGAGTCGATGAATGCGCCGATCTGCCACAGTCGGTTGACGGCGCCTGGTGCGTAGCCCAGCTTCAGGTGCTCGAGCGCCCGCACCCCCATCAACGTGAAGTGCGATGGATGGAACCGCCCGGGCAGCCGATCGAAGGACTGTTTCCTGATACCGGCGACGACGGTTTCGTACGGGATCGCGAGGTCGGTCAGCCGCATCGGTTCACCGTCTTCCCGGGTGAACATCTCCCTGGCGAACTGGTCGAACTGCAATGTGAACAGGCCGTTGAGGCCGTGGCGTCGCCGGGTCATGGCCGGGCCGAGGACCCCGCGATAGGTGACGGTCTTGGCCCAGGCGACATAGTCCTCGATGGGCACCGGCAGCACGCGGGCCATCACGCTGCCCACGATGGCGCCGAAAGAGTTGGTCAACATGTAGGCCGGGGGCAGGCCTGCCGCGAGCATGCGCTGCATGCCACCCAGGTAGACGTAACCAGCGCCGCCCCCGCCGCCGAGGACCGCCACGTAGGTCTTGTAGCCGAGCTCGGCGTCGAGTTCGGCCGCCGAGAAGTCGTTGGCGTGGTGCTCCAGCAGCACCGAACGCTCGTACTCCACGTCCTCGGAGAAGTTCGCCAGAACCTGCTTGGCCGCGGCCAGACGCTCAGGCGCGGTGGTGCGCCCGCGTAGCGGGTTGTACAGCGCGTCGATCACCCGCTGCCGGAAACCGAGGACTTCGTCACCGACGGTGACGTCGCCGCGGCCACGGGTACCACCCGGGCCGGCTGCGCCCGGTTCGAACACGGTGAGGCGCGCAAAGCTCAGCAGATAGCGCAGCCGGCGAAACTGCTCGGGGCTGAGCGCGTCGGGGCATTCGAGGTCGGCGCGAACCAGCGCAGCCTCCATGTGCTGCAGCGCCAGGATGGGGTTGCTGCCCGGAAGGCCAGGAGGTTCGGCTACTTCTATTTCCGCCAACTCGTTGGACGGCTCACCGAACGGTACGAGCTCGGAATTCACCATCCGACCATTCTTGGCTACCCGGCACCCGGCCGAGGCGGCAACCCGACATTCCTTCCGACGCGGGCCGGGCACGCGCGGCTACATGACCTCGCCGAAGGCCTCTACGTCGGCATCCGTGACTATCGAAGTACGGGATTGGCTCCGCCCAGGCCATTCACAGTCGGCCGCCAGTTTCACCCGACGATCCGTCAGTACCGTGGCGACCGACCAGCCAGGATGCACGAAAAGTGCACACAGAGGTAAGGAATCCGCGCCGTGGACGTCGAGACCGTCGATCAGCAGTACGCGACTCTTCAGCAGCAGTCTCAGCAGACTGCCTCGCTGATTCAGGCGCTGGCCGGGAAGCTGTCGGCTGCGGCAGCCGCCGGCGACACCAACGCGCGGGAATGGCAGCTGGACCTCAAAGAGATCGCGTTGGCCATTCGGGATGAGGAAAGCGCGACCGGGTCGGTGTTCCAGTCGATTCATGCCCTCGTCGCCAACCACGTGCAGAGCCCTGAGCCGCAATATCAGCCGGCTCCGCAATACCAGCCGCAATATCAGCAGTCGGCCCCGCAATACCAACCGCAGTACCAGCAGCCGGCGTACGTCGAGCCGCAGTATCAACCCCAGCCGAGCGGCGGCACGCTGCAGCGATTCCTGGGCGGCAACTTCGGTCAGTCGATCGTGCGCGGAGCCGGTTTCGGCATCGGCGACGACATCGTCAACAGCATTTTCGATCGGCTCTGACGAGCCACAACGAGAAAGCCCGCTCCGACCGAAGCCGGAGCGGGTTTTGCTATCCCGGAGCTAGGAGGACAGCGGCTCCGCCAGCACCTCCGAGAGCCACTTCACCACGAGTTCAGGCTGCTCGTCGACGATGAAGTGACCACAGTCGGGCACCTCGGTGATGTTCAGGTCGTCGGCATGGCCCGTGAAACCCTCGAGCAGCGACGGGTGCACCGCCACATCGTCGAGGCCGAACAGGACACGCACGGGCATGTCGAGCTTCTGGTCGTCGTAGGGACCGCGCGCCAGCTTGGCGACCTCCTTGCCAACCATGGACCGGTAAATCTTGGAACCCGCCACCCGACGGTCCCGGTCGCGGAAGCAGCTACGGAAGAAGTCCACTGACTCCTTGGGCATCCCGCTGCGCCGGATGAACCACCACAGCGTCGGCGACAAGTGCGAAAGCGGTCCCGCGACAGGCGCTCCCACGACGAGCTGGTACGCCAGCTTGTGCGCATGGCGGGCCACGCGACCAGGCTCCTGCCACACGGGCGGGATGTTGAGGATCACCAACCGCCGAACACGCGTCGGCGCCTTCAGCGCCACCAACTGCGCGGTCCAGCCGCCCCAGTCATGTCCCACCAAGTCAAAGGAGTCCAACCCCAGCGCGGTCGCCGCGGCCAGCACATCGGAGGCGAACTGTTCCTTCTCGTACCCCTTGGGTGTCACCTCGCTCCAGCCGGCGCCGCGCAGGTCCATGGCGTGCACCCGGTACCCGGCAGCTGCCAGTGCCGGAATCACCTTGTGCCACATCCACCAGTTTTCCGGCCAGCCGTGCAGCAGCACGACGGGGCGCCCGTCCTCCGGTCCGGCCACGGCAACGTGAATCTTCACGTCACCGGCCTGCACATATTCATGGGTCACGCCATCGAGAGTGGGCATGCTGCGCTGCGTCATGCGACGCATCTTACCGCGCGGTAAGTTCGCGAGCCGGGCGCCGGGCGGTCACACAGGTAAACGAAAAACCCGCCCTGACGAAAGTCAGAGCGGGTCTTGAACGTGGAGCTAAGGGGACTCGAACCCCTGACCCCCACACTGCCAGTGTGGTGCGCTACCAGCTGCGCCATAGCCCCTTAAGTGGTGCCTGATGAAGCTACACCACCAGCCCCACGGTGAACAAAACGGCTGGTCACAGGGACCCCTCCACCGGCTCGTGGCCCAGCGGACAGATCGGGGTCTCCTCCTCGTCACCGGAACGACGCGTTTCCGGCGCCAGCCACCAACTGACCGCGGCCGCCAGCAGGATCACCCCGCCCACGCCGAACGCCGCCGTGAACGACACGTGCTGGGCGATCTGCCCCGCGGCCAGCGAGCCGACGATGGTGCCGAGGTCCGACATCATCTGGAAGGTCGCCACCGCGGTGCCACCCCGGGCCTGGCTGCCGATGATGTCGGCGATGGCCGCCTGCTGCGGCGAGATGAACATGCCGCTCGCCACGCCGGTCACGAACGCGATCGCGAGAAATACCGGTAGTGACGTGGTCCAGCCCAGTAGCACCGTCGAGACCGACGACACTGTCAGCCCGACGATCAGCAGCTTGCGCCGGCCGACCCGGTCCGACAGGTGCCCGCTGGGGATGACGGCACACACGTTGCCGATAGCGAACGTCGCCAGCACCAGGCCCGCCGTGCCCGCGCTGCGGTGCAGCACGTCGACCACGAACAGCGGGACCAGCGCCACCCGCAGGCCCAGCGCGGCCCATCCGGACGCCAGATTGGACAGCAGTGCGGCCTGATAAGCGCGATTGCGCAGGACGGTCCGCACCGACACCGTCGGCCCGGTGATCTCCTCGGGCGCCGCCAGCGTCGAGTTCCGCAGGCTGACGAACACCACGGCCGCGGCGACGGCCAGCGCCGCTCCGTAGATAACGAACGGCACGGACAGGCCCAGCCCGGCGGTCAGGCTGCCCAGCACGGGACCGGCCACGCCACCGATCATGAAGGCGCTGGAGAACAGGCCGGCCACCCGGCCGCGCGCGTCGAACGGCGACAACCGGATCATCAGCGCCAGGGACGACACCGTGAACATGGTCGACCCGGCCCCGCCGAGGGATCGGAACAGCAGCAGCTGCCAGTAACTCTGGGCGAAGGCGCAGGCCAGCGTCGACATCGCGACGATCAGCAGGCCGGTGAGATAGACGCGCCGCTCGCCGAGTTTCTGTACCAACAGGCCGCTCGGCGGCGCGAAGATCAGCCGCATCGCGGCGAAGGCGGTGATGACGAACGTCGCCGCACCGATGCTGACGCCGAAGTTGCGCGCGTACGCCGGCAGCACCGGGGAGACCACGCCGTAGCCGAGTGCGATGACGACGTTGGCGCCGCCCAGGACCCAGATCTCGGTGGGGAGTCGGGTCGGGGCCGGACCGTCGCCCTCGGTGACAGCGTTCACCCGATAACTGTATTCACCACTTCCCGGGCCGCTTTTTGCACCTCGGCCAGGTGGTCGGGACCTCTGAAGGACTCGGCATAAATCTTGTACACGTCCTCGGTGCCCGACGGCCTCGCGGCGAACCACGCGTTCTCGGTGGTCACCTTCAGGCCGCCGAGCGGGGCGCCGTTGCCGGGTGCCGCCGTGAGCTTGGCGACGATCGGCTCACCCGCCAGCTCGGTCGCGGTGACTTGCTCGGCCGACAGCTTCGACAACCGCGCTTTCTGGTCGCGATCGGCCGGCGCATCGATGCGGGCGTAGGACGGGGCGCCGTACTTCTCGGTCAGCTCGGCGTACCGCTGCGACGGCGACTTACCGGTGACCGCGAGAATCTCCGAGGCCAGCAGCGCCAGGATGATGCCGTCCTTGTCGGTGGTCCAGACGGACCCATCCGTCCGCAGGAACGACGCCCCGGCGCTCTCCTCGCCACCGAATCCGATTGTGCCGCTGATCAACCCGTCGACGAACCATTTGAACCCGACCGGCACCTCGACGAGCTGGCGCCCCAGCCCGGCCACCACTCGATCGATGATCGACGAGCTGACGGCGGTCTTACCGACCGCGGTGGAACCCGGCCAACCCATTCGATGGTTGTACAGATAATCGATGGCCACAGCGAGATAGTGATTCGGATTGAGCAGCCCACCGTCGGGCGTGACAATGCCGTGCCGGTCCGAGTCCGCGTCGTTGCCGGTGGCGATCTGATACAGGTCCCGGTTCGCGATGAGTGACGCCATGGCATTCGGCGAGCTGCAGTCCATCCGGATCTTGCCGTCGGTGTCGAGGGTCATGAACCGCCACGTCGCGTCCACGAGCGGATTGACGACGGTCAGGTCCAGTTGGTACCGCTCGGCGATGGCGCCCCAGTAATCGACACTCGCCCCACCGAGCGGGTCTGCGCCGATGCGCACCCCCTCGGCGCGAATAGCATGCAGGTCAACAACATTCGACAGATCTTCGACGTAGGCGTTCAGATAGTCGTGCCGCTCCGTCGACCCCAGCGCGCGCGCCAGGGGCATCCGCTTCACGTCACGCAATCCGTCGCGCAGAATCTCGTTGGCGCGCTTGGCAATCACGCTCGTCGCATCGGTGTCGGCCGGGCCGCCGTTGGGCGGGTTGTACTTGAAGCCCCCGTCCCGCGGCGGGTTGTGCGACGGGGTGACGACGATGCCGTCGGCGAGATCGCCTTCGCGGCCGCGGTTGAAGGTCAGGATCGCGTGGCTGACCGCCGGGGTGGGCGTGTAGCGGTCGGCGGTGTCGATCATCGCCACCACCTCGTTGCCGGCCAGCACCTCCAGCGCCGTCACCCAGGCCGGCTCGGACAAGGCGTGGGTGTCGCGACCGATGAACAACGGCCCCGTGGTGCCCTGCGCGGCGCGGTACTCGACGATCGCCTGCGTGGTGGCCAGGATGTGTGGCTCGTTGAACGCCGCGTCCAGGCTCGAACCGCGGTGCCCCGACGTGCCGAACACCACCTGTTGGTCGACGTTCTCGGGGTCCGGCGCCACCGTGTAGTAGGCGGTGACAACGTGGGCCACGTCGATCAGGTCGTCTGGCTGGGCCGGTTGGCCGGCGCGCGGGTTGGCCGTCATGAGCTCGATTCTGCTACCGGTTCTCCCCCGGTGTGCACCTGTCGGCGTTCGGCCACCATACTTTTGCCCTATGTTCGGCCACGACAACCGAGAATTGGCCGCCGTGTTCGTCGGGGGCGCCATCGGCACCGTCGCGCGCGCCGCCTTGGCCGTCTTCGCCGTGCCTCATCCCGAGCACTGGCCCTGGCCCACGTTCGTCGTCAACATCGTCGGCGCGTTCCTGCTCGGGTACTTCACCACCCGGCTACTGGAGCGGCTACCTGTGTCGAGCTACCAGCGCCCACTACTCGGCACCGGCGTGTGCGGCGGCCTGACCACGTTCAGCACCATGCAGGTCGAAACAGTCCGGATGCTCGGGCACGGCGCCTACGGGCTGGCTGCGGGCTACACGGTGGCCAGCATCGTCGCAGGCCTGGCTGCGGTGTACCTGGCCACGGTGCTGGTGCGGCGAGTCCGGGTGCGGGCATGACGGCGGTCATCTGGCTCGGTGTCGCCCTCATCGGCGGCGTAGGCGCGGTGACGCGTTTCCTGGTCGACCGCGCCGTATCCAAACGCAAGAGCAGCAGCTTCCCGTATGGCACCTTCGTGGTGAACCTCAGCGGCGCCTGGCTGCTCGGCTTCTTCGGCGGACTGGCGTTGAGTCCCAACGTCGCCCTGCTGGCAGGGACTGCATTCGTCGGTGCATATACGACGTTCTCGACGTGGATGCTGGAAACCCAGCGCCTCGGGGAGGAGCGGCAGGTCTGGTTCGCCCTGGCCAATATCGTGGCGAGCGTGGTGCTGGGCCTGGCCGCCGCGGCGCTGGGATTGTGGATGGGCGGTTTACAGTGAGCGAATCGGCGGACTACCTGAAACTGACGACGTACTTCGGTGAGCGCCAACGTGTCTCCCGTCGCTTCGCTCGCCCCGGCTACCATCAGGATCGGTTCCTCGCCGAGGAACTTCTCGACCTGTACGGCGCCGAGAATGTTGCCACCAGTGTCGTGCTGCGTGGCATCGCCGGATTCGGGCCGCGGCACCAGCTGCGCACCGACCAGACCCTGAGCCAGTCCGAGGACCTGCCGGTGGCCATCGCCGCGGTGGATACCGCCGACAAGATCGCGGGGCTGGCCGAGCGGACCGTGGAGCTGACGACCCGCGGACTCATCACGCTCGAACGCGCCCGCCTCATCACCACGACGAGCGTCGGCGCATCCCCCATCCCGTCGCTGCGCTCGCCCCAGAACACCAAACTCAGCGTCTACGTCGGGCGCCAGCACCGGATCAACGGCCGTCCCGCCCATATGGCGGTGTGCGACCTGCTACACCGCAGCGGATTCGCCTGTGCGTCGGTGTTTCTCGGTGTCGACGGCACCGTCCGCGGACACCGCGAGCGGGCCCGGTTCCTGAACCGGAACACCGACGTTCCGGTGATGATCATCGCGGTCGGCGACGGCGCCCGCGCCGCCGCGGTGTTACCCGAACTGGAGCGCCTACTGCCCGATCCGTTGGTGACCGTGGAGCGGGCCGAGCTGTGCAAACAGGCAGGGACGCTGGTGGCCCGCCCCGGTGCGCTCCCGGCCCGCGACGCCAAGGGAACCCCGTTGTGGCAGAAGCTGATGATCCATACCGCCGAAGACACCCTGCACGACGGCGAACCGGTGCACCGGGAGATCGTCCGGCGGCTGCGCGCCAACGCAAACAGCCGCGGCGTCACCGTCCTACGCGGCATCTGGGGTTTCCATGACGGGCGGACACCGCACGGCGACAAGCTCTTTCAGCTCGGGCGCCAGGTTCCGGTCACGACCATCGTGGTGGACACCCCCGAGAACATCGCTGCCGCATTCGATCTCATCGATGAGGTGACCACCGCGCATGGAGTGGTCACCTGCGAACGCGTGCCCGCACTGGTGTCCGTGGACGACGGGCACCGGGACGGCGGTACCAATCTGGGGCACTTCCAACCCTGAAGGTCCCCGTCCGCGCTCAGCGCTTGACCAGGTTCACCAGGAATTCGATGGTGACGATCGGATCGACAGCGAGCAGACCGGCCGGCGGCGGCGGCGGTGCGATCCCGTAATCGGCGAAGGTGACGGGGATTTGGCCCACGGCGACCACGCCGCTACCCGACCGCTGCACGTCCAGCCGCACCGCCACCTGCCGGCTGACGCCCTTGAGGGTTAGTTGCGCCGACACCTCCAGGGTGGTGGGCGTGCCATCGCCAGAGACGGCGGACAGGTTGACCGGATCGAGCACAGCGAGCTTGGCTGTCGGGAACTGCGCGGCATCCATCACTTCGCTGCTGCGGAACTTGTCGTCCCGGCCCCGGTGCGCCGACTGCATGGTCCCGACGTCGACGACGAAGCTCGCCGCCTGCAAGTTGCCGCCCGTAACCGTGGCGTCACCCCGGACCGAATTGGTCCGCCCGGTGACGATGACGGTTTCCCACAGGAGTTTTTGCCGGGCGCGGTAACCGGCCTGCGTGCGTTTGGCCTCGTCTTCGGGGCCTGCACTCACCACCCATTTGCCATCGAGGTTGGTGCTGGCCGGGCGATGTGTCGTCGGCAGGCTCAGCATGGGAGCCGGTGTGCCCTCCATCTGGGTTCGGTAGAACCACGGTCCGGCGCAAACTCCCACGACGGCGAGCACTGCCAGCAACAGCAGAAGCCTTTTTGCCACTCCCCTTATATACAGGGCCGGTGCGACGTCAGCTGGATGGGCGCGCCAGCGCGTACAGCGCCATCCTGCGGTTGGGCATGTCGTGTTCACCGAGGAACTCGGCGCCGCCGTGCTCGACCAGCCGGCGCGCACCGACATTGCGGTGGTCGGGATCGAACATCACCCGGCGGCAGGACGGGACCAGTTCGAACAGGCTCGCCACCAACTGGGGCATCAGGATCGGTCCGAGTCCGCGGTGCACGAAGCGCTCATCGGCGATCGCGGCGTGCAGTCCCAAGTCATAGGGATCGGCATCGTATCGAGGAGCGATGGAATCCTTCGCTGCCCAGTACAGCTCGAGGTAGCCGATGGCGTTGTCCTGATAGCTCACCAACAGCGGCCGGGAGTACTCACCGTCGAGCTGCGCCTGAAGATGCCGCCGCCACCATTGCGGCGGCCGGTCATATTCCCAGGCCTCGGCCAGATGCGGTCGATTCATCCATTCGGACAGCATCTCGGCGTCGGCTTCGGCGTCGACAAGACGCACGGCCCACGGGCCGGCGAGCTGCGGCACCGGTGGTGCACCTACCGCCCGCACCTCTGCGGACACTGACGTCAACTCGCGCGGCAGGACCGGCCCCTGATCAATCTCGGTCATTTCAGCGGCGAGCCTACCCGATCGATTTAGGTTAGCTTTGCCTACATCCCATCGCATAGGACTTCGCTGCGCGCCTGAATACCGAAGGCGGCGGCCCCGCCACCGGGCCCCCAAAACGCACACCGAAAGAGCAAGACGGACCCTGTAACGCTCAGCCACCCAAGGTCGATAGACCTGCTAACGTAGTCATCAATCACTTTGGTCGCATCGCTTAGCTGGTGCGGGAGGGGAATACACAATGTCTTTCACCACTCGGATGATGGTCGGCGCGGGCTCTGCACTGGTTGCGGTCATGGCCAGCGGCGCTGTTGCCTACGCTCAGCCGGACCCCACCCCGATCATGTACTCGACCTGCACCTACCCGCAGGTGATCGCCGCTCTGAACGCCCTCGACCCGGGTGCCGCCGCCGAGCTGCAGGCCAACCCGATCGGCGTCGGCTACCTGCACCAGCTGATCGCCTCCGGTCCGCAGCAGCGTAAGGCGCTGATCACGCGGGCGTACAACACCCCGGGTGCCGCTCAGT
This sequence comes from Mycobacterium sp. FW102-FHT13B02, assembly GCF_058790275.1. NCBI lineage: Bacteria > Bacillati > Actinomycetota > Actinomycetes > Mycobacteriales > Mycobacteriaceae > Mycobacterium > Mycobacterium sp. FW102-FHT13B02. The sequence continues at coordinate 182,938 of NZ_JBYTCM010000003.1, forward strand.
ACACCGACCTGGTGCTGAACGTCGCCAGCACCTGCAACAACTTCTGATCCCAGAAGTCGGCAACAACGCAGCTCGATCCTTCGGGATCGAGCTGCGTTGTGCTTTCTAGCGGTACGCCGACAGTCAGAATCCGCGGTGTGAGCCCCGGACCGCGGCCACGGCCTCGTCAGGTCCGGCAAAGGTCACCTGCGCGGGTCCACGGCCCGCAGCGAACAGCAGTAGCTCACCGGGCGCGCCGGTGACCGTCACCTCGGCGCCGCGGCCGACAGCGGCGAGGCGGCGGCCCTCGGGAGTCACGAGGATGATTCGCGCCGGCGAATTCCTCATCCCCATCCGCGCCATGGTCGCCACCTGTCCCGCCAGCGCCGACACCAGGCGCTCGTCGAGCTCACGCGGCTCCCAGGTCGGCTGGGCCCGGCGGACGTCCTCGTTGTGAATGAACATCTCGGCGACGTTGACGAATGGGTCGAGCAGTTTGAATGGCGAGTACAGCGGCGGACCCCCGGCGATCATGTCGACCAACTTCTCCCAGTCGGTCGATGCGGCCACGTGCGCCTGCACCCGATCGGTGTAGCCGGCCAACTGCGGCACCACAATGCCGGGCGCGGCATCGAGCCGGCGTTCCCGCACCACCAGATGCGCGGCGAGATCCCGGGCGTTCCAGCCCGCACACAACGTCGGCGCATCGGGCCCGTGCTCGCGCAGGGATTCGACGAGTGCGGCGCGTTCCCGCTGGGCGGCTGTCATGGGGTGAGTCTAGGTCGGGCGGCGCCGCGCGAGCATTGCGACGCAGGTCACCACCGCTGGGCAAACGCCAGGTGAACGGTCGCGACGTGGTTACAGATGAGTACCCATCCGCGCAGCAGGGGTCCCAACAACCCCATTGATAACTATGGTCACAAAAGCCCCTCGCTGGCGTCCGAGCGCCGCCCGCCTTCCGAAAGGTGTGACCGTGTCGCCGCGTCCTCGACTTGCATCGGTGGCTTTGACGGCCGCCGTCGTTCTCGGTGGAGCGGTGGGCATCACACCGCCCCGCGCAGCAGCGGATCCGTGCACCGGCCCCAACGCCGGCATGCTGCCGCCAAACGGGGTGCCGTCGAGTGGAGTCATGCGGCCACCGAACGGCGGCCACCGACCGAGCAACGCGAACGACAAGGCACCGCTGCCGACACTGGGCAAACTGTCCCGATCACTGCTCAGCGTCTTCACGCCCCAGGGCACCGTGCAACAGCAGGCCGGGGTTGTTCCGCCCAACCCGCGCGTACCGCAGCCGCCGGTTCAACCGCGCGTGGCGCAGCCGGCCCCCGCCCAGACCGCTCCCCAGCCGGCAGCCCAGCCGGCGCCGCCCATCGACGCGGGCACCACGTCACTGGTCGGCTGGGTGACCGGCGACCAGAGCGCCGGCGGCGACACCCTGCAACGGTTCGGCATCTCCGGCACCGACCTCGGGATCATGTGGGACAACGGCGATCCGGCGAACAACCAGGTCCTGATGATGTTCGGTGACACGTACGGCTACTGCGCCACCCCCAACCAGCAGTGGCGCTACAACACCATGTTCCGCACCAGCGATCGCACACTGTCAGGCGGGATCCACATCCCGCCTGGCTCGGTGACCAACCCCTATTCCGGCTCCCCCGAGTGGCAACCGAATCTGGCCAAGCAGACCATCCCCACCATCCGCTGGGCGCCCGTCGAGAAGGGCATCATTCCGACTTCCGGTGTCTCCGTGGGCAGGACGCAATACGCCAGCTTCATGTCGATCAAGAACTGGGACAGCGCCGGTCAGTGGACGACGAACTATTCGGCAATCGCCGTCTCCAACGACAACGGCCAGAACTGGGGTGTGTACCCGAGCAGCGTCCGGCCGATGGCGCCGGACAGCGTGTCCCGCGTCGCCTACCTGCCGGGCAACGAGAATTTCCAGCAGGGCGCGTTTCTGAAGGGCAGTGACGGCTACATCTATTCGTACGGAACCCCTGCCGGCCGAGCCGGAAGCGCCTACGTGTCCCGCGTGCCGCAGAACTTGTTGCCGGACATGAGCAAGTACGAGTACTGGAACAACGAGAGCCAGTCATGGGTACCCAACAACCCGGCCGCCGCGTCCCCGGTCATCCCCGGCCCGGTCGGCGAGATGTCGGTGCAGTACAACACCTACCTCAAGCAGTACCTGGTGATGTACTGCAACAACCTGTCCGACGTGGTGATCCGCACCGCGCCGACACCGCAAGGGCCTTGGGGCCCAGAACAATTGGTGGTGTCGTCGCAGCAGTTCCCCGGCGGCGTCTACGCGCCGTACCTGCACCCGTGGTCCAACGGTCGCGATCTGTACTTCACGCTGTCGCTGTGGTCGGCGTACAACGTGATGCTGCTGCACACCGTACTGCCCTGAGCCAGTTCGGCTTTGACGGTTCAATCGAGGGTGGCCCAGAACTCGGTGAGGGCGGCGGCGCCCCGCACCGGGTCCTGCAGCATCCACCAGTGCCCCAAGCCGTCGAGCGTCGCGGTGCGCGCGCCCGCCCGCTCCGCTGCGCGATAACGGATTTCGTCCGAGCCGATGTACGGGTCCGCGGTAGCCAGGAGCGCCAACCCCGGCCTGGCACGCAAGTTTTCGATGTCACGCCCGGCTTCCGCCATCGCGGGTTGACGCGCCGACCGGTACAGCGCCAGAATCGCCCGCCCCATCTCTGGCCCCTGGGCGGTGGCGAGGGCCGTGGCAACATCCAGCGGCATCCCGAGAGCGACCATCTGGCCGGCGCGGTCCTCCACCGACCCGCCGAGCATCGTGTCGACGAGTTGCTCGCCTTCCCCCGGCGTCTGCCACACCTGAGCCATGTCGTGCCAGACGAAGTCCGGGTCGAGCGTCCCGATGACGTCAGTCACCCAGCTGCGGACGAGTTCGGGCCGGCGCATGACGGCGGTCAGCACGTGGCCGCCGCCCCAGTCGTGGCCCACCACGTCAACCGGCTCGCCGATGGCCTCCAATTCGGTCACGAGCCAGTCCCGATAGGCAAGGTAGGTGGCTGGAAAACCGTCAGGCAGCGGCGCGCCGAATCCTGGTGGCGACAACCGCACCACGTCGTCGCGACCGAGCACGTCGACCAGTGGATCCCAGATCGCATCGGTCTCAGGATTGCCATGCACGAGAACAACAGTCATGGCGCCATCCTGGCACCGTGGTGACGGCAGCGTGGCCGGTTGCGACCGGTCACATCGCTATCGCGGCACCGCCGGGCGCCGGCCTAGCCTATCGGCGGCGGGGTGGCCGCCGCGTCATGGCAATAGCGGACGTTCCGTTCAGTCCGCGGTCTTGGTCTTTGCCAGTTCGCGGAGAAGCGATAACGACAGGAAGGTCATCGGTCCGACATCCGCGAACTTGCCACCGACGTTGCCGGCGATGCCGCCCTCAATGGCGAGTTCGCTGATGAGGTCGAGTTTGAGCTGCGGACTGCCGTCGCTGAAGTCGAGGTCGGCCAGATCCACCCACACAATGTTGGGCCGCGTGGTGGATTCATAGACATACCGCTTGTTGGTCAGGTCCAGCACGACCTGCCAGATGGTCTGCGAGGCGTCGGGCTTGCCGGGGTCCGGGATCCGGAAGGGCTGGGCGGCGTTGCGGATCACCGAGAACATGCTCGCGATCGCTTCGACCTGGCTCGATGGCGTGGGCAGCCGGCCGGCGTAGTACGTGGCACGCGCGAACCTGTCGGACGCCAGCGTCGAACCCGGCAAGGGCTCGGTGCCCCCGAGGCCCTCGAAGTTCTTCACCAGCTCGAGCTGCTGATCGTAGGTGGGTGAGTTCGTCATCACCCGAAAGTCCTTGCTGTGGTAGACCTTCGGCTCGCCGTCGACGTACTCGATGATCGCCGAGTCGCCGGTGGCGTCATCGAGTGCCAGATGAATGGTGGGCGGGTCGCCACCTGTGGGGTCAGCCATCTGGACCACCTGCACATCGGTCTCGGCGATCCACGCGACGGCCTCGGCCACTGTTGCGAAGTTGTCGAGGAAATACTGCAGCCAGATCGCCTGACTCAGCTGGGTCCGGGTGTCATCCGATGTGCTGTAAGTAGATTCGGCCAGCCACAGCACGTGCCCCGCCAGGCCGGCCTCGTTGATGCCGTCCACCGAGATGATGTCGAAGGCGGTCGCGATCACGCTGCCGAACTTGGAGGTCCAGGTCAGCTTGCCCGCGACCCCGTCGTCGCGGGTCACGCCGCGCGGCTGCTTCCACAAGTTGGTCATGAGGTCTCGGTGGAAGTCCATGTTGCGGCCGACCAGAACCGCGTCGCCCGCGTCGGGCCAGATGACTCGTGTACACACCCGAGGAAGCCTAACTTTCCATGCGGTCGCTCCCGCCCGGCCATACTGTCGAGGTGAGCAAGTCGTTTGTAGCCGTCGTCGTCACTGTCGCCTTGTCCACGCCAGCACTGGTGCCAGTTCCCGTGGCCCACGCAGACGCCTACTGCGAACTCGGCAATCTGCTCATCCCACAGGAAGTGCACCATGTGGGCACCTATCGCGCCGCCACGTGCGCGATGGTTGCCGATCTGGTGCTGACCAGTACCGGCGGCTGCCTCAAAGCCGTGTCGGACTACGTGGTGAGTCGTGGCTACGACCCCTATGTAGGCAAAGACATCGCCCTTCATAACTGTTGAGTACTCGATGATCAGCAGTGTCCGAGCTGGCCTAGACGCTTCCGGATCAGGTGTTGATCAAACGCCAATGGCTGCGGCCACTGACGGTGTCGCGAAAGCGCCGAAGCGCACAAGCACTAAGCCCAGCGGTTCGCAAGCAACTTGAAACTCGGCATGTCCTCCAGAGACACCAGCGCCTCATAGATCCGCTGATACCCGGTGCTGGCGATACGCCAAGCACCGTCCTCGTCCTTGCGATAGGTGTCCGCGTAGTAGCCCGAGCCACGGATCATCGCGTGACCCGGGACGATCACGGTGTCCTCGAAGACCCACGAACCGTGTGCGGTCGTTTCGGAGTCAATCTCAATCTCGGGGTGGCTGGCGATGTGCGTTGTGATGATTCCGTTGTCGAGGTTGGTCCGCATGAAGTCGACGACGGCGTCCCGTCCCTCGTAGTGCACCGGTTCTCCCATGGCGTGGGTGCCGTAGCGGGTCACGACGTCTGAAGCGAGGCAATCCCCGAAGGTGTCCCACTCCTTGAGGTCCAAGGACCGGAAGTACCGGTACTTGAGCCGTTGAATGTCAGCGATCGCCTCCAGGTTACCCATGACGCGAGACTAGAACGTGTTTCATTTTCTGTCACGGGAATGCGTAATGTCGCTCACCACATGGCGGTATCGAAACTACGAAGCATGTTGCTTGCACCGGGGTTGATCTCAACCTAGGTTGAAGTTCTAGCGTGGAGCGCATGTCCTTCAAAACACACGAAATCGAGTTCATGAAGGCGGCGGACCACGGGCGACTGGCTACGATCCAGCGCGACGGTACCCCGCAGGTCAACCCCGTCGGCTTCACCTACAACGAGGAACTGGGCACTATCGACATCTCGGGCTACAACATGGCCAAGAGCCAGAAGTTCCGCAACCTCGCCCACCACGACAAGGTGGCCTTCGTGGTCGACGACATCGCCTCTCGCGACCCATGGCGCGTACGGTGCCTGGAGATACGCGGCACCGCCCAGCAGGCCATGACAGCGTCGGGACAACATGGCCCCGCGGGAGATCTTCTCGATTCCGCGATCATCCGTATCACTCCCCGGCGCATCATCAGCTTCGGCATCGACGACACCGATACCGAACCGCACCTGCTCAAAGCGGACAGCCGCAACGTCTGAGCCCAGGGCTGGAGGGACGGATTCGGCGACCAGGTACAAGAAACGGGCCAGGGCGCATCTGCGCCCTGACCCGTCATTTACTGCTTATTGAGTTGTGGAGCTGCCGGGAATTGAACCCGGGTCCTACGGCATTCCCTCAAGACTTCTCCGTGCGCAGTTCGCTATGCCTCTACTTGGATCTCCCGGTCACGCGAACAAGCCGAGATGACGATCCCAGTCGCTGTTTGATGTCCCCACGGGCCCCGCGACCGGCCCCGTGGGTGGGTCCCTCTAGTCGATGCCAGGGTCCGGGCCGAGGGCGCTCCCGGTCTGACAGACACGCGGTCGCTACTTAGGCAGCGAGGGCGTAGTCGCGCTGATGAGAATCGGCGCTTATTTGTTTTACAACGACGCTTACGGTGGTCAGTTGCCTGCACCGGCACGCTTCTCTTGATTCGATGCGCGAAGTCGAAACCGTTCAGCCCCTCGCACCCCCGCCGACTTTCGGCAGGACACTTCATCATACGAGATCGCTCACACCAACTCCACCGTGTTGTCGGTCACGCCCGCCACCAGGTCAGATGACGTGACCCAGGTTCTCGACGATGCGTCGCCCCACTTCGGCGTCACCCTCGAACTCGATACCCACCGGCCGCACCGCGCCCAGCGGGCGCCCGCCGCACAGCCGCGTGAACTGCCAGCCGTCCATCCGGATCACCGTCGTCGGCTCGGCGCCGCCGAAGTCGGGCACGACCGCGGCGCGGCCGTCGACCGCGACCCGGATGGTGCGCGCCATGGGCCCGGTCAGCTCGATCGCGACCCGCGATCCATCCGGCGCTCCCCCGCGCTTGGCGACGACGAATCCCATCATGGTCTCGATCTCGTCGAGCGAGAGCCCTGCTTCCGGCTTCTGCAATGCCGCGTCGGATGCCGGGCGGGCGACGGACTCACGGATGTCCTGTTCGTGCATCCACGAGTCGAACGTCCGGATCCGCATGAATCGGCCAAGACTGTCCTGGCCGGCCGGGGTCATCGTCGGGGTGTTCCACTCCTCGTCCGACATCGCGGTCAGCGTGGCCTTCCGGTCACCCGTCACGGCGCGGAACTTCTCCAACAGCTCGGCACTCGACAGCGCACCCATCGAGCGGGTCCAGCATTCGTTCATCACGCCGATGGGGTTGTGCACGTGGTCCAGCTCGGAGAAATCGATGTCGGCCTCGGGCACCGGCTCGCCCTTGAGCATCAACTCGGTGCCGATGAGGTGCGCGACGACATCCCGGACATGCCAGCCGGGCAGCTCGGTCTGTGTCGTCAGCAGTTCCGCCTCGGAGATGGTGGACAACAGTTTGTCCAGGTCGTCCCACACCCCGAAGAGAGCGGGCAGTACGTCGGACTTCTCCAGAACGGTGACGGGTCGCGTTGAGCTGCTCACCGGCTGACGGTACGACGACCGCACCTCCGCGGACAGCGAATTGCCCGACCTGTCCCAACCAATGGTCATGCGACGATGGCCACATGGGGGACGACCGGGCCGAGGCGCAACGCCTGCGAGACATCACGGTGATCCGCAAGGTGCGGGACCGGATCGACCGGGAGTACGCCAAGCCGCTGAATGTCGAAGACCTGGCCCGTGGCGCGCATATGTCCGCCGGCCACCTCAGCCGGGAATTCCGTCGCATCTACGGTGAGTCGCCCTACTCGTACCTGATGACGCGACGCATCGAACGGGCCATGACGCTGCTGCGGCGCGGTGACCTCAGCGTGACGGATGTGTGCTTCGCCGTTGGCTTTTCATCACTGGGCACGTTCAGCACGCGATTCACCGAGCTGGTTGGGGTGGCGCCCAGCGTGTATCGCCGAGACCATTCGCAGGCGGCCAACGGCATTCCCGCTTGCCTGGCGCGGCAGGTCACCAGACCGATCAGGAATCAAGAAGCACCGCCGCACTGACCGGCACTACCGTGACGGACATGGACATCTCCATTCACTACGCATTCCTGCCCCACACCGACGCCGAGGCCGCGCTGAAGTTCTACCGCGACGACCTCGGCTTCGAGGTTCGCAAAGACGTTGGCTACCAAGACATGCGGTGGATCACCGTCGGCCCGCCCGGGCAGCCCGGCACATCGATCGTGCTGCACCCGCCCGCTGTGGACCCCGGTATCACCGACGACGAACGCCGCACCATCCTGGAACTGATCGCCAAAGGTTCGTACGGCGCCGCCCTCACGCTGGCCACCGATGATCTCGACGCGCTGTTCGGCCGCTTGGAGGCCGCCGGCGCCGACGTCCTGCAAGAACCCACCGACCAGGATTACGGCGTGCGCGACTGCGCTTTTCGCGATCCGACCGGCAACCTGATCCGGATCAACCAGCTGTAGTCGGGCCGGCTACCCGGCGGCGATCATCGCGACCGAGCCCAACGCCAAAGCCATGCCGACGGCCTGCCAGGCCCGCACGCGTTCTTTGAGCACCACCATCGCCAGCGCGACGGTCGCCGCCGGATAGAGGGAGATCAACACGCTCGCCAACGACAGCATCGAGGCCTGCAGCGCCAGTAGCATTCCCACGTTCGCGATGACGTCGAGCGCCGCTGCGGTCAGGGCGAGCTTCAGCGGAAATCCGCGCGGGAGAGCGAAATTGCGGGTCGCCAATGCGGCGACCATCACCACTGCGGTGGCCGCGAACCGGGCGAACACCAGCGGCCAGAGCTTCGCATCGTGCGGCACCTGATGGATCACGGCGAAGCTGAGCCCGAACGTCAATCCCGAGCCGACGGTCAGCCAGGCGACCTTGGCGGTGAACCGGTGCGGCGTCTCGTCCTCATCGGTGGCCTGCGCACTCACCAGCGCTACCGCGACCAACGCCAACGCGATTCCGGCGATCGCCACCCCGCTGGGCCGCTCTCCCATCGCGACCCCGACGACGATCGGTCCCCCAGACACCAGGATCGCGGTCAGCGGTGAGACGACCGATATCGGTCCGGAGCCCAGCGCCGCATAAAACCACCAGATGCCGAACGCCTGCAGGACGCCGCACAACACGCCCCAGGTCACCGCACTCGACGAAACCTGGCCGCCGACAACGCACGCGATCACCGTCAGCAGCACGCCGGCGACGGGATATGACACCAGCACAACCCGCAGCGCCGCCACTCGCCGTGCCGCGATACCGCCGACGAAATCGCTGATGCCATAGCCCAGCGCCGACAACAGCGCGAGCAGTACCCCGGTCAGTTCCTGCCCTTGAGGCGTCGACCCATCTCGCGGGTGATCTCGCGCTGTGCGTCGCGCTTGGCGATGTCCTGCCGCTTGTCATGCGCCTCTTTACCGCGGGCCAGGGCCAACTCGACCTTGACGCGGCCCTCGGAGAAATAGAGCTTCAACGGCACCAGGGTGTAGTTACCGTCCCGCAGCTTGCCGACCAACATGTCGATCTGACGCCGGTGCAGCAACAACTTTCGGTTGCGGCGCGGTGCGTGGTTGGTCCAGGTGCCGTGGTGGTACTCGGCGATGTGGAGGTTACGCAGCCACACCTCGCCGTCGTCGACGGTGGCGAACGCGTCGGCCAGCGACGCCAGGCCCTCCCGCAGACTCTTCACCTCGGTACCGACCAGAGCGATACCCGCCTCATAGGTGTCGATGATCGAATAGTTGTGTCGCGCTTTGCGGTTGGTGGCGACGACGGCGTTGTTGCCCGACTTGTCCTTGTCGGCGTTGTTCTTCTTTGCCATCTCTACCGCCTGATGTATGCGCGCAGCGTGGCGTACGCGGTGATGCCGGACATACCAAGCCCCAACAACAGCATCCACGGCGCGCAGAAGACGAGGACGTCGGCGTAGTCGACCTTGGCGATCAACCCGGCTTGATAGAACTGGTTGAGCACATCCTCGAGGAACATCGCGCGCACTATGATCAACCCGATCACGGCGAGCACCACACCGATCAGTGCGGCGAGCAACGCTTCGACGAAGAATGGCAACTGCGTGTACCAGCGCGAGGCGCCGACCAGCCTCATGATGCTGATTTCGGTGCTGCGGGTACGCGCAGCGATCAGCACGGTGTTGGCGATCAACAGGGTCGCGGCGATGGCTTGGACCAGCGCCACAGCGAAGGCCGTTGCGCTGATGCCGTCGAGAATGCCGAACAGGCGGTCCACCAACTCCTTCTGGTCGGTCACCTGGCGCACACCGGGGCGGCCGCGCAGCGCGTCTTCAAATCCCTTGTGCTGCTCCGGATTGTCGAGCTTGACGACGAACGATGCCGGGAACGCCTTCTTGCTGGCGTAATCCTTGAACGCCGGAATGCGGCGGACCGCGTCGTCGTACGCCTGGTCCCGGTTCATGTACCGGACCGACTTGACGTCCTTGCGGTCGTCGATCAGCTTGCGCAGCGACTTGCACGGGTCGGCTTCGCAGTTGGGGTCGTTGGAGGAGACGTCGTCGGTCAGAAAGACCTGGCTCTCCACGCGGTCCAGATAGATCTGCTTGGACTGGTCGGCCAGGCGCACGATCAACAGGCCACCACCGAACAGACCGATGGAGATGGCGGTCGTCAGGATCATGGCGACCGTCATGGTGACGTTGCGACGAAATCCGGTCAGGACTTCATTGACAAGAAAGCCGAAGCGCACTTAGCGATCCATTCCGTAGACGCCGCTCTGCTCATCACGGATGAGGCGGCCGAGTTCGAGTTCGATGACGCGCTGACGCATCGAGTCGACGATGTGATGGTCGTGAGTGGCCATCACGACCGTCGTACCGGTGCGGTTGATCCGCTCCAGCAGGTCCATGATGTCGTTGCTCGTCTCGGGATCCAAGTTGCCGGTGGGTTCGTCGGCCAGCAGCACCAGCGGCCGGTTGACGAAGGCGCGCGCGATCGCGACGCGCTGCTGCTCGCCACCGGACAGCTCACCGGGCAGCCGGTTGGCCTTGCCCGACAGGCCCACCATCTCCAGCACGTCGGGCACGATGCGGTTGATGGTGTCGGGGCGCTTGCCGATCACCTCGAGCGCGAACGCCACGTTCTCGAACACCGTCTTCTGCTGCAGCAGCCGGAAATCCTGGAACACGCAGCCGAGCACCTGGCGCAGGCTCGGGATGTGCCGGCTGGGCAACTTGTTGACGTGGAACTTCGAGACACGGATGTCACCTGAGGTCGGCACCTCCGCTCCGAGCAGCAGGCGCATGAACGTCGACTTGCCGGAACCGGACGGACCGATGAGGAAGACGAACTCACCCTTGTCAATCTTGAGCGACACGTTGTCCAGGGCTGGGCGTGCCGAAGACTTGTAGTTCTTGCTCACGTGGTCGAGGGTGATCATCACGGCACGCCAGTGTAGTCGGAGGCTGAGGTGTGACGGGTGAGGCTGATGGTGCTAGCTCGCCGCCGGTGCCGCACCGGGCGAAATGATGGTGGTCGTGACCGGGCCGTCGGGCGGCGCTGCAGCCGGGAGCGGGCCGGGCGGCGGGGCCGGCGGTGGCGGCGGGGCCAGGCCGGGCAGCACCGGCAGCGTGACCGGCGGCAGGATGCCCGGCGCGGGCGTGATGACGGTCGTCGTAGGCGGCGCCGACGTGCTCGACGTGGTCGTGCTCGGCGTGGTCGTCGTCGTGGTCGTCTCGGTTGTGTCGGTGGTGGTCTCCGTCGGCGTCGGCCGGTATGTCGTCCTCGGGCGCGGGTTCACATCGGTACGCGGCACCCAGGTGTACTCGGGGTTGGGCACGAAGCCGGGCGGCACCACCGCGGGCGGCGGTGTCGGCGGTGGTGGCGGCGGCGCATAGGTCTGATGCAGCCAGTACGCCACGAAGAAGGCCGCGACCAGGCCGGCCGTCGACGTCCGGACCCGCCCCAGGATGTACGCGGGCCAGGCGCGGTCGGCACGTTTGACCGCGATGCGGGACAACGCATTCATCGCGGCCCGTCCCCCGGCCCCTGAGTCTTGTCTTCCGCGCCGCCGACCGTGGCGGGATGCACCATGACTTCCACCTCAGGCTTGTGTTCGGCAGGACTCTCGATGCCGAGTCGGCCCAGCCCGGCGACGACCATGACGCGCAGCCGACGGCCGACCTCGAACTGCTTGCCGGGCAGCGTCCGCGCCACCATCCGCAGGTTCACGGTGTCCAGTTCGATGCTCTCCACACCCATTAGCTGGGGCTTGTCCAGGAGCAACGCCCGCAGCTTCAGGTCCTCCATCGCGCGCTCGCACACCCGGTTCAGCACGTCGTTGACCTTGCCCAGATCGGCAGTCGTGGGCACCGGAATGTCTACCACCGCGCGGGCCCAGTCCTTGGACAGGTTGACGGTCTTGGCGATCTGCCCGTTCGGGATCGTGTAGACCTCGCCGTCGCTGGAGCGCAGCTTGGTGACGCGCAACGTGACGTCTTCGACGGTGCCTTCCGCCGGCACGGTGATACCGCTGACGGTCAGTGCGACGAGGTCACCGAAGCCGTACTGCTTCTCGGTGATGATGAAGAACCCGGCCAGCAGATCCTGCACGATGCGCTGCGCACCGAAGCCCAGCGCGGCACCCAACACCGCTGCCGGGGCGACCAGCGAGCCGATGGGTATCCCGAGGATTTCGGTGATGTCGACCAACACGACCACCGACACCAGCGCGATGGTCACCCACGAGATCACCGACGCGACGGCCTGTCGGTGCTTGGTGGTCTCCGACCGCACCAGCGCGTCACTCTCCTGGAAACGCGCGTCGATGCGGGAGGTGATCCGGTGCGTCAGCCAGCCGACGAACCGCGAGATCAGCATCGCCGCGATGACGAGCATGACGATCCGCAGCCCGCGAGTGATGATCCACTCGCCGATGGAGCCTCGCCAGAAGTCGTGCCACTGCCCGGCCCACCAACCGAATGACTCCGGTTGGCCGGCGGCAATCAGAGAGAAATTAGTCATCGTCTTTCCGGTTGCGCCAGCGGATGCCGGCCTCCAGGAAGCCGTCGATATCGCCGTCGAGCACCGCGGCCGGGTTGCCGACCTCGAACTCGGTGCGCAGGTCCTTCACCATCTGGTAGGGATGCAGCACGTACGAGCGCATCTGGTTGCCCCAGGAGCTGCCGCCGTCGCCCTTGAGGGCGTCCATCTCGGCCCGCTCTTCCTGACGTTTGCGTTCCAGCAGCTTGGCGCTGAGCACTCGCATCGCGGAAACCTTGTTCTGCAGCTGCGATTTTTCGTTCTGACAGGTCACGACGATGCCCGTCGGGATGTGCGTCAGCCGGACCGCCGAGTCGGTGGTGTTGACGGACTGACCACCTGGACCGCTGGACCTGTAGACATCCACGCGCACATCGCCTTCAGGGATGTCGATGGAGTCGGCGGTCTCGACGACCGGCAGGACCTCGACGTCGGCGAACGACGTCTGACGGCGGCTCTGGTTGTCGAACGGGCTGATGCGCACGAGTCGGTGGGTGCCCTGCTCGACCGACAGCGTTCCGTACGCGAACGGCGTGTGCACCGCGAAGGTCGCGCTCTTGATGCCCGCCTCCTCTGCGTACGACGTGTCGAAGACCTCGACCGGATACCCGTGCTTCTCGGCCCAGCGGATGTACATTCGCATCAACATCTCGGCCCAGTCGGCTGCGTCCACACCACCGGCGCCGGAGCGGATGGTGACGACAGCTTCCCGCTCGTCGTATTCCCCCGAGAGCAGCGTTCGAACCTCGAGCGCCTCGATGTCCTCGCGCAGCTTGGCCAATTCGGCGTCGGCGTCGGTGATGGCGTCGGTCTTGGCCGCGCCCTCTTCTTCCTCGGCCAACTCATAGAGCACCGGCAGGTCCTCGATGCGTCCGCGCAGCTCCTCGACCCGCCGCAGCTCGCCCTGCGCGTGCGACAGACTGCTGGTCACCTTCTGGGCGTTGGCCTGGTCGTCCCACAGCTTGGGGTCGGATGCCTCATCTTCGAGCTTGGCGATTCGCGCGCGCAGACCCTCGACGTCGAGCACCCGCTCCACAGTGGTCAGAGTGCTGTCGAGGGCGGCAATGTCGGCTTGACGGTCGAGGTCCACAAATGATGAGGGTACCGACCAGTGAGACGGACTTTCACATTGCAAGCCCTGATCGCACAGACCGGTTTAGCATCGCCGTGTAAGCCGCTCGGCCGCGTCGCGACAGCCCCTTGCGCGCACTGAGCAGAACAAGAAGGCAAACCATACGTATGCGCCCTTACCATGTGGCGGTTGTCGGATCCGGCCCGTCAGGGTTTTTCGCTGCCGCGTCACTGTTGAAATTCGCCGATGCCAAGGCCGCCTCCGAGGCCGATTCAGAAGAACCGATCGACGTGCGCATCGACATGCTCGAAATGCTGCCCACCCCGTGGGGACTGGTGCGCTCGGGCGTGGCTCCGGACCATCCGAAGATCAAGACGGTGACGGCGCAGTTCGACAAGGTCGCCGACGACCCGCGTTTCCGCTTCTTCGGCAACGTCACCGTGGGTGAGCACGTGCAGGCCGCAGAGCTAGCCGAGCGGTACGACGCCGTCATCTACGCCATCGGCGCCCAGTCGGACCGACCGCTCGGCATCCCCGGCGAGGAGCTGGAAGGCAGTGTGGCGGCCGTCGACTTCGTCGGTTGGTACAACGCGCATCCGCATTTTGCGGGCATGAATCCCGATGTCACGCAGGACCGGGCCGTGGTGGTCGGCAACGGCAACGTGGCCCTGGACGTGGCCCGCATCCTGGTCAGCGATCCGGGCGAACTCGCGAACACCGACATCGCCGACCACGCGTTGACGGCCTTGGGCGCCCGCGGCGTCCGCGAGGTCGTGATCGTCGGACGGCGCGGCCCGCTACAGGCTCCGTTCACGACCCTGGAGCTGCGTGAGCTCGGCGACCTGGCGGCCATGGCCGATGTCGACGTGATCGTCGATCCTGCTGATGTCGACGGCATCACCGACGCGGAACTGGAAGCCGCGAGCAAGACCGTGCGGCAGAACATCAAGATCTTGCGTGGCTACGCCGAACGCGGCGCGCTGGGGCGCCGGCGCCGGATTGTCTTCAAGTTCCAGACTTCCCCGATCGAGATCAAGGGCACCAAGCGCGTCGAGTCAATCGTGTTGGGCCACAACGAGTTGGTCGATGACGGCGGCCGGATCGTCGCCAAGGACAGCGGCCACCGCGAGGAACTGCCGGCCCAGCTGGTAGTGCGGGCGGTGGGCTACCGCGGCGTCCCGACCGAAGGCCTGCCGTTCGACGAGCGCGCCGCGACCATCCCGCACACCGAGGGCCGGGTCGAGGGCAGCCGCAACGAGTACGTCGTCGGCTGGATCAAGCGCGGGCCGTCGGGCGTCATCGGCAGCAACAAGAAGGACTCGCAGGACACCGTCAACACCCTGATCGAGGACATCTGCGGCGCCGAGTTGGCCGATTTCGGGACGACCCACAGCGAGGACCTGGAGGCCTGGTTCCTGTCCCGGCAGCCGGCACTTGTCACCAATGACCACTGGCGCCTCATCGACGCGCACGAGCAGTCCGCCGGCGAGGGCAACCGGCCGCGCGTGAAGCTGACCGATGTCGCCGCGATGTTGCGGGTGGCGCACGGCTGAGGCCGTTGCACCGGCACCTCAACCGAAAGCTGGCCGTCAATATCTACAGGAACCTTTCAGATATCTCCGCCTAGCATTGTTTCAGGGGAGGTGCGCAGGCAGTTTCGGGTTCACGAACAAGCTGCAGCTGCGGTTGATGACGGTTATCAAAGTTGACGCAGCACAAATGCGTGCGGCAGCCAAAGGCCTGGCCGGTAACGCCAACGCGGCATCTGACTCCTACAGCAAAGTCAGTGCCGCAATGGGATCTATCGGGGGTATGGCTGGATCAGATCCAGCCGCCCAAGACTGGGGCCACAGCTTTGACTCGGCACTCGCCCGGGCACTTCAAGCTCACTATTCGTCAGTGGCCGCGGTAGCGAACTGCGCTGAACTTACCGATGCCACCGCTGTCAATCATCTGAACGCAGATGGCCAATCCGTGGTGGGTCCAAAGCCGCTCCCCGAAGCGTTGGGGATCTCCAAGACCAACCTTGTTTCAATGTGCCTTGCACCTCCGCCATCGTCCGCGGGCGGCGACGACGGCAGCAAGCCGTGGTGGTGGGCCAAAATCCAGCATCTCGTCGGTGACATCTGGCCGAATGGGCACCAGGATCGCCTACATGCCGCGGCGACATCACTTCGCGCAGCGGCGACTGAACTGCGCTCCGTCGCCAGCCAGATGCAGGGCAACATCGCCATCATCGAGAATCAGATCTCCCCCGAGATCGACTCGGCAACCGTAACTTTGATCAAACTGCAAACCGGCCTCAATTCAGTCGCCAGCACTTACGACCAACTGGCACAAAATTGCGACGATCACGCTCACCACATCGACGACGCGCATTCCCAAATGGAGGAAGCAGCGGCAGAACTCATTGGACTTGCGCTGCTCGACGTCCTCACCGACGGCGCTTTGTCCGCAGCCGTCGCGCGGGTGGCAGCACGAGTGATGGAGATATACGAGGATTTCCGGGGTCTATTGCAGACCGCACGCCTAGCTATCAAAGGCACTGAGGAGGCAGCCGAGGCCACTGAAGGCGTGATGGGCGGAGTCGAACAGGCTGTCAGCAAGGTCGAGTCGTTCTCGGAGGCTGATTCAGCCGCTATGAATCCAGCAAAAGACCTGACCGAACCTACGGGTGACCCAGCCACCGCGCATTTGCCACCCCTTCGCCAGCACTACATCCAGGATGTCCAACAAAAGGTTGGGTCACTCGTGCAAGAACTCCGGCAAGCGGGTGCGTCAGACGAGCAGATCGCCCGAGCAGCCAACGCGGAACGGCGAGCAATCGGGCAAGAATACAAAGACGCGACCCCAGAGCCGATGAAGAGCCAGATATATGGTCGGAACGAAGAAAAATACGGTGACCCACTCGGACCAACCTACGACTATCTCAAAGCGCAAGGAAAGACCGACCAACAAATTATCGATGCATCGCAACGCACCGGCGGCGGCGATTTAGGATTGGGCCAAAAATGACTGATACCAAAACACTGACGTTACTCTCGCACGATAAGTGGCTCGATGTTGCGGACTATCGTCTTTCTACTCACACAATCGAAAACATCCGACACGTCGATACCCCGGAAGACCTCAAATTTTTGGAAATATCCGGCCGATACGGCACTGTGGGATCGGAAAAAATTGTCGTAAACTTCGATAATTCCTTCCGTACACTCGTCCTCGGATTCGAGCATGATGCTCAATTCGCACTCTCCAAATGCGATGTGCAGTGGACTCAACTCGACGAGACTCTCGCCCAATTGACGATAACGCACGAGTCATACACCAGATCCCTCACATATCCCCACCACCGCGACTGGGTCGAGGATGATTTCAACTTCGACATGAGCTCATATGAAGATTTTGATTTTGGCTTGTGGATATACGGCTTGAAGGCTGACCCAGACCTCAGGCAACGGTTGACGCAAGAATGGGCAGGGGCGGCAGGGGCGCGGCATGGTGGTTCGATTGTCTAATCCACTACAGGTCAACACTCAGAACACCTTCGAGGCCGCACAGGCTGTGGCCAACCAAGCACTTGAACTTCGGGAGCACCTCGCGCAAATAACCCTGGAGTGGGAACAACTGTCAGACAACTGGGAAGGAAAGGCTGCATCCGCTTATTTGCACGCATGGACTGAGTGGCACGACAGCGCGACAATCCTGGTGCAGTGCCTCGTCGAATCGTCCGAGAAATTGATGCGTGCAGCGATCGCATATGACGAACAGGACCATGCCGGCGGCTATGATATCAACTCCGCAGGAAGCAGTATCTGATCGTGAGCCATTATCGCGTCACACTCGAAAACCTGTCTTCATTCATCGATAGGCTCGCAGCGTTCGACAACAGCGCGGAGGCCGTCACTTCAACCGTGGACCAACTCGTCTCACGATTACACGAGACATGGGCAGGATCGGCCGCAGACGCTCATCAAAGTCGCCACGACGAATGGATGCAAGCGGCGTCAAACATGCGTGAGGCGGTCGGGAAACTACGACAGGCGGCGCATGATGCGCACCACAATTACGACCGTGCCGTGTCCGCGAATACGACGATGTGGCAATAACCAGGCACCAGCTCCTAATGGCAAGTGAGGATGGTGCGCCGGTCGCGCATGAGCTGACTAACATGCATCCGACGAAGTCGGCAGGAAAGGTGGCGGATCATGAGCGGATCGCATCGGTTCATGTCCGAGACGTGCCGGCCGATGAGCAAACGGTTGAACGCCGTAGACAACAGCCGCATACCAGTGCGCTCCATCCAACTCACGCTGTACGGCGCACAGTGACAGTGGACAACGCCGACGGCCAGATCGGCGAACTGCACCGATCCTGGAACGAACTCCTCACACCTCACGCCGGCGCGGCGGTTGACATTGCCGAGATGGGGCGAGCAGTGATCGCGTCGTGGGCTGAACCGTCCCGGCGCTACCACGACCTCGACCACCTGTGCGATGTTCTGCGCAGTGTTGACCAGTTGGCCGCACACGCGACCGACCCGACTGCGGTTCGGCTGGCGGCGTGGTATCACGATGTGGTCTATCGCGGGCGCTCGGACGACGAGCTGGCAAGCGCCGCCCGCGCCGAACGTGAACTATTCAACCTGGACGTCGAGCACAGCCTGGTGACCGAAGTGGCGCGGCTCGTACGCCTGACCGCCACTCATGATCCTGGCCCCGGGGACCGCAACGGGGAAACCCTTTGCGACGCCGACCTGCGCATCCTGGCGTCTCCCGCCGATCGCTACGCCCGCTACGTGGCGGCAGTGCGCGCCGAGTACGCCCATGTGCCCGACGCCCAATTCCGTGAGGGCCGCGCAGCCCTGCTCTCATCGTTGTTGGCTGGGCCAGCACTGTTTCGCACGCCCCACGGACACGCAGAATGGGAAGCTCCGGCGCGGGCCAACCTCACCGCCGAATTGCGCACTCTGCGCGCCTGAGAGCTTATCCACCCGAGTTCTCACAACCTGTACGCGCGCACCCGGCTAGTGGCCGGGCCGCAGTATGCCCTGGACCGCGAACGTCGTGAGGTTGCCGCCCGAGTTGAGCAGCGATGAGGTGGCCGTCGTTCCCGAAAGAACGCCAGAGCTCAAGGAACCGACGCCGGCCTGAAGTCCGTTTGCGTTGATCGCGGCAATGCCTTCGAGTCCACCGATGTTGTGGGTGGCGAAGTGCTGCGCGAAGCCAGCCTCACCGTTCAACGCGCCGCCCAGCCCGTCGAGCGGGTTGGTGCCAGCTGACGCGATGCCGGCCGGTGCCGCAAGCATGAGGCCGCACCCCGTCAGCACCGTCACGAATATCTTCACGGTCCTGCGGTACGACGAGAGCTGAGACTTGGCCATGCGCGTTCGGGTCCCCTTCTTATGGAAAAACTCTGGCTGACGATCAATGGCGAGCGATGCCAACCGAGGGATCAGCAAGCTCTATGCGATAGCTAGCTATTCGCATAGTGAATCTATTAGCACAGGGAAACCGGAGAATTAGCCCATTCGCTGGAAATTACAGAGAGTGCTGAGCAAACTTCCAGACGGCTTGGGAGAGAACAGCCGAGGGACTACGGCTGCGAGGCGTGCGGCGCGAAGTTCCAGTTGTCGGGGTTCTTGGGCGAGTAGATGACGGGCACCAGCTGGCCCACGGCGGGCCAATTGGCCACGTCGATCGCGATGCGGCCGTACACCTCGTGCTCATTCACACTGGGGCCGTTGATGACTCCGGCGACGGTGACGTACTGCTCCCCCGCGGCATCGGGCCGTGGACTGACGCCGGTGATCAGCAGCGTGCCACTTTCCCCGCTACGTGTACGCCGCAGCCACGGAACGGCCAGCAGCACGAGCGCTCCGAGCAAGACAATGAGCACGACGAATTCCCACACGTACTCATGGTAGGACTGCACCCATGAGTACCCAGCAAGTAGCGAAGGCGGATTGCGCATGAGCAATGTCGCAGACGACCTCACTCTCGCCCTGAGATTGGCCGACCAGGCCGATGCCGTGACGCTGGACCGCTTCGGCGCACTGGATCTGCGCATCGAGACCAAGCCTGATCTGACGCCGGTGACCGATGCCGACCAGTCCGTGGAACGGGTGCTGCGGGAGACCCTGTCCACAGCGCGGCCGGACGACGCGCTGCTGGGTGAAGAATACGGTGGCACAGCGGTTTTCGCCGGGCGGCAATGGGTGATCGACCCCATCGACGGCACCAAGAACTTCGTTCGCGGGGTCCCGGTGTGGGCGACGCTGATCGCCCTGCTGGACGACGGCGTGCCGGTCGTCGGCGTCGTCAGCGCTCCGGCCCTCGGCCGCCGTTGGTGGGCCGGCACGGGCCAGGGTGCGTTCAGCTCGTTCGGCGGACAGACCCGGCGCATCTCGGTATCGGGTGTCGACGCACTGGACGCGGCAAGTCTGTCCTATTCAGATCTGACCACCGGCTGGGAGGACCGCCGCGAGGCGTTCGTCGCGCTGACCGACGCGGTGTGGCGGGTGCGGGCCTACGGCGACTTCTGGTCGTACTGCCTCCTGGCCGAAGGCGCGGTCGACATCGCCGTCGAACCGGAGGTCAAGCTGTGGGATCTGGCAGCGCTGGACGTCGTCGTGCGGGAGGCCGGCGGGTCGTTCACCAACTTGGCCGGCGCCCACGGGCCACACGGCGGCAGCGCCGTCGCGACGAACGGCTTGCTCCACGAAAAAGTGCTCGCCGCCCTGTCCTGATCCTGGCATCCACCCCCCGAAAACCCGCGCTCAGCGCGGGTTTTCGGGCATCTGCCCCGCGGCCCGCAAATGTGAAGTTGATAACACGAGCGTCGTACCTTACTCCGGAGTAAGATACGGTCATAACGCACTGCCCCAACGACGCGAGGCTGTCGAAATGACCAACACCCTTCCCCAGAACGGCACAGCTGCCGGTTCCTCCCAGCGCCCCGTGCGCAAGGGCCCGGAGAGCGCCATCGGCCTGCAACGGCACAAGCGGACAGCGACCGACATCGGTCTGGCGCTGATCACTCCTTTTGTCGGCCAGGAATTCCTCGACAAGTACAACCTGCGCGACCCGATGAACCGCGGCCTGAAGTACGGCGTCAAGACGGCGTTCTCCACCGCCGGTGCCGCGGGCCGGACGTTCAAGCGCATTCCCGGAATCAATGGCGCCCCGACGCGCCTGAAGCCGGGCGGTTCGGATTACTTCGACCTGACTCCGGACGAAGACCAGCAAATGATCGTCGAGACCGTTCGCGAGTTCTCCGAGGAGATCCTGCGGCCGGCCGCACACGACGCCGACGCGGCCGCGGCCTACCCGGCGGACCTGATCGCCAAGTCCGCCGAGCTCGGCATCACCGCGATCAACGTGCCCGAGGAGTTCGACGGCATCGCCGCCTCCCAGAACACCGTCACCACGGCACTGGTCGCCGAGGCGCTGGCCTACGGCGACATGGGACTGGCCCTGCCGATCCTGGCGCCCGGCGGCGTGGCGTCGGCGCTGACCCGCTGGGGCAGCGCCGGCCAGCAGGCCACCTACCTGCCGTCGTTCGCCGGCGAGAACGTGCCGCAGGCATGTGTGGCCATCGCCGAGCCGCACGCACTGTTCGACCCGACCGCGCTGCGGACCACCGCGATCCGGACCCCCGGCGGTTACCGCCTCAACGGCGTCAAGTCGCTGGTTCCGGCCGCCGCAGACGCCGAGCTGTTCATCATCGGCGCGCAGCTCGACGGCAAGCCGGCGCTGTTCATCGTCGAGTCCAGCTCCGAGGGCCTGTCGATCACGGCCGACCCGAGCATGGGCATCCGCGCCGCAGCGCTGGGCAAGATCGAGCTGAACAACGTCGCGGTTCCGCTGGCCAACCGTCTCGGCGAGGACGAGGCCACCGACAACGACTACTCCGAGGCCATCGCGCTGTCCCGATTGGGTTGGGCCGCACTGGCAGTCGGCACGTCGCACGCGGTGCTCGACTACGTGGTGCCTTACGTCAAGGAGCGCGAGGCGTTCGGCGAGCCCATCGCCCACCGCCAGTCGGTGGCGTTCATGTGCGCCAACATCGCCATCGAACTCGACGGCCTGCGGCTGATCGTCTGGCGCGGCGCGTCCCGTGCCGAGCAGGGCATGACGTTCCTGCGTGAGGGCGCCCTGGCCAAGCGGTTCGCCACCGACAAGGGCATGCAGATCGGCCTCGACGGCGTGCAACTGCTCGGTGGTCACGGCTACACCAAGGAACACCCGGTCGAGCGCTGGTACCGCGATCTGCGGGCCGTCGGCGTCGCCGAGGGTGTCGTCATCCTGTAGACCGGCCCCTGATCCTCAATCTTCCAACTCTCCCGAAAGACCAATCATGGCAATCAATTTGGAACTGCCCCGCAAGCTGAAGGCGGTCGCGGAAACGGGTCACCTGGGCGCCGCCGAGATGCTCCGCCCGATCTCCCGGAAGTACGACCTGGCCGAGCACGCCTACCCGTCGGAGCTCGACACACTGGCCAGCCTGTTCGAGGGTGTGCAGGAATCGAACACCGTCTCGGTGGCCGGTGCCGGCTTCTCGGCGAACGAGTCCAAGAGCAAGCACGCAAATATAAACGGCGCCAACATGTCTGCGCTGCTGAACGCACTCGAGGTCAGCTGGGGCGACGTCGCCCTGCTGCTGACCGTGCCCTACCAGGGCCTCGGTAACGCCGCCATCTCCGCGGTCGCCACCAAGGAGCAGCTGTCCAAGTGGGGCAAGGTGTGGGCCGCCATGGCCATCACCGAACCCAGCTTCGGTTCCGACTCCGCGGCGGTCACGACCACCGCCGTGCTCGACGGCGACGAGTACGTCCTCAATGGTGAGAAGATCTTCGTCACCGCCGGCTCGCGCGCCACCCACATCGTGGTGTGGGCGACGGTCGACAAGTCGCTGGGCCGGGCCGCCATCAAGTCGTTCGTCGTGCCGCGTGAGCACCCGGGCGTCATCGTCGAGCGCCTCGAGCACAAGCTCGGCATCAAGGCCTCCGACACCGCGGTCATCCGATTCGACAACTGCCGAATCCCGAAGGACTACCTCCTCGGTGATCCGGAGGTCAAGGTGGACAAGGGCTTTGGCGGGGTCATGGAGACCTTCGACAACACCCGCCCGATGGTGGCCGCCATGGCCATCGGCGTGGGCCGCGCCGCTCTGGAGGAGCTGCGGGCGATCCTGACCGACGCGGGCATCGAGATCTCCTACGACAAGCCGGCGCACGCGCAGAGCGCCCCGGCCGCCGAGTTCCTGCGGATGGAGTCCGACTGGGAGGCCGCGTACCTGCTGTCGCTGCGCGCTGCCTGGCAGGCCGACAACAAGGTCCCGAACTCCAAGGAAGCGTCCATGAGCAAGGCCAAGGCCGGGCGCATGGGCACTGACGTCACCCTCAAGGCAGTCGAATTGGCCGGCACCACCGGCTATTCCGAGACCACCCTGCTGGAGAAGTGGGCGCGTGACTCGAAGATTCTCGACATCTTCGAAGGCACCCAGCAGATTCAGCAGCTCGTGGTGGCACGCCGCCTGCTGGGCCTGTCGTCGGCACAGCTCAAGTGACCGCAGCGCCGTCGCGAGCGCGGTAGCTGCTCACCGGCACAAACGAACAGGCCCCGGGATTGCTCCCGGGGCCTGTTCGTTGTTGAGGTGACGGTTACGACGACGCGTTGGCGCCGAGCACGCGCTGCAGGTCGGGCTTCATGGCCTGCAGCTGCTGGCCCCAGTAGCCCCAGTCGTGGGTACCGCTGTCGGGGAAGTTGAACACCGCGTTGTTGCCGCCCGCGGCCAGGTAGTTGTCCTGGAAGGTGCGGTTGGTGCGGATGGTCAGGCCCTCGAGGAACTTGGCCGGCACGTTGTCGCCACCGAGTTCGCTGGGGTTGCCATTGCCGCAGTAGACCCACAGGCGGGTGTTGTTGGCGACCAGCTTGCCGATGTTGACCATCGGGTCGTTGCGCTGCCAGGCGTTGTTCGGGTCGCCCGTCGAGCCCCACATGTCGTCGGCCTTGTAACCACCGGCGTCACCCATCGAGACGTTGATCAGGAAAGGCCACCAGCCCTCGGACGGGTTGAGGAAGCCCGACATCGAGCCGGCGTAGATGAACTGCTCGGGGTGCCAGATGGCGAGGGTCATCGCCGACGAACCCGCCATCGACAGACCAACTGCCGCCATACCGGTCGACTTGACCTCGCGGTTGGCCTGCAGCCACTGCGGCAGCTCCTGGGTCAGGAAGGTCTCCCACTTGTACGTCGAGCAACCGGCCTTACCGCAAGCCGGCTTGTACCAGTCGCTGTAGAAGCTGGACTGGCCACCGACGGGCATGACGATCGACAGACCGGAGTTGAGGTACCACTCGAAGGCGGCGGTGTTGATGTCCCAGCCGTTGTAGTCGTCCTGGGCGCGCAGACCGTCGAGCAGGTACACCGCCGGCGACCCGTTACCACCGCTCTGGAACTGCACCTTGATGTCGCGTCCCATCGCCGGCGACGGGACCTGGAGGTATTCGACCGGCAGGCCGGGACGCGAGAACGCGCCTGCGGTGGCTGTCTGGCCGGCAAGTCCGATGAGACCCGGGAGCAGGACGGCGGCCGAGACGGCGCCGGCGATCCTGCGTGCCAGGCGGCCGCGAATCTTGTCAACGAACATTCACAATCCCATTTCAGTATCAGGTACCGGGTATCGTGCCCACTCGGCGCGATCAGACGGCGCTGGTGGCACGGCCGCGATTTCTCGCAGCCGTGTGCGGCGGGCTCAGCCTGGTACGGGAACTGAACGCACCGATGGATTCAGTTGTCTGTGGGCAGTAAAACACGCATGCGACATGCCGAGGAACCCCCGAATCGCGCTTGAGACCAGGTTGTTGCGGACTTCGTACCGTTCAGCTATCACCTTGCCTTCGCGGTACGCGGTGTTCATCCGGCCGTAGGCTGCCGTTTGTGACGAGCGATCGGAACGACGTCGACGAGCTGCCGGACACCAGATCGGGCAACCGGCTGGGCATTGATGACTGGCTCGCGGCCGGGTACGCGATCCTCGCCGAGGAAGGGTTGAAAGCCCTGAAGATCGACCGCTTGTGCGCTCGGTTGGGGGTCACCAAGGGCAGCTTCTACTGGCATTTCGACAACATCGCCGCCTACCGGACGGCTCTCGTTCAGGGCTGGAGCGAGCTCCGCGATGCGGACCGCAGCCAGATCGAGGAGATCGATGCGCTGCCACCACGGGACCGACTGATCCGGATGATGAATTCGCTGGTCAGCCCGAGGCACTGGACGCTGGAACGCGCGATGCGGGAATGGGCTCGCTCCGACCAGGCCGTCGCCGAGAGTGTGCGCGCCGCGGACCGCCGCATCCTCGCGGCAGTCCGACGCGCCTTCGAGGACTACGGCTTCGACGCCGACGAGGCCGAGCTGCGGGCCGACGCCACGTTCGCCGCCGGCATCGGATTCCTGCACCTCGCAGGCGACGCACCGCATCCGCGTCTGGCGGCCCGCAGTGCGCGGTTTCTCGATCTGATGCTCGCGACCTGACTTCCATACCAAAAGGTATGGTACGGTTCGGCTCATGTTGAGTACGCAGGCCGGCATCACTGATGGATTCGTAACGGCACTCGGCGAACGCGCCGCCGAGGCGGAAAGACTCCGCCGCCTTCCCGACGACACCGTGCGCGACCTCATCGCTTCCGGATTCACCGAACTTTTGGTACCCGCCCGCTACGGCGGGCAGCAGGCACCGTTCTCCGCCATCCTCGATCCGGTCCGCCGCCTCGCGCACGGCTGCACCTCGAGTGCCTGGACCATCGGATTCCTGACCCTGCACAACTGGATGCTGGCACTGTTCGGCGAGCAGGCCCAGCAGGAGGCCTTCGCCAGCCGGTCCTTCCTCGCGCCGGCACCGCTGGCCCCGACGGGTCGAGGGCTGCCCGTCGACGGCGGTATCCGCCTTTCCGGACGTTGGTCCTGGGCAACCGGAGTCATGCACGGCAACTGGATCATCGTCGCGGCACTCTGCGGCCCCGATGACGGCATCTACCCGGCCCTCGCCCTGCTGCCGATCGGCGACGTCACCGTCGACGACGTCTGGCACACCGACGGCATGCGGGCCACGGGGTCCAACGACGCCATCGCGACCGATGTCTTCGTGCCCGAGCACCGTCTGGTCAAGGTGACCGACATCTATGCCGGCACCGCTCCCGGCGCAGGACTCCACGACAGTGCCACCTACCGCTGGCCGATGGTGCCCGCCCTGGCACTACTGGCGGCGATGCCCGCCCTCGGCAGCGCCGAGCGGGTCACCGAGATCTATGCGCAACGACTTGCCGAGCGGGTGCTCCCCTACGAGGGTGTCATGCAGAAGGACAAGCCAATTGCCCAGGCGCACTTGGCCGGAGCGCACGTGCGCTTGCGATCACTGCGCGGCCTGCTCGCCGACACCGTCGGTGAGGTCGAGGAGATCGTCGTCGCCGGCGATTCCGTCGAGAAGGCTGTCCGTGCGCAGGCCCGCTTGACAGCCGCCCACATCGTCGCCGAATCGCGCGCGGTGATCGGCAATCTCCTCGGTGCCGGCGGCGCCAGCATCCACTTCCTGTCCAGCCCGATGCAACGGTTCAAGCGTGACGTCGACGTACTGGCCGGTCACGTGGTGTTCGACTACGACACCAGCCGGGAACTGGCCGGCGCACTCGCACTCGGGATGAAGATTCCGCGGACGTCGATGGTCTGACGTTTGCCCGAATTGGTCCTTGCCTACCAACTGAACCAAAAGTAATGTCACTTTTAGTTTTGCTGCGTGAGCTACGAGGAGCCCAGCATGGAATCATTCGTCCACCTGCGAAAAGGCCGGACCCCGAAGCGGGTACACGCCGACCTGGACGGCCTCAAGGACGATGAGCTCGGGCGCGGCGGATTCGTCGGTCGCACCGCCAACATGTACCGGCGCAACGACCCCACGGCGTATCGCACCGTCGGCCCACTGCGCCCCACCGACGTGCTGTCGTCCGAGCTGAAGCCGTCGGACGCGACGGACCCTCAGGGCACTCCCCTGCTGATGTTCTCGAACGCCGACTGCCAGGTGCTGCTGAGCCGGCGGAGCGCTGAGATGCCGTTCTTCGTCCGGTACGTCGACGGCGATCTACTCCTTTTCGTGCACAAGGGTTCTGGGCTGCTGGAGACCGAGTTCGGGCCGCTGCGCTACCGCGAGGGTGACTGGGTTTACCTCCCCAAGGCATGCACGTTCCGGCAGGTGCCGGACAGTGAGAGCACGTGGCTGATGATTCAGGCCACCGACGACTTCCGGGTACCGCCGGCGGGCACGTTGGGACGGCACTTCCCATTCGACCCGGCTCAGGTCACCATCCCTGAACCGGAGCCGATCGACGACGACGGCCGGGACGAATACGAGGTCCGGCTGATGCATGAAGGCGGTCCGACTTCGCTCTTCTACCAACACAATCCGCTCGATGTGGAGGGCTGGCGAGGTGACAACTTCCCGTTCACCTTCAACATCGAGGACTACACCGTCATCACGTCCGAGAGCGTGCACCTCCCGCCGACGGTGCACCTGTTCATGCAGGCGACCGGCGTCTACGTGATGAACTTCCTGCCCAAGCCCGCCGAGAGCGTGCCGGGTACCGAGCGCACGCCGTGGTATCACCGCAACGTCGACTACGACGAGATCGCGTTCTTCCACGCGGGCTCGCTGTACGGCATTCCGATGCCGCCGGGCCTGGTTTCCCATGCGCCGCAAGGCGTTCACCACGGCGCACCGGAAGCCGCGCGCGAGCGTGCCCGGCGCAAGTTCGACCAATACGACCGCGTCGACTGGTCGGTGATCGCCATCGACACCCGCCGGCGCCTCACCCCATCCGCCGAAATCCTCGCCAACGACCTGGGACAGCACTAGTGATGAGCGCTGGCGCGAAGAACAAAGGACAGCGATGACAACGATCGATTCACCCGTGAAGCACGACTATGACCGCATCCCGTATCTGGTTGCGTACCAGAACAACTCGTCGGTGCGCGATGTGTACGGCGGCGTCGCCGAACTCGTGGTGCTGGAGAGCTATCTACTGAAGCCCAAGAACAAGGCATCGGACACCGTCCTGGTGTTCATGCATCCGATCGGCGGCGGCGCGTACCTGCCGATGATCAACGCGCTGGCGCGCGCCGGCCACCACGTCATCTACTGCAACAGCCGGTTCCGTGGCACCGACTCGGCGCTCCTGATGGAGAAGGTGGTCGAGGACCTCGGCGAGTGCATCAAGGACGCCAAGAACCGGTTGGGTTACGACAAGGTCGTACTGGCCGGGTGGAGTGGCGGCGGCTCGCTGTCGGTGTTCTACCAGCAGCAGGCGCAGCACCCGACGGTGACGGCCAGCCCGTCCGGCGACGGGCCCGACCTGACGAAGCTGGGTCTCATCCCGGCGGACGGTCTCATGCTGCTGGCCGCCCACATCAGCCGGCACGGCACCATGACCGAGTGGATGGACGCGTCGATCCTCGACGAGAACGACCCGTCCAAGCGCGATCCGGAACTCGACCTCTACAACCCGGACAACCCGAACCAGCCGCCCTACACCCATGAGTTCCTGCAGCGGTACCACGACGCGCAGATCGCCCGGAATCGACGAATCACCAAGTGGGTCAAGGAAAAGCTCGCCGAACTCAAGGCCGCGGGCCGCCCCGATGACGAGTTCGCGTTCGTCGTCCACGGCACCATGGCCGACCCACGCTGGCTCGATCCCACGGTCGATCCCAACGACCGCACCCCGGGGCAGTGCTATCTGGGGGACCCTCAAGTGGTGAACATGAGCCCGGTCGGCCTTGCCCGGTTCTGTACGTTGCGCAGCTGGCTGTCACAGTGGAGCTATGACGATGCCAACGGTGACGCCGTGAAGGCCGGCCCGGATATCGCGGTGCCGACGCTGGTGATCGGTAACCTCGCCGACGACGCCTGCACCCCGAGCCACACGCGGCGGCTGTACGAGGCCATCGGACATCCCGATAAGGAGATGCACGAGATCCCGGGCGCCAACCACTACTACTCCGGCCCGGACCAGCGCGGCACGCTGCGCCAGGCCGTCGGGATCTGCACGGATTGGCTACACCGGCAAGGGTTCTCCAGATGACCACTACCGGCGCACTCGACGGCGTCAGGGTCATCGAACTCGGCACCCTGATCTCGGGCCCCTTCGCGGGCCGGCTGCTCGGCGACATGGGCGCAGAGGTGCTCAAGATCGAGTTGCCTGCTTCCCCCGATCCGTTGCGGACCTGGGGTCAGGCCGAACTCGACGGAAACCGTTTCTTCTGGACGGTCCACGCGCGCAACAAGAAGGCGGTGACCCTGGACCTGCGCACCGAACGCGGCCGGGCACTGTTCCTCGAGCTGGTCAAGCAGTCCGATGTCATCGTCGAGAACTTCCGGCCGGGCACCCTGGAGAAGTGGAACCTGGGCTACGACGTGCTGCGCGAACATAATCGCGGCATCATCCTGGTGCGGGTATCGGGTTACGGGCAGACCGGTCCCGACGCCGGCAAGGCCGGCTACGCGTCGGTCGCCGAGGCGGCCAGCGGGCTGCGGCACATGAACGGCTTTCCCGGCGGACCTCCCCCGCGGCTGGCGCTGTCGCTGGGCGACAGCCTCGCCGGCATGTTTGCCGCGCAGGGAGCGCTTGCCGCGCTGTATCGGCGCAGCGTCACCGGTGAGGGGCAGGTGGTCGACACCGCGCTGACCGAATCCTGTTTGGCCATCCAGGAATCCACCATCCCCGACTACGACATCGGTGGCGTGGTGCGCGGGCCGTCCGGCACCCGCCTCGAAGGCATCGCACCGTCGAACATCTACCAGAGCGCGAACGGCAGCTGGGTGGTGATCGCGGCCAATCAGGACACCGTGTTCCGGCGGCTGTGCCAGGCGATGGGGCGGCCAGAATTGGCGACCGATGAGCGGTTCGTCGACCATCTGGCGCGCGGCCGCAACCAGGACGAACTCGACAAGCTCATCGGCGGCTGGGCTGCCGAGCGTGAGCCACAGGACATCATCGCCACGTTATCGGAGGCCGGGGTGATCAGCGGGCCGATCAACACCGTCGCCGAGGTGGTGCAAGACCCACAGCTGCAGGCGCGCAACATGATTGCCGACCACTGGGACGAGCGTGTGCAGCGCAACGTGAAGGGACCTGGCGTCGTACCGGTGCTGTCGGACACACCCGGAACCATCCGCAACGCCGGATCGGCGCGCCCTGGTCAGGACAACGACGAGGTGTACGGCCGGTTGCTCGGTCTCGACGCCGAACAGTTGGCGGCGCTACGTGCGGAGGGCGTGCTGTGACCGATCTGCCGTCCTACGTCACCATCCGTGAAGTCTGCCTGCGCGACGGGCTTCAGCTCGAGGACCCGATTCCGTTGTCCGCCAAGCTTGAACTACTCCAGGCCATCGTCGCCACGGGCGTGCAAGAGATCGAGGCCACCGCTTTCGTGTCGCCGTCCAAGGTGCCCGCGCTGGCCGATGCCCCCGAGGTGGCAGCGGCGCTGGCAGCGTTTCCCGGCGTCGAGTTCTCCGCGCTGGTGGCCGGCCCCGGCGGTGCGGGCCGCGCGCTCGCCGCGGGCATCCGTTCCCTG
This sequence comes from Mycobacterium sp. FW102-FHT13B02, assembly GCF_058790275.1. Taxonomy (NCBI): domain Bacteria; kingdom Bacillati; phylum Actinomycetota; class Actinomycetes; order Mycobacteriales; family Mycobacteriaceae; genus Mycobacterium; species Mycobacterium sp. FW102-FHT13B02. The sequence continues at coordinate 213,340 of NZ_JBYTCM010000003.1, forward strand.
GAGTACGTGGTGTCTGCCGCAGACAGTCACAGCCAGGCAAACGTCGGCCGGTCGAGCGCCGACTCCACGACACTGATCGCCGACATCGTGGGCTTGGCCCACGACAGCGGTGCGAGTGCCGAGGTCATCATCGCGACGGCCTGGGACTGCCCCTTCGACGGCCCGACCGATCCGATCCGGGTCGTCGAGATCGCCACAGCGGCATTGGAATTCGGTGCAGACCGGGTGGCCATCGCGGACACGATCGGTACCACCACCCCGCGACGGGTCACCGACCTGATCACCCGGGTCCGCCCCGTCATCGGAGCCCTGCCCCTCGGCGCGCATTTCCACAACACCCGCGGGGCGGGTCTGGCCAGTGCCTACGCCGCCGTGCAAGCCGGCGTGACCCGGCTCGATGCGTCGGTGGGCGGATTGGGTGGCTGCCCGTTCGCCCCGGGCGCGACAGGCAACATCGCGACGGAGGATCTGGTCTACCTGTTGCGGGACAGCGACATCGACACCGGCATCAACCTGGACCTGGCCATCGATGCGGCCATGGTGGCGCAGCGCGTCGTCGGCCACGAGCTGCCCAGCGCGCTGCTGCGCGCGGGCGACCGGCTGCTGGGCTGAGCATGCCGGCCGACACTCTGACCGCCAAGGGTCGCCAGACCCGCGAGGCCATCGAACTCGCGGCGCGGAAGCTGTTCGCCGAACGGGGCTTTCACGGCACCACACTGGCCGACATCACCTCGGCCGCGGGCAAGTCATCGGCAGTGTTCTACCGCTACTTCGACGACAAGGAAGACCTGCTGGCCGAGCTGGCCGAATCATTCCTGCATGACATCGTCACCCCCTCGGGAATGAGCGTGCCGCTGCCGGAATCCCCCGAGAACACCGACTACTTCGCCACGGTGGTGACCGGGTACTGGAATCTGTTCAAGCAGAACATCGGCATCATGATCGCGGTCGCCCAGCTGGGCGCGACCCAGCCCCGATTCGCCAAGGTGCAGCACGAGTTCCGCCGCTTCGGCATGGACATGGTCGCCGACTCGGTGCGCCACGCCGCCGAACAGGGCTACGCGCAGGGCCTCAATCCCGAACACATCGCGGCTGCCATCGCGCTGCTGTTCGAGAACTTCACCGTGGTGGTGGTCGGCAATCCGGGATCGGAACTGCAGATCAGCGACGAGGACGCCATCACCACGCTGTCGACCATCTGGAAGAAAACCCTGTACGGCTTCTGACCGAAAGAGGAATCACCGTGGATTTCGCTCTACCGGAACACCTTCCGGGCCTGCTGGCCGAGATGGACGCATTCATCGAGGCCGAGATCAAGCCGCTGGAACGCGAGAACATGCAGTACTTCGACCGGCGCCGCGAGTTCGCCCGCACCGACCTCGAGAACGGCGGCGTACCAACCCGGGAATGGGAGGACCTGCTCGACGAGATGCGTCGCCGAGCCGACGCCGCCGGCTGGCTGAGATACGGCCTGCCCAGCCAATTCGGCGGCCGCGACGGCACCAACCTGGACATGGCGGTCATCCGGGAACACCTGGCGCACAAGGGTCTCGGCCTGCACAACGACCTGCAGGACGAGTCGTCGATCGTCGGGAACTTCCCTCAGGTCATCATGATGAGCCGGTTCGGCACCGAAGCCCAGAAGGCCGAATGGGTCGAGGCCATGATCACCGGTGCGCGGTCCATGGCGTTCGGCCTCACCGAACCCGACCACGGCAGCGACGCCACCTGGCTGGAGACCACCGCGGTCCGCGACGGTGACGGCTGGATCATCAACGGCCGCAAGCGCTGGAACACCGGCGTACACCGGGCCACCCACGACCTCATCTTCGCCCGCACGTCAGGTGAACCCGGTCAGGCGGTCGGCATCACCGCCTTCCTGGTCCCCACCGACACGCCCGGCTTCACCGTGCCGTACTACTGGTGGACGTTCAACATGCCCAGCGACCACGGCGAGGTCGAACTGAAAGACGTTCGCGTGCCCGATGATGCGGTGCTCGGCAAGGTGGATCATGGCCTGGAGGTCGGCCAGACGTTCCTCCATGAGAACCGGATTCGGCAGGCCGCGAGCAGCCTGGGAGCCGCCCAGTACTGCATCGACCGCGCCGCGCAGTATGCCGGCGAGCGCGTCGTGTTCGGCAAGCCGCTTTCGGTCAACCAGGCCGTGCAGTGGCCACTGGCCGAGCTGCAGACCGAGGCCCAGATGGTCCGACTTCTGGTGTATTACGCCGCCTGGCACCTGGACCGGGATCACCACATGCAGGTCTCCCACAAGGTGTCGATGGCCAACTACCGCGCCAACCGACTGGTGTGCGAGGCCGCCGACCGGGCCATGCAGATCCACGGCGGCATCGGCTACAGCCGGCACGAGCCGTTCGAGCACATCTACCGGCATCACCGTCGCTACCGGATCACCGAGGGCGCCGAAGAGATTCAGATTCGCCGGGTGGCGCAACGGATGCTGAAGTTCGGACGCAAGTGATCGATTCCGCGGCACTGACCCGGGTGCTGGCCCCCGCGCTCGGCGATGTCCAGGTCGAGAACCTGCGCGAGCTGACCGGCGGCGCCAGCCGTGCGACGTGGGCGTTCTCCGCGGCCAGTGCCGACGATGTCCGCCAATTGATCCTGCGCGTCGGCCCGCCCGACGAAATCCACGCCGGCATGGAACTGGAAGCCGCGGCGCTGTCCCGGGCCGCAGCCACAGGTGCACCGGTGCCGCAGGTGCTGGCAGCGAGCAATTCGTCTGAGGCCCTGGGCAATCCATTTCTGGTATGCGACTTCGTGCCCGGTGAGACCATCGTACGCAAAATCCAGCGGTCCCTCGATGACGAAGGCCGGGCTACCCTTCTCGAACAGTGCGCCGAAGCCCTGGCATCCATCCACCGCGCCGACCCCACCGGCATCGGGCTGTCGAGTGCGGACCAACTGGGTTCGTGGCGGCACGAGCTCGATGAGATCGGTGACACGACAGCCACTTTCGAATGGGCTTTCCGATGGTTGGAGCGCAATCAGCCCGCGGACATCGGCGACCCGGTGCTGGTTCACGGCGACTTCCGGATGGGCAACCTGATCATCGATGGCAGCCGGCTTTCGGCCGTGCTCGACTGGGAGCTCACCCATCTGGGCTCGCGCGCCGAGGACCTGGCCTGGTTCTGCATCCGAGCCTGGCGATTCGGAGCACCGCGCGCGCTGGACGCCGGCGGCCTGGGCAGCATCGGCGACTTTCTCACCGCCTACGAGCGGTCCAGCTCGATCACTCTGGATCGCAAGACCTTTCACTGGTGGCTGGTGTCGGCCACCCTGCGCTGGGGCATCATCTGCCGGTACCAGGCGCAGCGCCACCTCTCGGGCCAGACCAGATCGGTGGAGTTGGCGGCCATCGGCCGCCGGGTGTGCGAGACCGAATGGGACCTGCTGGGCCTCCTGGAGGCCCGATGAGCCACTACCGGCCGACCGCCGCCGAACTGGTCGCCGCGGTGGCCGAGTTCCTGGAGACCGAGGTGCGAGAGGCCACCGGACCCGATAGTCGGCTCGCCGACGCGGGCGCGGTGAACTTCCATGCCCGCGTCGCGGCGAACGCGCTGCGGATCGTCGAACGCGAGCTCGGCCAGGTCGGTCCGGAACCCGGACTGCTCGGCTACCACGACGAGCAAGCGCTGGCGCACGCCATTCGCGCCGGTGACTTCGATGACCGCCACGATGAACTCTTCCCCACGCTGCGAGCACTGGTACGTCATCGCCTCGACGTGGACCACCCGGGCTACGAGGACGAGTAGGCCAAACGCGGCCTTCCTGTCGACCGGACTGTCGTAGCCTGGGCAGGTGGCCGACCCTGCCCTCAAGATCCTGGTGTACAGCGACAATCCGAACACCCGCGATCAGGTGCGCACCGCCCTGGGGCGGCGCATTCATCCGGACCTGCCCGACCTGACGTATCTCGAGGTGGCGACGGCGCCGGTGGTGGTGAGTTCTGTCGACGCCGGCGGCATCGATCTGGCCATCCTCGACGGGGAGGCCACGCCCGCCGGCGGGATGGGGCTGGCCAAGCAGCTCAAGGACGAGGTCGTGAACTGCCCGCCGATCGTGGTGCTCACCGGCCGTCCGGACGACGCCTGGCTGGCCTCCTGGTCTCGCGCAGAGGCTGCGGTGCCCCACCCGATCGACCCGATCCGGCTCGGCGAGGCAGTGGTGTCGGTGTTGTCGCCGCACCAGTGAAATGTTGCGGTAACCAGCACGAAATAGCCTGTGGCCGTTCACTCTTCGCGTCAGCAGCGGCGGAGCGCGGGAACATCAGGAACTGATCATGATCCTAGCCAAAATGCGGCGGCCGTTCCGTTAACCGAGCTAAGCTGTGGGCCAGCTCACATCGACAGCTCGACGAGGGAGCCGCACAGGGCATGACGAACGTATGAACGTCTACATCCCCATCCTGGTACTCGGCGCGATCGCGGCTGCGTTCGCAGTCGGTTCGGTCGGAATCGCGCTGGTCATCGGCCCCCGCCGGTACAACCGGGCCAAACTCGAGGCCTACGAGTGCGGCATCGAACCGATGGCGCCGGGCTCACCGGGACATGAGACCACCGGCCAGCGATTCCCGGTCAAGTACTACCTGACCGCCATGCTGTTCATCGTCTTCGACATCGAGATCGTCTTCCTGTATCCCTGGGCCGTTTCCTTCGAATCGCTGGGGGTGTTCGCAGTGGTGGAGATGCTGCTGTTCATGCTGACGGTGTTCGTCGCCTATGCGTACATCTGGCGGCGCGGCGGACTGAGCTGGGACTGACGACCGATGGGACTCGAAGAACGTCTGCCCGGCGGCATCCTGCTGTCCACTGTCGAGAAGGTCGCGGGGTACGTGCGCAAAGGGTCGCTCTGGCCCGCCACCTTCGGGCTGGCCTGCTGCGCCATCGAGATGATGGCCACCGCCGGCCCGCGGTTCGACATCGCCCGCTTCGGCATGGAACGGTTCTCCGCGACGCCGCGTCAGGCCGATTTGATGATCGTCGCGGGCCGCGTCAGCCAGAAGATGGCGCCGGTGCTGCGCCAGGTCTACGACCAGATGGCCGAGCCCAAATGGGTGCTGGCCATGGGTGTGTGTGCATCCTCCGGCGGCATGTTCAACAACTACGCCGTCGTGCAGGGCGTCGACCACATCGTGCCGGTCGACATCTATCTGCCGGGCTGCCCGCCGCGGCCCGAAATGCTGCTCAACGCAATCCTGAAGCTGCACGCCAAGATTCAGGAGATGCCCTTGGGCGTCAATCGAGCCGAAGCCATCGCCGCGGCCGAGGAAGCTGCCCTGCAGGCACGACCCACCATCGAGCTGAAGGGACTACTGCGGCCATGACCGACACACCCAACGGCGCAGAGGCGACGGGTTCGGAGATCATCGGGACCCGGCGCGGCATGTTCGGCGTGCGCGGCAGCGGTGACACGTCGGGTTACGGCCGGTTGGTCCGGGAAGTGGCGCTGCCCGGCAGCTCGCCGCGGCCGTACGGCGGCTACTTCGACGACGTCGTCGACACGTTGGCCGCCGCACTCGGCCAGGACCAGTTCGCCGCCGCCATCGAATGTGTCGTGGTGTTCCGCGACGAGCTGACCATCGAGGTGCGCCGCGCGCATCTGGTGGCGGTGGCCCAGGCGCTGCGCGACGAGCAGCGATTCGAGTTGTGTCTGGGAGTTTCCGGGGTGCACTACCCCGACGACACCGACCGCGAGCTGCACGCCGTCTATCCGCTGATGTCCATCACGCATAACCGCCGCATTCGCGTCGAGGTGTGCGCTCCGGATGCCGATCCGCATGTCCCGTCGCTGTACTCGGTGTACCCGACCACCGACTGGCACGAGCGCGAGACCTACGACTTCTTCGGCATCATCTTCGACGGCCACCCGGCGCTGACCCGGATCGAGATGCCCGACGACTGGGTAGGACATCCGCAGCGTAAGGACTACCCACTCGGCGGCATACCCGTCGAGTACCACGGCGCGAAGATTCCGCCGCCGGACGAACGGCGGGCCTACAACTGATGACTCTGGGCAACGAACCCGATGGCCGCGAACGCGTGGTCACCGTCGGCGGTCAAGACTGGGCCGACGTCGTCGCCGCGGCGCGCGAGAGCGCCGTCGCCGGCGAACGCATCGTGGTCAACATGGGACCGCAACATCCGTCCACCCATGGCGTGCTGCGGCTGATCCTGGAGATCGACGGCGAGACCATCACCGAGGCCAGGTGCGGAATCGGCTACCTGCACACCGGAATCGAGAAGAACCTCGAATACCGCACCTGGACGCAGGGCGTCACGTTCGTGACGCGGATGGATTATCTGTCGCCCTTCTTCAACGAAACCGCGTACTGCCTGGGCGTCGAGAAGCTGCTCGGCGTGACCGACGATATTCCCGAGCGCGCCAACGTCATTCGGGTCATGCTCATGGAGCTCAACCGAATCTCGTCGCACCTGGTCGCACTCGCCACCGGCGGCATGGAACTGGGCTCCATGTCAGCCATGTTCTTCGGGTTCCGGGAACGCGAACTGGTGTTGTCCATCTTCGAGACCATCACCGGACTCCGGATGAACCACGCGTACATTCGCCCGGGCGGGCTGGCCGCCGACCTGCCCGACGAGGCGCTGCCACAGCTGCGGGAACTGCTGCAGCTGTTGCCGAAACGGTTGCGCGACATGGAAAACCTGCTCAACGAGAACTACATCTGGAAGGCCCGCACCCAAGGGGTCGGGTACCTGGACCTGACCGGCTGCATGGCCCTGGGCATCACCGGCCCGATACTGCGGTCGACGGGGCTGCCGCACGATCTGCGCAAGTCGCAGCCGTATTGCGGCTACGAAACGTACGACTTCGACGTCATCACCGACGACCAGTGCGATGCCTACGGTCGCTACATCATTCGGGTCCGCGAGATGCACGAGTCCATCAAGATCGTCGAGCAGTGCGTAGAGCGATTGAGCAAGACTGTCCCCGGACCCGTGATGATCACCGACAAGAAGCTGGCCTGGCCGGCGGATCTGAAGGTCGGCCCCGACGGCCTGGGTAACTCGAAGGAGCACATCGCGAAGATCATGGGCTCATCCATGGAGGCCCTGATCCACCACTTCAAGTTGGTCACCGAAGGTATCCGGGTACCGGCCGGGCAGGTGTACGTCGCGGTCGAATCGCCTCGCGGCGAGCTGGGCGTACACATGGTCTCCGACGGCGGCACCCGGCCGTACCGAGTGCACTACCGCGACCCGTCATTCACGAATTTGCAGGCGGTGTCGGTGATGTGCGAGGGATCCATGGTCGCCGACGCCATCGCCGCGGTGGCGTCGATCGACCCGGTCATGGGAGGCGTGGACAGATGACCGCTATCGAACTCCGTCTCGGGCCACGTCCGGACGAGCCCGGCCCGCCCATCGGCCAAGGGCCGCGGTCCTATTCGACAGAGGCGAGCACGAGGCTGGCCGCCGATGCGGCCGCAATCATCGCCCGCTACCCCAGCGCGCGCTCGGCATTGTTGCCGCTGCTACACCTCGTCCAGTCGCAGGACGGCCATCTGACACCGGCCGGAATCTCTTTCTGCGCTTCGCAATTGGACCTCAGCGCGGCTGAAGTCACCGCTGTCGCCACCTTCTACTCGATGTACCGGCGGACCCCCACCGGTGAATATCTCGTCGGGGTCTGCACCAACACGTTGTGCGCCATCATGGGCGGTGACGCCATCCTGGAGACACTCGAAGAACACCTCGGCCTCGGCGCCGGCGAGACCACCGCCGACGGCCGGGTCACGCTGGAACACATCGAATGCAACGCCGCCTGCGACTACGCGCCGGTCATCATGGTCAACTGGGAGTTCTTCGACAACCAAACCCCCGGTTCCGCCCGCGAACTCGTGGACGCACTGCGGGCCGGCGATCCGGTGACCCCCACCCGCGGCGCAACCCTCTGCACGTTCAAGGAGACCGCGCGCATCCTCGCCGGTTTCCCCGACGAGCGGCCCGGCAGCAACGACTCCGAACCGGGCGCGGCCACCCTGGCCGGGTTGCGGATCGCGCAGGAGCGCGGGATGGAGGCGCCCCAATGACCTCGACGGGACTGACGCCGGTACTGAGTCGGCATTGGGATCAGCCCCAGTCATGGACGCTGCAGAGTTACGTTCGGCAGGGCGGCTACCAGGCCCTGCGCTCCGTGCTCCGGAAGCAGCCCGCCGAAGTCATTGCGCTCGTTAAGGATTCGGGCCTCCGGGGCCGCGGCGGCGCGGGCTTCCCGACAGGGACGAAGTGGTCGTTCATCTCCCCCGACGACGGCCGCCCGCATTATCTGGTGGTCAACGCCGACGAATCAGAACCCGGGACGTGCAAGGACATCCCGCTGATGCTGGCCTCGCCACACGCGCTGGTGGAAGGCGCCATCATCGCGTCGTACGCCATCGGCGCCCGGCACGCCTTCATCTACCTGCGCGGTGAGGTGGTTCCCGTCCTGCGCCGGCTGCAGGGCGCCGTGGCCGAGGCCTACGCCAACGGCTATCTCGGCACCAATATCGCCGGCACCGGCTTCGACCTGGACCTGGTGGTCCACGCCGGCGCGGGCGCCTACATCTGCGGCGAGGAGACCGCACTGCTCGACTCACTGGAGGGCCGGCGCGGCCAACCCCGGTTGCGCCCACCGTTTCCCGCGGTCGCCGGGCTGTACGCCTGCCCGACCGTGGTCAACAACGTCGAGTCGATCGCCAGCGTCCCATCGGTGATTCGCCACGGCGTCGACTGGTTCCGGTCGATGGGGTCGGAGAAGTCGCCCGGCTTCACGCTGTACTCGTTGTCCGGCCATGTCGCGCGGCCGGGACAATACGAAGCGCCCCTGGGAATTTCGCTGCGTGAGCTCCTGGAGTACGCGGGCGGGGTGCGGACCGGCCATCAGTTGAAGTTCTGGACCCCGGGCGGATCGTCGACACCGATGCTCACACCCGAACATCTGGATGTGCCGCTGGATTACGAGGGCATGGCCGGGGTCGGTTCGATGCTGGGCACCAAGGCGTTGCAGATTTTTGACGAGACCACCTGCGTGGTGCGTGCGGTTCGGCGGTGGACCCAGTTCTACGCGCACGAATCCTGCGGCAAGTGCACCCCCTGCCGGGAGGGCACCTACTGGCTGGCCCAGATCTACGCCCGGCTGGAGGGCGGGCAGGCCGTGGCTGCCGATCTGGACAAGCTGCTCGACATCTCCGATGCCATCCTCGGCAAGTCGTTCTGTGCGCTCGGCGACGGAGCCGCCAGCCCGATCATGTCCTCGCTCAAGTACTTCCGCGACGAGTACGTCGCCCACCTGAACGGCGGCTGTCCCTTCGATCCGCACGCCGCCACGGTCTTCGCCACGGAAGGAGCGGGCGCGTGACGGTCACTGAGCCGGCGAAGGACGCGACAGCCGTCGAGATGGTGTCGTTGACCATCGACGACCAGCAGATCCGTGTGCCCAAGGGCACGTTAGTGATTCGTGCGGCCGAGCTCATCGGGATCCAGATTCCCCGGTTCTGCGACCACCCCCTCCTGGACCCCGTGGGCGCCTGCCGGCAATGCCTCGTCGAGGTCGAAGGCCAGCGGAAACCACTGGCGTCATGCACCACCACCGTTACCCCGGACATGGTCGTGCGCACCCAGCTGACGTCGGAAGCCGCCGACAAGGCACAGCACGGCGTGATGGAACTGCTGCTGATCAACCATCCGCTGGACTGTCCAGTCTGCGACAAGGGCGGTGAATGCCCCCTGCAGAACCAGGCGATGTCCAACGGCCGCGCCGATTCTCGCTTCGAGGACGTCAAACGCACCTTTCCCAAACCCATCAACCTGTCGGCGCAGGTCTTGCTCGACCGGGAGCGCTGCGTGCTGTGCGCGCGCTGCACCCGGTTCTCGAACCAGATTGCCGGCGATCCGTTCATCGAACTGCTGGAACGCGGTGCGCTGCAGCAGGTGGGGATCGGCGCCGGAGGGGACGCCGAGCCGTTCGACTCGTACTTCTCCGGCAACACCGTGCAAATCTGCCCCGTCGGCGCGCTGACGGGCACCGCGTACCGGTTCCGGGCCCGGCCTTTCGATCTGGTCTCCTCCCCCAGCGTGTGCGAGCACTGCGCCTCCGGATGCGCGCAACGCAGCGACCACCGGCGCGGAACGGTGTTGCGCCGCTTGGCCGGTGATGATCCGGAGGTCAACGAGGAGTGGAACTGCGACAAGGGCCGCTGGGCGTTCACCTACACCACGCAGGGCGACCGGATCACCACGCCGCTGATCCGCGAAGCCGACGGCACCCAGCGCCCGGCATCGTGGTCCGAAGCCGTCGCCGTGGCCGTGCGTGGATTGGCGGCGGCCGGCGCCCGGACCGGCGTGCTCGTCGGCGGACGACTCACCATCGAAGACGCGTACGCATACGCCAAGTATGCGCGGATAGTGCTGGGCACCAATGACATCGACTTCCGCAACCGGGTACACAGCGACGAGGAAGCCCAGTTCCTGGCGGCCACCGTCGCGGGCCGGCCGCTGCAGGTGACGTACGCCGACCTGGAAAAGGCGCCCGTCGTGCTACTCGTCGGTTTCGAGCCGGAAGACGAATCACCGATCGTCTACCTGCGGCTGCGCAAGGCATTCCGCAAGCACGGCCTGAAAGTGGTTGCGGTGGCGGCGTTCGCCAGCCGGGGCCTGGAGAAGATGGGTGGCACCCTGATCTCCGCCGCACCCGGCCGCGAACCCCGTGCTCTCGACGCCATCGAGGTGTTGCCGCCCGGTTCGATCATCCTCACCGGCGAGCGGCTGGCCGGTCTCCCAGGCGGGTTCTCCGCGGTGGCCCGGTTGGCCGAGCGCACGGGCGCAGGCGTCGGCTGGGTGCCGCGGCGGGCCGGCGAGCGTGGTGCGCTGGAAGCCGGTGCAGCCCCGAATCTGTTGCCCGGCGGGCGTTTGGTGACCGATCTGCCGTCTCGAACCGAGGTGGCCGTCGCCTGGCATGTGGACGAACTCCCGGATGCACCGGGCCGCGACACCACAGCGATCCTGGCCGCCGCAGCCGACGGCGACCTGGAAGCCGTCCTGGTCGCCGGTGTCGAGCTGGCCGACCTGCCCGACCCGGAACTTGCTCAGCGGTCACTCACCGCTGCGAAGTTCGTGGTCAGCATGGAGGTGCGCCGCAGCGCCGTCACCGACCTCGCGGACGTCGTGTTCCCGGTCGCACCGGTGGTCGAGAAGGCCGGCAGTTTCGTCAACTGGGAAGGGCGCAGCCGGCCGTTCGGTGCCGCTCTGCCACCCGCCACCCGTGCGGACATGGGAGTGCTGGCCGCGCTGGCCGACGAGCACTGCATCGATCTGGGTCTGCGCGACGTCACGACGGTCCGCAACGAGATGAACCGGCTCGGGTGCTGGACCGGACCACGCCCCGCCGCACCGGAATTCACGGCTCCGCCCAACCCGGTGCCAGGACCGGGCCAGGCCGTTCTCGCGGGCTGGCGGATGTTGCTGGACGCCGGCCGGATGCAGGACGGCGAGCCGCACCTGGCCGCCACCGCGCGTCCCGCGGTGGCCCGACTGTCGCCTGACACCGCGGCGAGCGTCGGAGCCGGGGACACGCTCATGGTGAGTACGGAGCACGGCAGTATCACCCTGCCACTCGAGATCACCGATATGCCGACCGGTGTGGTGTGGCTCCCGCTGAACTCACCCGGATCGACCGTGCACGCGACACTGCGCGTCGCCCCGGGCGCGGTCGTCTCGATCAGCGGAGCGGCCTCATGAACTATCCCGACCTCTCGTCCTTCGGTCTCGACCCGTGGTGGCTCGTCCTCGCCAAAGCACTTGGCATTTTCGTCTTCCTGCTCCTGACGGTGCTGGTCGCGATCTTGCTCGAACGCCGGGTGCTGAGCTGGATGCAGATGCGCATCGGGCCCAACCGGGTGGGTCCGTTCGGATTGCTCCAGAGCCTGGCCGACGGCATCAAGCTCGCCCTGAAGGAAGGGCTGGTCCCGGCCGGGGTGGACAAGCCGATTTACCTTCTGGCGCCGATCATCTCGGTGATCCCGGCGATCATGGCATTCGCCGTCATCCCGATGGGGCCACTGGTCCACGTCTTCGGACACGAGACCCCGTTGCAATTGACCGACCTGCCGGTCGCGGTGTTGTACGTCCTCGCGGTGACCTCGATCGGGGTGTACGGAATCGTATTGGCGGGCTGGGCGTCCGGCTCCACCTATCCCCTGCTCGGGGGGCTGCGGTCCAGCGCACAGGTGATCTCGTACGAGATCGCGATGGCGCTGTCGTTCGCCGCGGTGTTCCTGTACGCCGGCACCATGTCGACGTCCCAGATCGTCGCCGCGCAGCAGGGCCGCTGGTACGTCTTCCTGCTGCTGCCGTCGTTCCTGATCTACGTCGTCTCCATGGTCGGCGAAACCAACCGGGCGCCTTTCGACCTGCCCGAAGCCGAGGGCGAGTTGGTCGGCGGTTTCCACACCGAGTACTCGTCACTGAAGTTCGCGATGTTCATGCTCGCGGAGTACGTCAATATGACGACGGTGTCCGCATTGGCCACCACCCTGTTCCTCGGCGGCTGGCAGGCCCCCTGGCCTTTGAGCCTCATCCCCGGAGCCAACACCGGATGGTGGCCGCTGCTGTGGTTCATCGGCAAGGTATGGGCTTTTCTGTTCCTGTTCATGTGGCTGCGCGCCACGCTCCCCCGGCTGCGCTACGACCAGTTCATGGCGTTGGGCTGGAAGGTGCTCATCCCGATCTCCCTGGCATGGATCATGATCGTCAGTATCGTGCGCACCCTGCGTCTGCAGGGCTACGACAGCTGGCCCGTCGTGCTGACGTTCGCCGCCGCCATCGCCGTGGTCGCCATCGCCGGTGCGCTGTGGAACACCATGCGGCGCAGGACCGCTCACCCGGCTGCCCCAGCCGCCGAACCGCCGCCCGGCGCGTTCCCGGTACCGCCCATCCCGGCCAAGGAGGTACACCATGCCCAGTAGGCCCAAATTCATCGAGGCCATCGCCGGCTTCGGCGTCACCTTCGGGACCATGTTCAAAAAGCCGGTCACCGAGCAGTATCCCGAGAAACCCGGTCCGGTCGCGCCCCGCTACCACGGCCGGCATCAACTCAACCGCTATGACGACGGCCTCGAGAAGTGCATCGGCTGCGAATTGTGCGCCTGGGCCTGCCCGGCGGACGCCATCTTCGTCGAGGGCGCGGACAACACGGACGGGACGAGCGAAGCGACGGGGGAAATAACACAGTCACAACGCTTTTCGCCCGGCGAGCGGTACGGCAGGGTATATCAGATCAACTACCTGCGGTGCATCGGCTGCGGGCTGTGTATCGAGGCCTGCCCCACCCGTGCGCTGACCATGACCAACGACTACGAGATGGCCGACGACAACAGGTCCGACCTGATCTACGGCAAGGACAAGCTGTTGGCGCCTCTCGAGCCCGGTATGACCGCACCACCACACGCGATGGTCGACGGCGGCACCGACGAGGACTACTACCGTGGCAACGTCACCGCCTCAGGCCTCTCGCGGCCCGCCGCCGACGAGCCAGCTCGGCGAGAGGCGGCCAAGTGACCGGAGAGGCCATGACATTCTGGGTGCTCGGCACGGTGTCGGTGCTCGGCGCCATCGCCATGGTGACCGCACCCAAAGCGGTGTACTCGGCAATGTTCCTGGCCAGCACCATGATCAGTCTGGCCGTGCTCTACATCGCCCAGGATGCCGTGTTCCTCGGCGTCGTGCAGGTGGTCGTCTACACCGGCGCCGTCATGATGCTGTTCCTGTTCGTCCTGATGCTGATCGGTGTCGATTCAGCGGACTCCCTGGTGGAAACGATTCGCGGACAACGCATTGCCACCGTCGTGGCCGGCGTCGGCTTCGGCATCGCGGTGATCGCCGGCATCGGCAGCCTCGGCACGTCGTATGTCGGTTTGGAGTACGCAAACCGCGCCGGCAACGTCCAGGGTCTGGCGGTGCTGATCTTCACCCGCTACCTGTGGGCGTTCGAGACCACCAGCGCGCTACTGATCACTGCTGCACTGGGCGCCATGGTGCTGACCCACCGCGAACGGTTCGAGCACCGAAAGACCCAGCGCGAGCTGTCAATTGAGCGGTTTGCCGCGGGCGGACATCCGACGCCCCGGCCGAACCCCGGGGTGTACGCACGGCACAACGCCGTCGACATCCTGGCCAAGCTTCCCGACGGTTCGGACGCCGACATGTCCGTCAGCGCCGTCCTGCCCCGGCGCAGCGTCTCGACCGACGATGGGCATGCCGTCAGCGCACGCGAGGAGCAGGGAGGCTCATGAATCCCACCAATTACCTCTATCTCGCCGCGCTGCTGTTCACCATCGGCGCGGCTGGTGTGCTGGTGCGCCGCAACGCCATCGTCATGTTCATGTGCATCGAATTGATGCTCAACGCCGCCAATCTGGCGTTCGTCACGTTTTCCCGGATGCACGGCGGGCTCGACGGTCAGGTGGTGGCGTTCTTCACCATGGTGGTGGCTGCGTGTGAGGTGGTGGTGGGACTGGCGATCATCATGACCATATTCCGGACCCGGCGATCGGCGTCGGTGGACGCCGCGAGCCTGCTGAAGCAGTGACCATGACGACATCGGTGTGGTTGCTGATCGCGCTGCCCCTGGCGGGCGCGGCAATATTGCTGCTCGGCGGGAAGGCCACCGACGCGTGGGGCCACCTGCTCGGTTGCGCCGCCGTTGTCGGCGCCTTCGCAGTCGGTGCCACCCAGTTCGTGGCAATGTCCGGTCGCGACAACGACTTCCGGATGGTGCACCAGACGCTGTTCTCCTGGGTTCCGGTCGCCCAACTCCAGGTCGACTTCGGGCTGCGGCTGGACCAGCTGTCCGTCTGCTTCGTCCTGCTGATCACCGGCGTCGGCGCGCTGATCCACATCTATTCGATCGGCTACATGGCGCACGACCCGGCCCGGCGCCGCTTTTTCGCCTATCTCAACCTGTTCGTCGCGGCGATGCTGCTGCTCGTCCTGGCCGACAACTACCTGGGCCTGTACGTCGGATGGGAAGGCGTCGGCCTGGCGTCGTACCTGCTGATCGGGTTCTGGTCGCACAAGCCGTCGGCGGCGGCAGCGGCGAAGAAGGCGTTCGTCGTCAACCGGGTCGGTGACATCGGGCTGGCGCTGGCGCTGGCGGCCATGTTCGCTCACACCGGAACACTCTCCTACGCGGGGGTTTTCGCCAAGGCGCCGCATCTCGCCGCAGCGACCACCACGCTCATCGGTCTGCTGTTGCTGCTGGCCGCGTGCGGCAAGTCGGCTCAGGTGCCGCTGCAGTCGTGGCTCGGGGACGCCATGGAGGGTCCCACGCCGGTGTCAGCGCTGATCCACGCGGCCACCATGGTCACCGCAGGTGTGTACCTCGTGGTGCGGTCGGCACCGATCTTCAACCAGTCCGCCGACGCCCGGCTGGCGGTCGCGATCGTGGGAGCGGTCACGCTGTTGTTCGGCGCGGTGATCGGCTGCGCCAAGGACGACATCAAGAAGGCCCTTGCGGCGTCGACCATGAGCCAGATCGGCTACATGATGCTCGCGGCGGGGCTCGGTCCGGCCGGCTACGCGCTCGCGATCCTGCATCTGCTGGCCCACGGCTTCTTCAAGGCCGGTCTGTTCCTCGGCGCCGGTTCGGTGATGCACGCCATGGACGACGAGACCGACATGCGCCGCTACGGCGGGCTTCGCACCGCCATGCCCGTCACGTTCGCCACGTTCGGCATGGGGTATCTCGCGATCATCGGGGTGCCGCCACTGTCGGGCTTCTTCTCGAAAGACCCGATCATCGAGACCGCTTTCGCTGTCGGCGGCACCAGAGGCCTGCTGTTCGGTGGCGCCGCGCTGCTGGGCGCGGGCATCACCGCGTTCTATATGACCCGCGTCATGCTGATGACCTTCTTCGGGGAAAAGCGTTGGCACACCGAGGCACATCCCCATGAATCCCCTTCCGTCATGGCCTGGCCCATGGTGTTGCTGGCCGCCGGGTCCATCGGTGCGGGCGCGCTGCTCGCGGTCGGCGGAACGTTGGAACACTGGCTCGAACCGATCGTCGGTTACCAGGAACTCGAGCACACCATTCCGGCTTGGCTGCTCACCGTCGTCACGCTCGCGGTGGTCGGTGTCGGTGTCGTGATCGCGTATCGGATGTATGCGCGGCAGCCCATCCCGGTGAGTGCGCCGGTCAACGTCTCCGGGCTGACGGTCGCTGCCCGCAATGATCTGTATGGCGACGCGTTCAACGAGCGGGTGCTGATGATGCCGGGCCGGCGGCTGACCGATGACCTGGTCGACTTCGACGACGTCGCGGTCGACGGTGTCACCCGCGAGCTCGCGGCGCTGGTGCGCAGCGGGTCGCAGGATCTTCGGCGCTGGCAGAACGGGTTTGCCCGGTCGTATGCGTTGTCCATGTTGGCCGGAGCGGCATTGCTTGCGGCCGCCATTCTCACGGTGAGGGTGTGGTGACCGGAATGTGGTGGCTGACGGCGTTGTGGGCCGTCCCGATGGCCGGCGGTGCGGCAGTGATCCTCTTGCCTGCCACGGCACGTGCTTTCGCGCGCTGGACGGCATTTGCGGTGTCGCTGGTCGTGTTCGCCATCGCGCTGATGCTCACGCTGCGGTTCGATCCGGCCGGGGCGCGCTACCAGTTTGTCGAGAACCATCCGTGGATCCCGTCGTTCGGCACCGGATACATCCTCGGGGTCGACGGTGTGGCCCTTGTGTTGGTCGCGCTGACGGCGGTCCTGGTGCCGCTGCTGATCATCGCCGGCTGGCATGACGGTGACAAGAACGACGCGGGCACGCAGGCCAAGTCGACACATGCCTACTTCGCATTGATCCTCGCCGTCGAGTCGATGGTGCTGATTTCCCTGGTGTCGCTGGACATCCTGCTGTTCTACGTGTTCTTCGAGGCCATGCTGATCCCGATGTACTTCCTCATCGGCGGTTTCGGCGCGGACCGTCCCGCGGCGTCGAAGGCTGCGGTGAAGTTCCTGCTGTACAACCTGTTCGGTGGCTTGATCATGCTGGCCGCAGTCATCGGGCTGTACGTGGCCACCGCCAACAGCCCGCTCTTCGCGCACGGCACGTTTGATTTCCGTGCCGTCGCGGACGCCGCGCGGGGCGGCACGCTGATTGTCAGTCCGGGTTTGGCCAACGCGCTCTTCGGCGGATTCATGTTTGCGTTCGCGGTCAAGGCACCCCTGTGGCCGCTGCACCGGTGGCTGCCCGACGCGGCAGTGCACTCCACCCCGGCCACCGCCGTCCTGATGATGGCCGTCGTCGACAAGGTCGGCACCTTCGGCATGCTCCGGTACTGCCTACAGCTGTTCCCCCAGTCCGCGGCGACGTTCCGGCCGTTGATCATTGCGCTGGCGGTCATCGGCATCGTCTACGGGGCCATCGTGGCCATCGGTCAGACCGACGTCATGCGCCTGATCTCCTACACCTCGATCTCACACTTCGGCTTCATCATCCTGGGCATCTTCGCCATGACCGAGCAGGCGCAGTCCGGCTCCGCGCTGTACATGGTCAACCACGGCCTCTCGACCGCCGCGCTGTTCCTGATCGCCGGGTTCCTGGTGTCCCGCCGGGGATCTCGGGCCATTGCCGACTACGGGGGCGTGCAGACCGTCGCGCCGGTCCTGGCCGGCACATTCCTGGTCGCCGGGCTGGCCACCCTGTCGCTACCGGGCCTGGCACCGTTCATCAGCGAATTCCTGGTCCTGGTAGGCACATTCATCCATTACCCGGCCGTCACGGCAGTCGCGGCCACCGCCCTGGTGCTCTCCGCCCTCTACATCCTGTGGATGTACCAGCGCATGATGACCGGCCCCGTCGCCGACGGCAACGACAAGCTCCGCGACCTGATGCCTCGCGAACTGGCCGTGGTGGTACCACTGGTCGCCCTGCTCCTCGTGCTGGGCGTCTACCCCAAGCCGGCCCTCGACATCATCAATCCCGCTGTCGGCCACACCTCGTCGAGCACCGCCCAGGGGGTCGCCCGGTGACACCCATCCCCGCGCCGTCCGTCGAGTACGGCCTGCTGTCGCCGATGCTGATCGTCTTCGGCGTCGCCCTGGCCGGCGTCCTCGTAGAGGCCTTCGCGCCGCGCTCGGCACGCTACCGTGCCCAGGTCATCTTGAGCATCGGCGGCCAGGTGGCGGCGCTGATCGCGGTGGTTTCCCAAGCGCTGCACCTGGGTTCGGCGATCGGCCGGCCCGCGGTCCTCGGTGCCATCGCCATCGACCGGCCGGCATTGTTCCTGCAGGGCACCCTGCTCGGTGTCGGCGTGCTGGCGACCCTGCTGATGGCCCAACGGGTTTCCGACGGCAGCGGGCTGGCCGCGTTCACCCCGCAGGCCGCGACGGTACCCGGCAGCGCCGCCGAACAGGTCGCGCTCAAAGCGGGTGTGGTGCATACCGAGGTGTTCCCCCTGGCGATGTTCGCGCTCGGCGGCATGATGCTGTTCGGCGCCTCGGATGATCTGCTGACGATGTTCGTAGCGCTCGAGGTGCTGTCTCTGCCGCTGTACCTGATGTGCGGCCTGGCTCGGCGGAATCGGCTGCTGTCGCAGGAAGCGTCGCTGAAATATTTTCTGCTGGGCGCATTTTCGTCGGCGTTCTTTCTCTTCGGCGTCGCGATGCTCTACGGCTACTCGGGCAGTCTGAGCCTGTCCGGGGTCGCCGCCGGCCGCGGACCGGCTTCACTCGGACTCATCGGCATCGCGCTCCTCTGCGTGGGCCTGTTGTTCAAAGTCGGTGCGGTGCCGTTTCATTCGTGGGTACCCGACGTGTACCAAGGTGCACCCACACCCGTGACGGCCTTCATGGCGTCAGCCACCAAGATCGCCGCGTTCGGTGCGCTGCTGCGGGTCTGCTACGTCGCGCTGCCGGCCCTCGCCGACCACTGGCGGCCGGTGCTGTCGATCATCGCGGTGCTGTCCATGGCGGTGGGCACGGTGATCGCCATCGCGCAGGACGACGTCAAGCGCATGCTGGCGTATTCCTCGGTGGCACATACCGGTTTCATCCTCACCGGTGTGATCGCACTCAACGGCAGCGGATTGTCGGCGTCGTTGTTCTATCTGTTCGCCTACGGGTTCAGCACGCTCGGTGCGTTCGCGGTGGTGAGTGTGGTCCGTCGCACCGACGGCGACGAGGAAGGCGACCTGCGCCGCTGGGCCGGGCTGGGACGGCGGAATCCGTTCTTCGGTGTGGTGTTCGCACTGTTTCTGCTTGCCTTCGCCGGCATCCCGCTGACCAGTGGGTTCGTCAGCAAGTTCGCGGTCTTCAAGGCCGCAGCCGAAGGTGGCGCCGCGTCCTTGGTGGTCATCGGTGTCATCGTCAGTGCCGTTGCCGCGTACTTCTACGTCCGGGTGATCGTCCTGATGTTTTTCACCGATCCGGTCGACGACGCACCGGAAATCCAGTCGGGCAGCCTCAGCACCGCGATGATCGGGCTGACGGCGTTCGTGACGCTGGCACTCGGCGCGGTCCCGCAGCCGGTGCTGGATCTGGCCAACCACGCCGGTCAGTTCTTGCGGTGAGCCGCTCGGAGGTGAGCAGCCGGTGATCGGAGATCGTTGGGGCGTCACCGACGCTGAAACTCGCGCCGAGTACGACTGTGACCGCTACGTCGCCAACCCGTCGGTCGAAGCGTGGCGCGGTGTCACGGTGAATGCGACACGAGAACGCTTGTGGCCTTGGCTCCTTCAGGTTCGCCTCGCGCCGTACTCGTACGACTGGATCGACAACCTCGGGCGGCGATCGCCGCGCGAGCTGCACAACCTCACCGACCCTGAGCCCGGCGATCCGTTCAGCGCCAGCGCCGGCCGGCCGCTGGGCAGAATTGTCTCCGTCGACCATCAGGTGCAGTTGACGGCGAAGATCATCGGTGCCTACATGTCTTATCGGCTCACCCCGATCGACAATGACAGAACGCGACTGGTACTGAAAGTCGCAGCGCCGCAGTCGTTGCGACTGGTCGCACCACTGCTGTCGCTAGGCGACCTGGTGATGGCGCGGCGGCAGCTACTGAACCTCAAGCTGCTCGCTGAGCAGTAACAGGCGGCCGACTCTGACATTCCCTCAGATCGGGGAGCCAATCGCGCAACGACACCACATTGGTTGTGAAATCGGAGATTTCAGCTCATCATGCTGATGTGACCGAGTGCGATCAAGCCACGCCGAGTGGAGTCCACCCGCTATTGGCGGAGCGATTCAGCCCCGTGTGGTTCGATCGGAACGCGGCCCTGAGTGACGCTGAGGTCGACGTGCTGCTCGACGCTGCCCGGTTGACTCCGTCGGCGGGCAACTCCCAGCCGTGGATGTTCATCGTGGGACGCCGTGACGATCCGATCCACCGGCGGATCGCGGGCCACCTGGCGCCCAGCTCGGCTCGGTGGGCTCTCGATGCCGCGCTGCTGGTGGTGAATCTGGCTCATCTCCTCGTCGAAGACACGGACTGGGAGTACTCCGAGTTCGCGCGGTACGACCTGGGCCAGGCAGTCGCCCACATGACGATTCAGGGTTTGGTCATGGGACTCGGTGCGCATCAGTTCAGGGCATTCGATCGTGACGCCGTTGCGCGTGAATTCGAAGTCCCGGCCGAATGGGAGGTGACGTCGATGACAGCGTTGGGTTTGGCCGGTCGCGCGCCAGACGGAACGACGGCACCGGCCCTGAGCCGCGGCCGGCTGTCACGACACGAAATCACCTGGAGCAGAGCGTAGTCATCTCCGATGGTCAGTGACGGGGCGAGGTTCCGGCTGCTCGCGCCACGGACATGCGCGAAGCACTGACTGCGTTCCGAGAGAAGCGCCCTCCGGTTTTCACTGGCACCTGACCTGCCCTGTGATTCGCGTTCCGGTCACCGGACAACTCGCTGTCGTCGTGACGCCGCGATCTGCGGAGATAGAGGAGTCGAACAGTCTGCGAAAAAGCAACTTTCGCGTTGCGAGCCGAACATATCGCGCGCTCGGAAGGCGCGTCGGTCTGGCGCGAAGGATGCCATTCGCCCCGCAACTACGTATCGAAGGAGCCGACGATGCCACAGCCCGGCCCTCGGAGTACCGCGCCGACCAAGCAGTTCTTGAGGGACCCGTCCCGGCGAGAAGAACTCCGCAAGCGGATCGTGTCGGCCGCGACAACACTGGCAGTCCTCGGCGACGGAGAATGTCAAATACGTTCAGTCGCGACCGCTGCCGGTATCGCGCCCAGCACTGTATATCGGTACTTCACGTCGAAAGACGATTTGCTCTTGGCATGCCTTCACCGATGGGTCAGCGACTTCTCCGCCTCCATGGACGCGAGTATCGACGGCTCCGACTTCCGCCGCGGAAATTTAGAGGTTGCCAGGATGCTCACCGTTTCTTTGTGTGCATCCCCTCGGTTCACCGAAGCGGTAATCCGGCCGTACCTGTACGCACACGGAGAGGCCTCTGCCCTGGCCGACATCGTGCGCCAGCAGCTGATCGAAATCTTTTGCACAGCCTTGCACGACAGACGACCGTCGCAGCTGCACGGGAGCGTTGCTGAGGTACTCACCGACATTTGGGTCACCAACGTTGTGGCCGTCAGCCAACAGCGCGCGACCCTTGACGACGTGATGCATCGCCTCAGCTTGGTGGTCAACGCGCTGTGGGACAACGCGAACGAGGTAAATCCCGGCGCTGCACGGCCGGACTCTGGCGAGGACGCCGTCGCGTGACTTGAACTACCTCGCGGAGTGCTCGGCGCCCGCGTCCTCAGGTCGTACCTTTTCCCGCTCACCGAACGAGGCGGCCGACCACCGCCGAAATCCCGGTGGGAGGGAATCGCGATGGCGGGGCCCGAAGCTCGCCTGCCAGTCTTCCTCGGTGGGACGTGTCCCGGGTCACATCGACTCGCATGTCCCGGTAGAGAAACGGAGTACGTCATGCCGCAGCGATCGTTCGCCGGTCCGTTGCAAGCGGTCGGAGGGTTGTTCGCCATGACGGCCGACGCAACCAAATTCGCGTTCCGGCGGCCCGTCCAGTGGCGCGAATTCCTTGACCAGTCATGGTTTGTCGCGCGGGTGTCTCTGGCACCCACACTTCTCGTCGCGATCCCGTTCACCGTGTTGGTGTCCTTTACTCTCAACATCTTGCTCCGCGAACTGGGAGCGGCCGATCTCTCTGGAGCCGGCGCCGCGTTCGGTGCAGTCACACAGGTCGGCCCCATGGTGACGGTGCTGATCGTGGCCGGCGCCGGCGCCACCGCAATGTGTGCAGACCTGGGATCGCGCACCATCCGGGAAGAGATCGACGCCATGGAGGTGCTCGGCATCAATCCGGTCCAGCGACTGGTAACTCCCCGCATGCTGGCCTCCGGACTTGTAGCACTGCTCCTCAACAGTCTTGTGGTCGTCATCGGCATTCTCGGCGGATACCTGTTCTCGGTATTCGTCCAGGATGTGAACCCCGGTGCTTTTGCCGCCGGCATCACGCTGCTCACCGGCGTTCCCGAGGTCATCATCTCCTGCGTCAAGGCGACACTGTTCGGCCTCATCGCCGGCGTTGTGGCCTGTTACCGCGGACTCACCATCTCCGGCGGCGGAGCCAAAGCAGTCGGCAACGCCGTCAACGAGACCGTCGTATATGCGTTCATGTCGTTGTTCGTGGTCAACGTGGTGGTCACCGCCATCGGAATCCAGATGACCACCCGATGACGCGAACCACAGCACCGCTCCGGTCCACCTACCCGCGGCTGACCCGCGCCGTGCAGACGCCCGCGAAGATCAGCGCCGACATCGGCGACCACATTTTGTTCTACGGTCGAGCAATTGCGGCCGTGCCGTACGCCGCGGCGCACTACCGCCGCGAAGTGATCCGCCTCATCGCTGAAATCAGCATGGGCGCAGGCACCTTGGCGATGATCGGTGGCACCGTCGTCATCGTCGGATTTCTGACCCTGGCCACGGGCGGAGTCCTGGCGATCCAGGGATACAGCTCGCTGGGCAACATCGGCATCGAAGCGCTCACCGGATTCCTGGCCGCATTCATCAACGTCCGGATCTCGGCGCCGATCGTCGCCGGCATCGGCCTCGCGGCCACCTTCGGCGCCGGTGTCACCGCCCAGTTGGGCGCGATGCGGATCAACGAAGAGATCGATGCGCTGGAGTCCATGGGGATCCGATCCGTCGAATACCTCGTGAGCACGCGCATCGCGGCCGGAATGCTGGCGATCACCCCGCTGTACGCCATTGCCGTGATCTTGTCCTTCCTCGCGAGCCAGTTCACCACCGTGGTGCTGCTGGGGCAGTCCGGCGGCCTCTACAACCACTACTTCGACACTTTCCTCAACCCCATCGACCTGCTCTGGTCATTTCTCGAGGCCGTCCTGATGGCCCTGGCGATCCTGCTGTTGCACACCTACTACGGCTTCTTCGCCGGCGGAGGGCCGGCCGGTGTCGGCGTAGCGGTCGGCAACGCCGTCCGCACCTCGCTGATCGTGGTCGTCTCCATCACGTTGCTCATCTCACTGGCCATCTACGGGTCCAACGGCAACTTCAACCTCTCAGGCTAAGCAGGCATCGAATGTCACGCGACTCATTACGTTTGCTCACCGGCGTTGCTGCGATGGGCGTTACCGCCGCGCTCGTGGTCGGCGCCGTGGTGTTGTTCCGCGGTGGCGCAACCGCCACCGCACCAGTCACAGTGCTGTCTTCGCGCGTGGGACTGATCATGAACCCCGACGCCAAGGTGAAACTGCATGGCGCCCAAGTAGGCAAGGTAGCCGCCATCGAAGACCTACCGGACGGCAGCGCCGCTATCCATCTGGCGATGAATCCTGGCTACCTGCAGCTGATTCCGGCCAACACCGGAGTACAGATCGTGTCGAGCACTGTGTTCGGCGCCAAGTACGTCGACCTCGTCCCACCGGCGGAACCATCTGCCCAGCCGCTGCACGCGGGACAGGTTCTCGACGCCAGCCACGTCACCGTCGAGATCAACACGGTGTTCGAGCATTTGGTCGACGTGCTGTCCCAGGTCCAACCCGAAAAGCTCAACGAGACACTGGGCGCGATGGCCCAAGCCCTGGGCGGCCGCGGCGACAAGCTGGGTCAGACGATGGTCGATTTCGACGCCATGCTCACCAAGATCGATCCCAGCCTTCGCGCGATGAGCCAGGAAATCGCCACGGCCCCAAAGGTACTCACCGCATACGCGGACGCCGGTCCCGATCTGATGAGTGCCGCACGCAACGCATCGCAGCTCAGCGACACCATCGTCGAACGCCAACAGGACCTCGACAAGGTACTGCTGAGCGCCATCGGATTGGCAGACATCGGCAATGACGTAGTCAGCACCAACAGCAACGCGATCATCGAGGCAATGCACGTATTGGTGCCCACAACCAATCTGACCAATCAATACAACGAAGCGCTCACCTGCGCGCTCAAGGGCATGGAGCCGCTTGCCATGGGACCGCCGCAACCGTTGCCCGGCATCATGCTGCTGGACTCGTTCCTGCTCGGCACAGAGCGCTACCGCTATCCGGGTAACCTGCCGAAGGTCGCCGCATCGGGCGGTCCCCAGTGCATGGACCTACCCAACGTGGGGTTCGGGCAGCGGCCGCCGTTCGTGGTCACCGACATCAACGCCAACCCCGCACAGTACGGAAATCAAGGGATCCTGTTGAACTCCGATGCCCTCAAACAAGCCCTGTTCGGCCCGCTCGACGGACCGCCGCGCAACACTGCTCAGACAGGGCAACCAGGATGACACGTCACAACTCGACCGCCCTCAAGTTCGGTGCGTTCGGTATCACGATGCTCCTGGTGACCGCAGCGCTTTTCGCAATCCTCGGGCAGTACCGAACCGGCTCGACAAACAGCTACTCAGCCGTGTTCACCGACGCGTCCAGCCTCAAAACCGGTGATTCTGTACGAGTCGCGGGTATCCGCGTGGGCACGGTCAACGACATCGCACTGCGATCTGACAACACCGTGGTCGTAGGTTTCGATGCCGACCGCGACGTCGTGCTGACCACCGGCACCAAAGTCGTTGTGCGTTACCTCGATCTCGTGGGCAACCGGTACCTGGAGTTGGTGGACAGCCCGGGGTCGACAAAAATTCAGCAGGCGGGCACCCAGATCCCAGCTGACCGTACGGAGCCCGCGCTGGACCTCGATCTGCTACTGGGTGGCCTCAAACCCGTCATCCAGGGACTCAACGCCCAGAACGTCAACGCGCTGACCAACTCGCTGATCCAGATTCTGCAGGGCCAGGGCGGAACCATGGAATCGCTGATGGCTCAAACGACTTCATTCACCACCGCACTGTCCGACAACGGGCAGACCGTTCAGCAGTTGATCGACAATCTGAACACTGTCGTGGCGACCGTCGCCAAGGACGGCGACAAGTTCTCTGGCGCCGTCACCCGCCTGCAACAGCTGATCACCGGCCTGTCGCAGCAACGAGACCCGATCGGCGAGGCGATCACCGCGCTGAACAACGGAACAGGTTCCCTGTCGGAACTCATGACGCAGGCCCGCCCGCCTCTCGCCGGAACGGTGAACCAGCTCAACCGCATGGCGGCACTTCTCGACAACGACAAAGACAAGGCCCGCATGGATCTCGCGCTGCAGAAGGCGCCCGCCAACTACCGCAAACTGGTCCGCCTCGGCGCTTACGGCAGCTTCATCAACCAGTACCTGTGCGGCTTGAATGTCCGCGTGACGGATCTGCAAGGCCGCACCGCGTACTTCCCCTGGATCATGCAGAACACCGGACGCTGCGGGGAGCCCTGATGCTGAAATACCGCGGATCGCAACTGATGCGCACCGGATTCATCGGTTTGGTGCTGATCATCCTCATCATCGCTATCGGCCTGCAGCCGCAGAAACTATGGTCGTGGGCCACGTCGATCAGGTACCACGCGGTGTTCGCCGACGCCGGAGGACTGTCCCCCGGAAACGACGTCAAGGTCTCTGGCGTCACCAAGGGGACAGTAAGCGCCATCACCCTCAGCCACGGAAAAGCCCTGGTGACGTTCACTCTCGATGGCACGGTCACTCTGGGCACACAGACCACCGCCCACATCAGGACGGGCACTGTCCTCGGCGCCCGGATGATGACCTTGGAACCGGCGGGAACCGGCAGTCTGCGCCCCGCCGACACCATCCCGCTTGCCCGCACCGGGTCTCCCTACTCGCTCACCGATGCCGTCAGCGACTTCACCACCAACACGGCCGACACCGACACCGCAGCACTCACCCACTCGCTGGACACGCTTTCCGACACCATCGACCGCATGGCCCCCCAGCTGAGACCGACATTCGATGGACTCACCCGCCTGTCCCGAACGCTCAACAGCCGCAACGAATCCCTGGCCGCGCTACTCAAATGCGCGGCCGACGTGACCGGCATTCTGTCGCAACGCAGCGCGCAGGTGAACACCCTGCTGCTCGATGCCAACGCGCTCACCGGAGTGCTCGACCAACGGCGCCACGCGATTGTCAATCTGCTGGCCAACACGTCGGCACTTTCTCAGCAACTGTCCGGACTCGTCCACGACAACGAAAAGGTTCTCGCGCCGACCCTGCAGAAAGTCAACTCCGTCACCGCAATTCTCGAAAAGAACCGCGACAACATCGCCAAGGCCCTTGCCGGGCTGGCCAAATATCAAGTCACGCAGGGCGAATCGGTGAACAACGGGTGGTATTACAACGCCTTCGTCGGCAACCTCATCCCCTCACAGACCATCCAACCGTTCCTCGACTACGCCTTCGGATTCCGCCGCGGCACCAACGCCGGCCAGCCCGCCGACAACGCAGGTCCGCGGGCCGAGTTCCCCTGGCCCCACAACGGTATTCCGGGAGGCCACTGATGATCACCCGCCATCGCCAACCATTGACCCGCGTCGCGGCTGCCCTGCTGGTGGTGCTCGCGCTCGCCGGCGGCGTGCTGCTGGTGCGGCAAACCGTCTTCCGTCCCACCACCATCACCGCGTACTTCACCTCCGCCACAGCGATTTATCCTGGCGACGAAGTCCGCGTCGCCGGCGTCAAAGTGGGAACGATCACCGGCATCGAACCGGCCGGCAGCCAGGCGCGGCTGACGCTTGCGATCGATCACGGAGTGCCGATCCGAGCAGACGCGAAGGCAATCATCATGGCGCAGAACTTGGTGGCCGCCCGATACGTGCAGTTGGCGCCCGCGTACGAGGATGCCGGTCCCACAATGGCCGACGGTGCACAGATCGGCGTTGACCGGACCGCGGTGCCGGTGGAATGGGACCAGGTCAAAGACCAGCTCATGCGGTTGGCCACCGACTTGGGGCCAGTCAGTGGTTCCTCTGCCACCTCGCTGAGCCGTTTCATCGACAGCGCCGCTACCGCGATGGATGGCAACGGCGAGAAGCTGCACCAAGCGATCAGCCAGCTTTCGGGGATCGGACGAATATTGGCGCACGGCAGCGGCAACGTCGTCGAGATCATCAAGAATCTGCAGACGTTCGTCACCGCGCTGCGCGACAGCAACGCCCAGATCGTCGAGTTCCAGAACCGCCTCGCGAGTGTCACCGGTGTCGTCGACGGTGCGCGGTCCGATCTCGATGCCGCCCTGACCAATCTGGCGTCCGCCGTCGGGGAGGTTCGGCGCTTCGTCGCAGGTACCCGCGATCAGACCGTGGAACAGTTGCAGCGGCTGACGAACGTCACCCAGAACCTCGTCGACAACAAACTCAAGCTGGAGAATGTGCTGCACGTGGCGCCCAACGCCATCGCGAACGGCTACAACATCTACAACCCTGACAGTGGCACAGCCGTCGGCGCTTTCGCGATGTCGAACTTCGCCGATCCAGTGTCGGTGGTGTGCTCAGCCATCGCGGCGGTCAAGAATGCCACGGCAGCAGAATCATCGAAGTTGTGCGCACAGTATCTCGGCCCGGCATTGTCTCTGATCAACTTCAACTACCTCCCGCTGCCGACGAATGTCTATCTGCGCAAGGCACCGAGCCCGGAGAATCTGGTATACACCGATCCCAAACTCGCCCCAGGCGGAAGCGGCGCCCGTGCCGAATCCCAAACCGAGCCCCCGGCAGTATCGGCATACACCGGCGCCAACGACGTGGCACCCCCTGCCGGGTGGGGCGCGCCACCAGGGCCTCCAGGTGCATACGTGCCCAACGGATTACCGGCAGATCCAGCGCCCGCGTTGTTCCCCGGCGCGCCGATCCCCCAACCACCAGCCGGCGCCGCGCCCTCGCCACAGACGCCCACTGTGCGGGACCTGCTCCTTCCCGCAGAAGCCGCGCCCGCGCCCGCCGCGCCGAACCCAGGAGGCACCCCGTGATGACCCGACGGGCCCTGACCCGCCTTACTGCGATATCGGCCTGTTCCCTGGTGTCGATCACCGGCTGCGCGTTCCACGGACTGAATTCGCTGCCGTTGCCGGGTACGGTGGGACGGGGCTCCGACGCCACGACCTATCACGTGGAGCTCGCCAATGTGGGTACGCTGGAAGCAAATTCGCCCGTCATGATCAGCGATGTCATCGTGGGCAGCGTGGCCAAGATGACGGTGCGCAACATGCATGCCGACGTCGAGGTGTCGGTCAAACCTGGCACCGTAGTCCCCGCGAACGCGGTTGCCACAGTAGGACAAACCAGTCTGCTCGGGTCCATGCATCTGGCCCTGGACCCGCCCCCGGGACAGCCATCCTCCGGTCGGCTGTCGCCCGGCACCATCCTGGAGCTGAACCGGACATCGACATACCCGTCGACGGAACAGACGCTGTCGTCGCTAGCAGTCCTCGTCAACGGCGGCGGGCTCGGCCGGATCGGTGAACTGGTCACCGAGACCAACAATGCGCTGAACGGTAGGCAAGACCAGATCCGCGACCTGCTCACCCGACTCAACAATGTGGTCGGCATCTTCGCCGATCAGCGAGACGACATCAATGCCGCCATCACCGCGCTCACTCGCCTGGCCCGGACCATGGCCGGGCAGAGCGACGTGATCACCCAAGCCCTGCAACGGATCCCGCCCGCACTGGATGTCCTGATCAGGGAACAGCCCCGCATCACAACCGCCATGGAGAAGTTCGGTGTGTTCAGCAGCACCGCGACCAAGCTGATCAAAGCCACCCAAGACGACTTGGTCACCAACCTGCGCAACCTTGAACCGACCCTCCGCGCACTGGCCGACGTCGGGCCGAATCTGGGTACTGTCCTGGCATTTGCGCCAACGTATCCCTACCCGCAGAACTTCATCGACCGCGGTATTCGTGGCGACTACCTCAACGAATTCATCACCTTCGATTTCACGATCCCCCGGCTCAAGCGCGGATTGCTGCTGGGCACCCGCTGGGGCCAGGAAGGAGCCCCTTTGGTTCCCGCTCCCGGCGATCCCTGGTACGCCAACTACACCAAGGACCCGCTGGGCACATTGCTGACCGCTCCGCCGAAAGCCGTTGCAACGCTGCCGGCTTCGGCACCCGCCGGCCCCGCAAATCTGAACGGAGGCGGCAACTGATGCTGACTCGTTTCGTACGCATTCAGCTGGGCCTCTTCGCGGCCGCCTCGATCGTCGGTTTGGCGGTGATGCTGGTCGTCTACCTACAGGCCCCCACCTTGCTGGGACTCGGGCGCATGACGGTCAGCCTGCAGCTGCCGGCGACCGGAGGGCTATACCGGTTCTCCAACGTCACCTACCGCGGCGTGCAGATCGGCAAGGTCACAGATGTCCGGCCCACCCGTGACGGTGCCGTCGCCACCCTGTCACTCGACCAAGCGTCCAAGATCCCCGCGGATTTACACGCCGCAGTCCTGAGCGTGTCCGCCGTCGGCGAGCAATATGTCGACCTGCAACCCCGTAACGAGGCAGGCCCCTACCTGCACGACGGATCGGTCATTCCTGCGGCGAAAACATCGATCCCCCAAGCCGTCGGACCGATGCTCGATCAAGCCAGCGCACTCATCAACAGCATCCCGAAAGACAAGATCAGTCCACTGCTCGACGAAACATTCAAGGCGTTCAACGGCTCTGGTTACGACGCCGGGTCCCTGTTGGATTCCTCGTCGAGGTTGATCGCAGACGCGAACAGCGTCAGCGACCAGTCCCGAGCGCTCATCGATGACAGCAGGCCCTTGCTGGATGGACAGGCCCAATCGGTCGATGCCATCCGGACCTGGGCCCACGGCGTCGCCGGAATCAGCCGGCAACTGGTCCAGAACGACCCGCAGGTGAGAACGCTCCTCAAGGAGGGGCCAGGCGCAGCGGACGAGGGCTCCCGCCTGTTCAACCAGGTGAAGCCTA
This sequence comes from Mycobacterium sp. FW102-FHT13B02, assembly GCF_058790275.1. Lineage (NCBI taxonomy): Bacteria > Bacillati > Actinomycetota > Actinomycetes > Mycobacteriales > Mycobacteriaceae > Mycobacterium > Mycobacterium sp. FW102-FHT13B02. Next base: position 243,648 of record NZ_JBYTCM010000003.1, read on the forward strand.
CTCTGCCGCTGCTCTTGGCCAACCTGACAAGCCTCGGCCAGGTGGCCGTGACCTACCACCCGTCCCTCGAACAGCTGTTGGTGCTCCTGCCACCTGTGGTGTCGTCCACCCAGTCGTACGGCGCACCCAAGAACAATCCGACGGGCATGGCGATGGGCGACTTCACCCTGAACATCAGCGATCCGCCGGCCTGCACAGTCGGCTTTCTGCCGCCGTCGTCATGGCGCTCACCGGAAGACACCAGTGACATCGACACCCCCGACGGGTTGTACTGCAAGCTGCCGCAGGATTCGCCGATCGGCGTGCGTGGGGCACGCAACTACCCGTGCATGGGGAATCCCGGAAAGCGCGCTCCCACAGTTGAAATCTGCGACAGTGATAAACCTTTCGAGCCGTTGGCGATGCGTCAGCATGCGCTGGGGCCGTACCCGATCGACCCGAACCTGCTCGCTCAGGGGATCCCGCCGGATTCTCGGGTTGATCACGACAGCACGATCTACGGGCCCATCAACGGAACGCCGGGGCCGGCAACCGCTCAGCCGCCAACCGGCGAGCCCGCGCCGGACGCTCCCCCACCGCCCCCGGGCGCCACGCCTGCGCCAGTAGCGCCGAGCGCCTTCAGCCCCAAGCATTCGGCGGGGCCGTCGGTCGCCATCGCCACCTATGATCCCGCCACCGGCCGTTACGCCACTCCCGACGGCGGGGTCTACCGTCAGAAAGATCTGGCTCCGCAGGGTGGTCAACGAACGTGGCGGGACCTGTTCACAGCCTGACGTTTTGGACCTTGGGGCCGGCACAATCTCAGGAATGTGCCGGCCCCAAGAAGTCAGCACCGGGTCAAGCGACTTTGACCAGTTTGAAGGGCATCGTGATGAACACGACCCTGCTGCTGCCGCACGAGCCACTGACGCCGGTGGTGGAGTCCTCGCCCATCAGTGTCGTCGACGTCGAATCCGCACCGGCCCCATCGGAGGTAGCCGGATAGAACCTGAACACCTGAAGTCCCGGTCCTGCACTGCCATCGCCGCACGGCTGCCAGTTGTCCACTGTCTTCTTGACATACCAGACACCGCTTTTCATATAGATGGGCGCCGTCCATCCCCAGTCGCTCGCGACTTTGCCGGTGCATTCGGTCGGGTAGCTGCACTTGGTCGTGATCGTCCACGTGCTGCGGATGCTCGCCTCGTCGTGATAGATGTCGTTGGTCTTCGCCCACTCACCGTTGGACGTAGCGACATAGGTGCCATTGAGACCCCAGTCGTTCGACGCGTTGGCGATGCCGCAACCCCACCCACTCGACAGCCCAACGGCCACCGCCGTCGCCGCGATCGATGTCGCTGATATCCGCATGACCCGCTCCTTTTGCACCGAACCCCGTTTGACGTCCGCCGGCGGCCACCACACGGCGCGAGTCCGGCCACATAGGTTCATCGAAAGATGCTGCCACACAGCCGGAACAGCTACTACTGTCCAGCTTCCCGCATTGGGTGACAGACAAAATCCCGCCAAGCGGTCATCGTGCCCTCGGTGGGCCGACGGTGTGCCACAGTTGGGCAGTGCCAGTCGTACCCAACCACCTCCACCCGTTCGGCGACATCAGAGGGCGTGTCACCGGTCGAGGCACAACGGCAACTCCTGCCGCAATGGCGCGGTGGACGCTGGCGGCAGGCTCGGTATTGGTGATCACCTTCGGTACAGCGACGGCACAGTCCGCATCCGCAGACAGCGACCCGGCGCCGCACCATGTGACGTACACCGTCACCGCCGATCTGCCCACCAATGCGGGCATCTACTACCGCGATGTCGAACCGCCCACTTGGGCCGAATACAGCCACAACCCTTATGAATTCAGCCCACGAGACGATGTGCATCTCGAACCCGGAAAACCGTGGGTCCACGAAGCCACCCTTGACGACCCCGGCCAATGGGCGATGGTCACCGTCACCACTGCCGGTCAGCCACCGCAGCTCGGGCAAACGCTGCGCTGCACGCTCACCGTCGACGGCAGGGTGGTCAACCGCGCTGACGGCCCCAGCGGCGCTCTGTGCTCATTGCGAAATTGGTGACCACCAGGCACCCCAGGCGCGTCCATCAACCGCTGGGCGGGAATTCTTCGCCATTCGGTTCCGGACCGCATTAGCGTCGAAAACGTGACGGCCAGAACGGGCTTGGCACCGACGGGCATCAGCACCCAAGACCAGCAGGGAACCGGAGGTGGATCATGCGGTTACTCAGCCGCTCCGATACGGCAACGCAGGTGAACGCCCCGGGCGCGACCGAGGACAACGACCGTTCGCAGGCTTTCGACCTGGCGGTCATCAGCCAAGCGGAGGCAGAGGCCCTTGCCGCAGAACAGCTGGCAGCAGCCGCGCGCGCACGAGCCGACGGGCTTCGTGCACGGGCAGTCGAGGTCGACGGTTCGCCGGGCGACGGCGAACCCACCGAGTCGACATCAGATCTCGCTGACGTCGAAACCGCTGCTGCGCAAGCGTCGTCGACGAAGGTACGGCGGCGGTTACAGCGCCCGAAGTTGGGGGCGGCATTGGCCACCGTCGCCGTCCTGGCAAGCGCCGCACTTCTCGCCGCAACCGGCTACATGCTCCACTACGACCGCCAGTTCGACAGCGAGCTGCAGCGAAAGGCCGAATTCGCCGCCTCCGCGTCGCAAGCAGTCGTCACGCTGATGTCGATCGACGGCACCAAGGCCGAGGACAACGTCAAGCAGATCATTGCCAATTCCACCGGACAGTTTCGTGACGACTTTCAAGCCGATGCAAAGGATTTCGTCCAGGTTGCCCGCGAGTCCAAGGCAGCAACGAAGGCGACCGTACGCAGCGCTGCCGTCGAATCGATGACGCCGGATTCTGCTGTGGTATTGGTGACCACCGCGACAACGGTGAGCAATACCGCAGGGACCAACCAACAACCACGCAATTGGCGCCTCAGTGTCACCATGATCAGGGACGGAGCGCAGCTCAAGATGTCGAAAGTCGAGTTCGTGCCATGACCACAGACACGGCAGTACCCCACACCGCTGAGGACGCCACTGCCGAGGATGCCGACAGTGCTCAGTCCGTCGACGACCGCGCGGTCGTCGACGATCAACGCGCCGACGTATCAGAACAAACCGCTTCAGACCCCGACCGGCCGAAGCGACTGACTCGACGGCTTGCAGACCGGTGGCGGGCCATCGCCGTCACAAGCCTCGTGCTGGCGTGCGCCGGCACCGCAGGTGCGCTGTACTTCACCACGTATCTCAGTGACCGCGCCAGCGCCGAAGCCACAACCCAGGTCGCCAAGGCCGCATCCGAAGGTGCCGTGGCGTTACTCTCCTATGCGCCTGCGACTTTGGACCATGATCTGGCGGCTGCGCGTTCACATCTGACCGGCGGATTCTTGACGTACTACAGCCAGTTCGCCGACCAGTTCGTCGCGCCTGCCGCCAAGCAGAAGGACATTCACGCCGTCGCGTCGGTCCTCCGTGCCGCCACGATCGATGCACACGCAGACAGCGCACACGTACTGATCTTCCTGAACCAAACCACCACCAGTCGCGAAAACCCTGAACCGACACAGTCGGCGAGCAGCGTGAATGTCGGCCTCACGAAAATTGATGGCGGGTGGCGGATTTCGTCGTTTGATCCGATCTAGTCGGCTGAGCCTTGCGGCGGAGGTATCAAAGATGTACAAGGCCCGAGCGCCCTCACAATGAGAGCACCCGGGCCTTCTACATCAGTGCATTTGCACATCTGGGCGTCGAACGGTTGCGATCAGCGCGCGGGCGACGCGACGTCGCTACCGACGCAGCAACTCGCCCAGGGCGCGGCTTGCCTGCCGGCGGGCGGCATGCGCGATATCGAACATGGGCATCGTCATGAAGCCGTGTATTCCGCCGGCGAAATACAACTGCTGAACGGTACCGCCCGCTTGCCGCAGCGCGTTGGCATACGCCAGGCCCTCATCTTTGAGTGGGTCGCAACCGGCGAGCACCATGACCGCCGGAGGCAATCCCTCGAGAAGACCACACAGCGGGGACGCGTACGGATGGCGGCGATCACTGGGCTCCGGAACGTATTGATCCCAATACCATTGCAGTGCTTCGCGCGGGTTGTAGTAACCCGCGCCGAATCGGCGGTAGGAGTCGGTGTCGAAATCCGCGGCGATCACCGGATAGAGCAGCATCTGCGCAGCAATGGGCAACTCGCCTCGGTCGCGGGCCATCAAAGCGGTCACGGCGGCGAGGTTTCCACCCGCACTGTCGCCCCCGATTGCGATTCGTTGCGCGTCGGCACCGAAGTCGTCCGCGTGTTCGGACACCCAGCAGGTCACTGCATACAAATCCTCCGCGGCTGTGGGCCACCGATGCTCCGGGGCCAGTCGGTATGCGACCGAAACGACCACCGCCGGAACGAGATTCGCCATATTCCGGCACAGGCCATCATGACTGTCCAGATCACAGAAGACGAAACCGCCACCGTGCGCGTACACCAGCACCGGCAAAGGTCCGGATGCTGCCGGGCGGTATATCCGGATGGCCACGTGCCCACCGTCGACCGGCACCTGGTCATCCCATACGCCGGCGACCGGCTCGGGCTGCGGGTTCGGCACGAACCGTGCGCGAATCGCGGCCCTGGCCTGTGCGCCGGTCATCGTGGACACCTTGGGAAATCCGGTATCGAGGACCTCGATGAGGTCCGCTACTTGCGGGTCGAGGCTCATGCGGGTCGCATCGCCGACGCACGCAGCTCCGCGTTATGTGCCGCAATACCGCCCCGCAGGGGACGCAGGAGCGTGGGACTCGCATGTTCGCGGACGCTTTCGGCATTACGCCAGATTGCCGTCGCGGTCATCCGCACCGGCGTGACCAACCGTCGGTCGAACGTCATCTGTGTCATGGGACCACACACCGAGACTGCGGCCACGGCTTCGCCTACCGGCCCGATCGGTGCCGCTACGCAGCCGAATCCACGAAGAGACTCTTCCCTCTCAGTGGCCACGCCGTGGGCCCGGACTCGGTCCAGTTCGCCGGCGAGCTGGGAACTCGTAGCTACCGAGTACCGCGTCCGCCGATTCGCAAGGTCAACGTGAGCAGAGTCGTGATAGGCCAGGATCGCTTTGCCGACGGCGGTGCATTGAGCGGGTTGGCGCCCACCTACGCGCGTCGGGATGGCGGCAACCACCTCGTCGCCGATCTTTTCCAGGTACACGACATCAGGGCCGTCGAGGACGGCGAGGTGCACCACCAGTCCAGTGGCCCGGTGCAGGTCGCGCAGGAGCGGCATGGCCGCTCGATGAATTCGGTCCTGTTGGAGCGCAAGGTTGCCCAACTCCACCAAGCGCACGCCGAGCTCGTAATCGAACCCATCGCGGCTCAGCCACCGCAGGCTCACCAGGCGCTCGAGCATCCGGTGCGCGGACGAACGTGGCAGCCCGGTGCGACGAACGATCTGCGCCAAGGTGAGACTTCCAGACCCGTCGAACGCCTCCAGCACCAGGGAAACCCGATCGATCACATTGCTAGGCGTCTCGGCAGCCATATCGACGGTCAGCGTCATCGAAACCCTCCAGGCTCATCACAGGAATAGTCAAAATAGGAATAGTGCTTTTTTTACCATATGCTGTGGTGGCTGTCACATATCGATGTCAAGCCACCGGCGGCCACACCGCCTCGGGCGGGTTTCCGCTCACCGGTCGGCCACCTATCGCCCGTTCCCGGAAGTCGGTACAGCTGAATCCGACGACCCCATCAATGACCTCGGGAGACGAATGCGCAATCACCTGCTGCTGGCCATCGCCGTCGGCGCGCTCAGCTTCGGCCCTGCGGCCGCGGCGGCCGCGGACGCTCCTGCCCCGTGCGAGGATGCCTACTGCACACCCGGCATCTCCGGCGGCGTCGTGCTGGGAGCCCCGTGCGCCGACACGTCGCATTTCGTCTTCGGCACCACGTCATGGGGACGCCTCGTGTTCTGCGGCTCTCCGCGTCGGTATGAGCCGCGCTATTTTCGTTCGCCACCGATGAGGGGCATCAAGGTCGAGGGCTCACCCTGTCCTCAATTCGTGAATGACGTGGCCCAGAGCCCCGACGGTGTGTTCTTGAGCTGTGTTGCGGTCGACGACACCACTCGCTGGGTGCCGGGCGACCAGTGACCAGGACCGGATCGACCAATCTTCCTGCACTACAGACACATTCATGATCTCGCCTGGGATCCAACGTGAATTCCTTTGGCGGAATTATTTTTGCGTGGCGCCCGCGTCAACGGGCAACGTGATCGCGGTGATGTATCGCGCCTCGTCGGAGGCCAGGAACAGCGCCGCGTTCGCGACGTCGATCGCCTCGACCCACGGGATGGACAGGAGGTTCATCCGGCGCGCGGCAGCGGCGAACTCATCGCGCGTAGGTGGCCGGTCCAGGTCCGGCCGGAAGGCGACTCGGACCACGTCGTTCTGGATGAGCGGAGTGTCGACGTTGGTGGGCAGGATGCAGTTCACGCGGACGTCGTGCGGCGCCAGGTCGTGCGCGAGGCTGCGCATCAGTCCAATCACCCCGTGCTTGGCTGCGGTGTAGTGGCCCACCCCGACGAGACCGCGCAGACCCGCAATGGAGCTGGTCAGCACCATGGAGCCGCCGCCGCGCGCGATCAGATGCTCGGCGCCAGCTCTGCACGTGTGCCACACCCCGGTCAGGTTGACGTCAACCATTGTGTGCCAGGCGTTTTCGCTGAGATCGACGGTCATCGCACGTGACGTGATTCCGGCCGTCGCGCAGACGACGTCAAGTCCTCCGAACTCGTCGACACCCCGATCGGTCGCTGCCTGCATGCCTTCGAGGTCGCGGACGTCGACGATGTCGGTGTAGATCCGGCGACCGGCCTGCCTGACCAGCCTGCCGGTCTCCTCAAGATCTGCTGGAGTACTTGACGGGACCGAGACGGTCTCGACCGGCCCGCAGAGGTCCAGCCCGATGATGTCGGCGCCTTCCTGGGCGAACCGGACCGCCTGGGCGCGGCCGATTCCGCGGGCCGCGCCGGTGATCAACGCGACCTTGCCGGCCAGCCGCAGCGCACTCATGTGGTTCTCCCCGTCAATCCCGCGTTGCAGGTGATGTAGCGACCCTCGTCGGAGGCCAGGACGACCCCGACGTCCACGTCGGTGTTCGATCCCCCGCGCACTACACCAACGGTAGGGAGCCGGGGCAGCCAAATCAGCGTCGATTCCCGGTGATCGGAAACCCGTGCCCGGATCCCGCTCATCGGAGAGACCGGTTGGGTCCGCGCCCTCGGCGTCCCAGAATTTCAGCACATGACCGCTGTCGAAACCGACACCGAAACCGTTGGTGCCCGTCGTGGCGTGCTGCTGACGGTGGCCGATGTCATCGCGGAGAGCCCTGACGCACGGTCATTGGTATTCAGCGTCCCCGAACAGCTGCGGGACCGCTTCGCCTATCGGCCGGGGCAATTCCTGACCTTTCGCGTTCCGAGCGATCAGACCGGCTCGGTGGCGCGGTGCTACTCGCTGGCGAGTTCACCGCACACCGATCCCGCGCCGAAGGTGACGATCAAGCGGACTGCGGGCGGTTACGGGTCGAACTGGTTGTGTGACAACGTCTCTGTCGGCGACACCATCGAAGTGCTGCCACCTGCCGGCGTGTTCACGCCCGCTTCGCTCGACAGCGACTTCCTGTTGTGGGCGGCCGGAAGTGGTATCACTCCGGTGATGTCAATCCTCAAGTCAGCGATGGCGTCAGGCTCTGGGCGGGCAATTCTGTGTTACGCCAACCGTGACGAGCACTCGGTCATTTTCGCCGCCGAACTACGCGAGCTGGCTGCACGTTACGCCGGCCGCTTGACGGTGCTGCACTGGCTGGAATCGGTACAGGGATTGCCGACGCGTGCCCAGATGGCCGGGTTTGCGCACACTGTTTTTGCCGGGTCGAACACCTTCGAATCGTTCATCTGCGGCCCTGCCTCGTTCATGACCGTGATCAAGGAAGCGCTGGCCGAGGCCGGGGTTCCGCGCGAACGCATTCATCTCGAGGTGTTCCAGTCATTGTCGGGCGATCCGTTCGCCGATGAGATCGATTCCACGGCCGATCATTCCGATGACGAAGACGCTGCGACGGTTCAGGTCGACATCGACGGCGACTGCCACCAGTTGCGATGGCCGCGGCGCGCAACACTGGTCGACACGATGCTCGCGGCAGACCTTGATGTGCCGTACTCGTGCCGGGAGGGCCAATGCGGGTCATGCGCGGCCACCGTGCTCCGCGGCCACGTCGACATGGCCACCTCCGAGGTACTGCAACCAGAGGACATCGCCGACGGCCTGATCTTGGCCTGCCAGGCCACACCGGTCTCAGACGACCTGCACATCAAATTCTGAAGAACATCGTTACACGACAACATTTTTCCGCTCACCGGGAACGGTTCTCAGCGGCGGGAAGCCCACTGTTGGACCATCAGTGGCAGCCATTGACCGATAGGACGAGAAGATGACCGACCGGGTAATCGACCGGGTGCGCGCGATCGCCGACCAACTACGCGCGCAGGGGCCCGAGGCAGAAAAGGCTGGACAGCTCACCAACGAGACGGTCAAGTTGATGAAGTCGGCCGGCAACATTCGGCTGTTGCAGCCGAAGGCCCACGGCGGCCTGCAAGTCCACCCGCGCGAGTTCGCCGAAACCGTGATGGCCACTGCCGCGCTCGACCCGTCCGCGGGTTGGATCAACGGCGTGGTCGGCGTTCACCCCTACCAGCTCGCTTACGCAGACCCACGGGTGGCATCCGAAATCTGGGCTGACGACGTCGACACCTGGGTCGCCTCCCCCTACGCGCCACAAGGCGTGGCGAAGCCGGTCGATGGCGGCTACATCTTCAACGGCCGCTGGCAGTTCAGTTCGGGCACCGATCACTGCGACTGGATCTTCCTGGGCGCGATGATCGGTGACGCCGAGGGCAAGCCGCTGATGCCGCCGCAGGTGCTGCACATGATTTTGCCGCGCGCCGACTACGAGATCGTTGAGGACTCGTGGAATGTCGTGGGGCTACGCGGCACCGGCTCCAAAGACGTCATCGTCAAGGATGCATTCGTGCCGTCGTACCGCACGATGGATGCGATGAAGGTCATGGACGGCACCGCCCAGCGCGAAGCCGGGATGACCGAAACCCTGTACTTGATGCCGTGGTCGACGATGTTCCCGCTCGGCATCAGCTCGGCGACCATCGGCATCGCCGAGGGCGCGCTGGCCGCTGCACTCGACTACCAGCGCGAGCGGGTGAACTCCAGCGGAATCTCGATCAAGGACGACCCGTACGTCATGTACGCCATCGGTGAGGCCGCCGCGGACATCAACGCGGCCCGGCAAGAGCTCTTGGCCAACGCCGACAGAATTTTCGACATGGTCGACTCGGGCAGGGAGGTGTCCTTCGAGGATCGCGCGGCCGGTCGGCGCACCCAGGTGCGGGCGGTGTGGCGCGCGGTCTCAGCGGTCGACGAGCTGTTCGCACGCTGCGGCGGCAACGCCGCGCGAATGGACAAACCGCTTCAGCGCTATTGGCGTGATGTGCACGTCGGCCAGGCGCATGCCATTCACGTTCCGGGCACGGTCTACCACGCTTCGGCCCTGAGCTCGCTTGGCGTGGATCCGCAGGGTCCGCTACGAGCGATGATCTGAGTGACCGTGGGATTGATCAAGAGCCTCGGCTACGTCACCGTCGCCGCCTCCGACATCGAACGCTGGCGGCACTTCGCCTTCAACGTCCTCGGCTTCGCGACCGGTACCGGACCCGACGAATCCGCGCTGTACCTACGAATGGACGAACGTGCTGCGCGCATCATCGTGGTGCCCGGCGAGTCCGACAAGATCATGACCGTCGGCTGGGAGGTCCGCGACCATGCCGACCTCGAGCAGGTCAAGAGCGCACTCGAAGCCGCCGGCGTGCCGTTCAAGCAGCTGTCGCTGGCGGAAGCCGATGCACGACGTGTCGAAGAAGTCATCGCTTTCGAGGATCCGGCCGGCACGCTACTCGAGGTGTTTCACGGCCCGGTCCTGGACCACTCACCCGTCATCACCCCGCACGGAGCAAAGTTCGTCACCGGCAACCAGGGCCTGGGACACGTGGTGCTCCCCGCACTCGATGTCAACGGCTTGTTCGAGTTCTACACGGAGGTCCTCGATTTCAAGTCCCGCGGTGCATTCCGTGTCCCGGTGCCACCGGAGTTCGGACCCGTCCGGGTTCGATTCATGGGCGTCAACCAGCGCCATCACAGCCTCGCGATCTGCCCCGCGCAGAATCTGCGCGATCCCGGCCTCATTCACCTCATGGTCGAGGTCGACAGCCTCGACGCGGTGGGCCAGGCCCTCGACCGGGTCAATGCCGAAGGCTTCCAACTCTCGTCCACCCTGGGCCGCCACACCAACGACAAGATGGTGTCCTTCTATGTGCGTGCTCCCGGCGACTGGGACATCGAGTTCGGCACCGAGGGCATGAAGGTCGACGAAACCTATTACACGGCAAAGGAAATCACCGCCGACAGCTACTGGGGCCACCAGTGGGTGTCGGACCTCCCGGCGGCCATGCGCCCATGACACGCGAGCCCCGCGTCACGCGAACTTACATCTGTACGAGGTCGAACGGATAGGTCAACGTCCCGGCGGGCGATCCGTCGCAGCCGGTGGCGAACGACGACGAGAGCGCCCCGGACATCGTACTCGGATCCCACGAGTAGGTATCCCGGGTCGGTATCACTGGGCCGTAATAGACATCCCCACAACGTAATCCATCCGGCACATCAACGGTCAGCGTCAACCGTCCGTCGTGCAGTTGCGCGTCGCCCTGGTACGGAAATGCTCGTGCCACCGGTTGTGGAATCGCCTGGACATGGACACAGTCGCCCTGACAACTCGACAGTGCCCAGAGCCAGTTGTGAAAGTCGTGCCGGCCAGAGATTCTCAGTTCGAAGTTCCCGTGGCGGATATCCGCGTGCGCCAATGGCGTCGACATCCACGTAGCGGCGACCAGCGTCATGGCCGAAACGATTGATTTCATACCTGCCCTCGCCAACGTGCCTACGGGTCGAACGCCACCGGCAAACGCCGGTCGAAGTAGCTGTGATCCGCTTACTAGCAAGAAGTTACGGCGCACAAGGCCGGGACGGTGCCGAATATCCGCTGAGCGGGCATCCTCGCGCTCGCACCTCAGCAGAGCGTCATCTGTGGACGCCGCGCGGCACGACGGACGGCTGCACGCCACACCGACCCATCCCGAAGCTACTGCCGACAGCAGGCTGGTGTGACACCGCACACATCGTATGGTAAAAATAGTAATAGTACTTTTTTGACTATCGACACTGGGAGCACTTCATGACAACGGCAGTCGTGAGCCGCGGCGAAACGCCGATCGCCGCCATTGATCGGATGTCCTTGGTGCTGGACGCCTTTGACGGCAAGACACCGCTGACGATGGTGCAGATCGTGCATCGCACCGGTCTGCCAAGGTCGTCCGTACACCGCATGCTGGAGCGACTCGTTCATCTTCGCTGGCTCCGACGCGAAGGTTTCGACTACGAACTCGGTACCCGCTTGGTCGAGTTGGGGTCGCTCGCCCTGCATCAGGGTCGCATTCACCAGGCCGCCCTTCCCCTACTGCGCAGTCTGCAACGGGCCACCGGATTGGTGGTACACCTGGCTGTCGTCGACGGCTCCGACATCATCTGCCTCGAGAGAATCGGTGATCAACTGTCCGATCTCGTCCATACCTCGGTCGGCAATCGCGTACCTGCGCACTGTACCGCGGTCGGAAAGGCCATTCTTGCCGAAAGTAACTGCACCGATGTCGATCTCAGTGCCCGGCAAACTCGCTTCTCGATTGCCAGCACCCAGCAATTGACGGCTGAACTGACCAAGACCCGCGAACGTGGCGTGGCGTTCGACCGGGAGGAATCCCTGCTCGGGATCGGCTGCGTCGCTGCCGCCATCGGACTGCCGGGACAGCCGCTCGCAGCCGTATCGGTGTGCGGCCCGATCGACCGGATCACTCTGGATCAGCGACTCGCCGCGCCCGTGCGGATCACCGCATCGCGCATCTGGCGCAATATCGAATACGGACCGCACCGGCCCACCCCGAAGGCGGTTACCCACCCAGCACTGCGACGAGTCGGACCGCCGAACTCCTGGGCGCGAGCATAGGTATTTGATCCATCGGCCCGTCAATTCGTGGCGCGTCTCCGGTCGTCAGGGAGCCGCTCAGCAGTCCCGTAACGTTGCTCAGGGTCCAGGACGCAATGGGTCCGTCCGAACACCGTCACCATGCACTTGTTGTTGTGGGTGCAACGGCTGCGTGAGCCTGGCTCGGCAATCATGGTGTTCACGCGATCCGGTTCACGAAGCAGGGCCCGCCCCATGGCGAAGAAATCAAAACCCTCTCGCATCCCGGTCTCGATATGCTCGCGGTTGGTAATGCCGCCCAACAGAACGAGTTTGGTGTTCTTCATCAGCGGGACGAACTGGCGGGCGGCGTCGAGCATGTACAAGTCCCGGTAGGGGTACATGCCCATCGCCTGCTTGCCGAAGAGCCGGATCGCAGGGCGTAAGGCCACCGGCATTACTTTCGAGAACTCCTTGGCCGGTACGTCGCCGCGGAACAGATACATCGGCTTGTACACCGAGGAACCTTGGGTCAGCTCGAGGGCGTCAAGGGTGGCGTCGGCATCGAGGAGTTGCGCCGTTCGCAGCGCTTCATCGATCCAGATGCTGCCGGGCAGACCGTCATCCATGTCGAGCTTGGCGATCACCGCGATCTGGCCGCCGACAACCGTCCGTACATGTTGAGCGATCTCGCGAACCAGTCGCGACCGATTATCGATCGACCCGCCGTAGCCATCTCGGCGGCGGTTGATGAGCGGGCTCAGGAATGAGCTGGGTAGGTACAGGTGTCCGAAGTGAAGCTCGACCGCGTCGAATCCGGCATTCACCGCAATACGGGCGGCCATTCCGAATTGCCTGATGACTGCCTGGATTTCCGCGACGCTGATGGCGCGGCAGTATGCCAAAGACGTCGGGTTGACGAACTTGCTCGGCGCCATTGCGGTGACCCCGGTGAGCTTCTTGGGCGCTACCACTCCGGCGTGACCGAGCTGGGCCGAAATCGCCGCTCCAGTCTCATGCACGGCATCGGTGAGCCGGCGCAGGCCGGGCAATGTGGTCGCGCTCATGACGATCTGCCCCGGTGCACTAGCAGCTTCGGGAGCGACGCAGCAGTAGGCGACGGTGGTCATCCCCACGCCGCCGTCGGCGAATGCCCGGTGAAATGCGATCAGTTCCTCGGTGACCGCGCCGTCGGGCGAGCGTCCCTCAGATGTCGCCGCTTTGATGATCCGGTTCCGCAGTATTACCGGACCCAGCTGCGCAGGTTCAAACGGATTGTCGCCCATGGGATCACCCTCGTCGCCTACTGTCGGTGAGCAAAGATGCGTTCCCGGTAACCGGGAACGGGCGGACCGCCGACTACCGCCGGCCCATAGCCTCTACTCATGGACGAAGTGTTCGTCATCGACCGGGTGGTTACCGCTCCCGGGTGCGCCCAGAAGTTCATCGACGCCTATCTCGCCGACTACGCACCCGGCGCCATTGAACGGGGCATGACCATGTGGGACATTCTGGTCAGTCCGCCGATCTGGTTCGATGACCAAACCAACGTCGTCACCATCACCTGGTCACTGCCCAGCCCGCAGGCGTGGTGGGAGATGACATGGCAAGGCCGTGGTGATCCAACACTGGCGCAGTGGTGGGACAGCGTCGCAGGTCTCATCGTCGAACGCAACCGCAGTGTCGCCGCATCGCCCGACAACGTCGCCCCCGCGGGTGATGTCGCCGCGCCGGCACCACAAGGATCCGCGGAGGGCACCACCGTCGGCGTGACCCGGCTGATCGATGTCGCCGAATCCGACCGCACACGAATACTGGAGAACCTGCGCGAGGCCGCCCGCAACAGCGGCGCGTTGGCGTATGTCGTGCAACCGACACTTCCGGGGTCACGCAATGGCGGCGACATCCTGGCCCATCTGCGCTTCTGGAACCAGACCGCCTGGGAACAGAGCACTTTCGACAGCGCCCTGGCTGATCCGGCCGTTACCCACGTCAACGGCGCGACCTACCGCGGCGCCCCGACACGCAACGGCCGCGGCAGCGTGTACCGAGCGCTACTGCTGCGGGTCGAGCCCGGCGTCGACGCCACCACCATCGCCGACTTCGAACGCGAATTGGCCTCGATGCCAAGGTATGTAAACACCATCGCGGCGTGGCAGCTCAGTCGCGTCGACTCCGCCCTGGGCACCAGTCCGTGGACGCACGTGTTCGAACAGGAATTCACCGACGTCGACGGTTTGATGGGGCCCTACCTGATGCACCCCATCCATTGGGCGGTCGTCGATCGCTGGTTCGATCCAGAAACCACCGACGTGATCATCCGAGATCGCTTGTGCCACAGTTTCTGCGAACTGACCACGCCGGTGCTCTGGTAACGGCAGACAGCTAGACGCCGGCGGGCAGGATGTTCGGATTCGCCGCTGCAGGCGGTGGCAGCGGCGGCAGGACCGTGCGGCCGTCCAGCGAGTGCACCGTCAGTTCTTGGGACCACGGATAGTGCAGGCTGAACGCCACCAGACCCGTACGCTCCGCGGCAGGAGCATGGCACATGGCCAGTACCGTCTCCGCCAGGTATTCCACCGGCTCGGTGGGAAAGGAATCGGGGATGAGTGCGGCAGCGCCCGGTGTCCGGACCGCCGTTGACGGACCAACACAGTTGACCGCGATGTTCGCATCGAGCAGCTCGGCGGCCACTCCCTGGGTGAAACGGTGCAGCGCTGCTTTACACGAGGCGTAGATGACATCGCCGGCGGTCTTGTTGTAGTCCCGATACGGCCGTGTCGGAGCCACCCCGGTAACCGAACCGATGTTGACGATCCAACCCGCACCCTGATCCTTCATGTGCGGCACAACGGCTTTCGTCAGCGCGAACGGAATGCGCAGGTAGTGGTCGATTGTGCGGTCGAAGGTTGCCATCGGCATCTGCTCGACCACGGCGTAGTCGGCGAAACCGGCGTTGTTGACCACGATGTCGACGCGGCCCGTGCGGTGCAGGACCGCCTCGACAAGACTGTCACGAGCCTCAGGTTCTTCCAGATCCGCCGGCACCCCGAAAGCCGAACCACCTGCGTCTTCGATGAGCTGGACGGTTTCCTGAATGCTGCCCGGTATCACCTCGCTCACCCCGGCACGCACCGAAGTCGACGGATGGTTGCCGCGCGCGGTTACCGCGACGGTGGCTCCTTCGGCCGCCAGCCGCTGAGCGATGGCCCGTCCGATCCCCCGGCTACTGCCCGTTACGAGTGCAGTCTTACCTGCCAACGGCTGTGTCATTGCAGGATGAAGTCTTCCTCGATGGGGGCCCGGTGCTGACGCCATAAGTCGACCAGTCGATACGGTGTCGCCACGACAACGCGCCCCGAATCGGAGCGATAGTAGGTGTGGGCGTTGGGAGTATGGCACCACACGGTGCCGCGCATCGTCTCGTCGATGCCCTCGACGTACTCGTCGTAAGCACCGCGCGTGACCTCCATGGTCTGCACACCGCGAAGCGCCATCAGCTGCAGGCACTCAATGATGTAGTGCGCCATCACCTCCATCGAGAAGTTGGCTCCCGCGCCGTGTCCCGGGCTGTAGTTGGGAGCGGAAGTGATGAACAGATTGGGGAAACCCGGCACGGTGCCGCCCCGGTAGGCCCGGGGGCTGTCGCCCCATTCGTCGGACAGCGCCTGGCCGTCGCGACCGCGGATGTCGATCGTCGACAGGAAGTCGAGGTGGTAGCCCGTGGCGTAGATGATGACGTCGAGGTCGATCTGCCGACCATCTTGAGTGACAATGCCGTTGGCGTTCACGGCAGCTGGTTCGCTGGCCTCGACGTCGACGTGATCACGGGTCAACGCCGCGTAGTAGCCGCCGGGGTCACGGATGATGCGCTTACCGTAGGGGGCGAAGTCCGGAGTGACTTTGTGCGCCAATTCCGTCCCGGCGCCGAACATCCGATTGATGTAGTCAGTACACATCTGCAACAGCACGTCGTTGGCAGGCGAGATCGACAGATGGCTCTTCGACCACTCTGGGTCCTGCAGGATGACCGGGTAGTTGTTGTCTGCGGTACCCCAGTATGACTTGACTCGATTCCACATCGCGTAGAACGGCAGCACCCGCCCCAGATAGCGACGATGTTCCGGCACGTCGTCGGAGAGGCGCTTGCGTGGGGCGACCCAATGCGGCTGCCGTTGGAACACGGTGAGGTGCTCGACCTGGTCGACGCAGGCATCGACGATCTGCACCGCCGTGCAGCCGGCTCCGATGATCGCTACCTTCTTGCCCGTCAGATCCAGTGTGGGATCCCATTGGGCCGAGTGAATACTGATGCCGCCAAAGGTCTCCCGGCCCTCGATGTCGGGAAAGCGCGGGCGATTCAGGTAGCCTGCCGCGGTGACGACGACGCTGGCATGGTCGACCGTCACGGTTCCGTCGGCGCTGCGCGAATGAATCTGCCACTGTTGACGCTGTTCATCCCACCGCAGTGCTTCGACCTCGGTGCCGAACCTGATGTGGCTGCGTAGCTCGTGTTTGTCCGCGAGCGCTACGAGGTAGGCCTGGTACTCGGCGCCCTGCGGATAGTAGCTGGACCACTCGGGGTTCACTTCACGAGATAGCGAGTAGTAGGCCGACGGGGTATCTACCCCGATGCCGGGGTACGTGGTGGTCAGCCAGGTACCCCCTACTTCTGTGTTGCGTTCGAAAATCTGAAATTGGACGCCCTCCTCGGCCGCCGCCAACGCCACCGCGATGCCGGCCAAGCCCGCACCGATGATGGCCATTGTGGTGGTCTGGGGAATGGGCACCGTACGCGGCAGGGTCGGTTGAGACGGGCGGAAACCACCCTGCTCGATCAGCAGGTCGACGTTTTCGTCGTCGACCTGAGTACCCAACGCGACCGGAAGCAACCTCGCGAACAGGTCGCGGTCAACGACGGGCTCGTCGGCGGGCGGGAAGAAGGCAAGCGCATTGCTCATCTCGTCGACAAGCGCCTGCATTGTCTCGGGATCGGTTCGTCCCGCCCGCTCCGGAGGGTCCGGAACGTGATCGATCTTGGGTGCATACCGATCGATGACCGATGCGTCGCCGGTCATCTGTGCCAGCACAGCGACCAGGACACCCGGATCTGCCTGCATCAGATGTGCCCGCAAGGCATCGGGGTCAGGAGCGCTGGCTACTGGTGAGGACGATTCGGTCGCGGCGGTCATGCAACCGAGTATCGAAGGGATCTTCCTTACGCCGCCGCTGCTTTAACCTCTGAGCGGGATACGATCCTGCGACCAACCCGGTGCACTACATACGTTTCACGGCATGGATTCTGATGACCTGGACACCGTCATCGCCCGGGCCCGCAGCCACAGCCTCGCCGACATTCCCCGACGATCGGCGCGCAAACAGCCAAACAAGACGGCGATCGTCGACGGAGACGTGACGCTGAGTTTCGCGGAATTCGACGACCTGGTCGACCGCGCCACAGCAGCGTTGTGCGACAACGGCCTTCGGCCCCGAGACCGGCTCGCGCTGTTGTCGCGGAACTGCTGGCAGTACGCGGTATTGGCATTCGCCACTGCCCGTGCCGGCGTTGTTCTGGTCCCGATCAATTTCATGCTCACTGCCGAAGAAATCGCCTACATCTTGGCGCACAGCAATGCTGCCGGGCTCATCGTCGAAGCTGACCTCGTACCGGTGGCGGAGGACGCGATGCGCCTCGGCACCGCCGTGAACTCCACCGCGGCACTGGTTCCGCCTGGGCAGCCATGTCCCGCTGATTGGGCAGATTTCACTGATTGGCTGACCACGGACAGCGCTGCCCCCGACCATCTTCTCGGCGACGACGAGATTGTCCGGGTGATGTACACCAGTGGCACCGAGTCACGGCCCAAAGGGGCGATGCACAGCAGCCGCGGACTGATGTGGCAGTACATCAGCACTATCGTCGCCGGCTCGATGTCCGGCGACGACGTCGTCATCCAGTCCCTACCGCTGTACCACTGTGCACAGCTGGACAACTTCTTGGCCACCGCCATCTACCTCGGCGCGACAAGCATCATCCTGCCGCGCCCGGAACCAGAAATGGTGCTGCGCACCATCGAGCGTTACCACGCCACCAGTTACTTTGCGCCGCCAACTGTTTGGATCAGCCTGCTGCGCAGCCCCGTCTTCGACCAGGTGGATCTGTCCAGCCTGCGCAAGGGGTACTACGGCGCATCACCGATGCCCACCGAAATCCTGCACGAGTTGCGCCGCCGGCTACCGCGTCTGCGCCTGTGGAATTTCTACGGCCAAACCGAGATGGCGCCGCTGGCCTCGGCACTGGGCCCCGACGAACAGGACAGTCACGCCGGATCAGCGGGCCGACCGGTGGTCAATGTCGAAACCACCATCCTCGACGACACCAACATTCCCGTAGCGCCCGGAACTGTGGGCGAGATCGCCCACCGCAGTGCGCATTTGATGCTGGGATACCTCAACGACCCGGACAAGACCGCCGAAGCGTTTGCCGGCGGATGGTTCCACTCCGGTGACCTCGGCTATTACGACGAGTACGGCCTCCTGCACGTCGTGGACCGCAAAAAGGACATGATCAAGACCGGCGGGGAGAACGTCGCCAGTCGCGAGGTCGAAGAGATCCTGTACCTGCACAGCGGCGTAGAAGAAGCCGCCGTGTTCGGGCTGGCCCACCCGCTGTGGGTAGAGGCCGTGGTAGCCGCGGTGGTTCCTCGCATCGGTGTCACGCTGACCGAAGACGAAGTCCTCACGCATTGCCGCGATCATCTCGCCGGCTTCAAGACCCCCAAACGCGTGTTCTTCGTCGATTCCCTGCCGAAGAACCCCAGTGGCAAATTGCTCAAACGCCGCCTGCGTGAGGAATTCAGCCCCGAATTCGTCCAAAACTAAAGGAACACAGCACATGTACACAGGTCGCATCGCGCGATTCGACGAGCCCGGTAAGCCATTTCAGATCGAAACCGTCTCTCTGCCAGAGGTTGGTCCGGGCGAGATCCTGGTACGGGTGAGCCGCGCCAACATCTGCGGGTCGGACGTGCACGCCTGGCACGGTACGTTTGCGACCCGAGGTCTCGGCGGACACCTGCCGACCGTGCTCGGCCACGAGATGGTCGGGGCTGTCGAGGCACTGGGTGACGGTGTTGCCACCGACTCCAACGGCAAGCCGTTGCAGGCCGGGACTCGAGTGGTGTACCCCTACTTCTACAGCTGCCACAGCTGCCGCAATTGCCTGGCCGGGCGACGAAACGCCTGCCTCAAGCTGAAGATGGCCATGCTGGGCCGCGCCGACCTGCCGCCGTATTTCGTCGGCGGCTACGGGGATTACTACCTGTTGCCGGCGGGCGCCGTCGTCTACACCGTTCCGGACAGTGTCGGCGACGACATCGCGGCAGGCGCGAACTGCGCTCTGTCCCAAGTGATGTATGGGCTCGAGCGCGTCGACCTTCAGCTCGGCGAGCACGTCGTGGTGCAAGGGGCCGGAGCCCTGGGCCTCTATGCGATCGCGGTCGCCAAAGCCCGCGGCGCCGCGAACGTGATCGCGATCGACGGGATAGCCGAGCGGCTGGAGTTGGCAGCCGCCTTCGGTGCCGACACCGTGCTGGATCTCAACCAGGTCGCGACGCCCAAGGACCGCGCCAAAGCCATCCGCGCCCTGACCGACGGCCACGGCGCCGACGTCGTCGTCGAAGTCGTCGGGCACCCCTCGGCTATCGAAGAGGGGCTGCAGATGCTGGGACAGTTCGGCCGCTACGTCGAGATCGGCAACATCAACGCAGGCCAAACGTTCGCCTTCGAACCATCGCGGTTCGTCTTCAGCAACAAGACCATGGTCGGCGTTTCGCTGTACGACCCCGCCGTGCTCTCGCGCGCCCTGACCTTCCTGGACCGGCACCAACACGCGCTGCCCTTCGACCGGCTCGCCGCAACGACTTACTCGCTCGACGACATCAATGACGCCTTCGGCGCGGCCGACGGCAAGCGCGACATCCGTGCCAGCATCACCCCGTAGTTCGCAAAGGACGAATATGCATACTCATCAACGCTCCGAGCTGTTCATCGACGGCCGCTGGGTAGCGCCCTCCGGCAGCGGTGTCATCGACGTCGTCGACCCGGCCACCGAAGCGGTGATCGGCCACGTCCCGGGCGGCGATGAAGCCGATGTCGACGCCGCGGTCGCCGCAGCACGCCGCGCCTTCGACCCGGCGATCACCGTCCAAGAGCGGCGGCAGCGGCTGCGCCGGGTGATCGACGCAATGGACAAGCGCCTGCCGGACATCGCCAACCTCATCACCGCCGAAATGGGCGCCCCGGTACGAATCGCCCAGACGGTGCAAACCCAGGTACCGCTCGCCGTTGCCAACGGTTTTGCCGACGTCCTGGAAACGTTCGAATTCGAAGAGCGCGTGGGCAATTCACTCGTGCTGCGCGAGCCGTACGGCGTCGTCGGCGCCATCACCCCCTGGAACTATCCGCTGTATCAGGTCGTCGCCAAAGTGCTTCCGGCCATCGCCGCGGGCTGCACCGTCGTGCTCAAACCGAGCAACGAGGCACCGCTATCGGTGTTCGCCTTTATCGAAGCCTGCGAGGAGGCAGGTCTGCCTCCGGGGGTGATCAACATCGTCTCCGGTTCTGGACGGGTGATCGGTGAGCGCCTCGCCAGCCACCCGGATGTCGATTTCGTGTCGTTCACCGGGTCCACGGGGGTCGGATCCCGTGTCGGCGAGTTGGCGGGCCAGTCTGTCAAGAAGGTGGCGCTCGAACTGGGCGGAAAATCGGCCAACGTGATCCTGGACGGCGCCGACCTGGCCACCGCCGTCAAAGTTGGTGTCGGCAACGCTTTCCTGAACGGCGGCCAGACCTGCATGGCGTGGACCCGAATGCTTGTGCCGCAGAAGCGCTATAGCGAAGCGCTCGAATTGATCGAATCGGCAGTGAGTCGCTACACCGTCGGCGATCCATGGGACCCTGGCACCCGCATCGGCCCGTCCGCGTCGCAATCCCACTTCGAGACAGTGCGTGGATTCATCGACCGCGCACGGAATGATGGAGCACGCCTGCTGACCGGCGGCTCAGAGCGGGTGCGTGACGTCGGGTTCTTCCTCGCACCAACGGTATTCGCCGACGTCGACCCGGAATCAGAACTCGGACAAGAAGAAGTTTTCGGGCCCGTACTGGCAGTCATCCCCTACACCGACACAGACGACGCGCTGCGCATCGCCAATGGCACCCCCTACGGTCTGTCGGGGGCGGTGTGGGCCGCTGACGACGACACCGCGATCGCGTTCGCCCGCCAGATTCAGACCGGACAGGTCGACATCAATGGCGGTTCGTACAACCCCGCAGCGCCATTCGGTGGCTACAAGAAGTCGGGAATCGGCCGTGAACTCGGGCGATTCGGTTTCGAGGAGTATCTGCAAACGAAGTCCCTTCAGCTCAAGGAGCGGCCGTGAAAGCGCCTGTCGACGTCAGTACCAGCGGCTCGATCCAGTTCTGGACGATCAATCTCCCGGAGGCAGGTAACGCCATATCCGGCCCGGATGTGGTCGCCGAGTTCGAAGCGAATATCGACGCAGCCAACCGCGACAACGCAGTTCGGGCGATCGTCCTCACGGGCAGCGGCAAGATCTTTTCCGCCGGCGGCAACGTCAAGGAGATGGCCGACCGCCGCGGCATGTTCGGCCTCGATCCCATCGACCAGCGTCGGGCCTACATCGACGGCATCCAACGCATCCCACGCGCGATGAGCCGACTCGAAGTCCCCATCATCGCGGCGGTCAACGGTGCCGCGGTCGGCGCCGGCTGCGATCTGGCGATGATGTGTGACATCCGTATCGCGTCGGAGCGGGCATCATTCGCAGAAAGTTTCGTGCAACTCGGCTTGATTCCCGGCGACGGCGGGACCTGGTTTTTGCCGCGGGCCATCGGGTACTCCCGCGCCGCCGAGCTCACCTTCACCGGCGATCGCATCGACGCCGCAACCGCGCTGGAGTGGGGCCTGGTCAGCCGCGTCGTAGCCCATGACGATCTGCTTGCGGACGCGCACGGGCTGGCCGAGCGCATCGCCGCCAATCCCCCGCATGCGCTGCGCATGGCCAAACGGCTGCTGCAGGAATCCATCACCGGCACATTGGAATCAACTCTCAGTATGGCCGCAGCCATGCAGCCATTGGCCCACCACGACACCGCGCACCAAGATCGCATCGCAAAGTGGCAGACCTCATGACTACCGCGTTGAGGCTGGTGCCGCCGGCGAGCAGCTCAAGCCCGGTGGCTGATGCGTTGCGCACCCAGGTCCGGGCGTTCCTGGCCGAGCAATTGGCTGCGGGCGCCTACACGCCGTCGGTCGACGCGTGGTTGTGCGGCTGGGACGAAAACTTCACCCACTCGCTGGCACGACAAGGCTGGTTGGGCATGACGGTCCCCGAATGCTATGGCGGGCACGGCCGTTCGTTCCACGACCGATTCGTGGTCACCGAGGAACTGCTGGCCGCCGGTGCGCCGGTGGCCGCCCATTGGATCGCCGACCGCCAGATTGTGCCTTCGCTTCTCAAGTACGGCACCGAAGAGCAGAAGCACGAGTTCCTGCCCCGCATCGTCCGCGGTGAGTGTTTCTTCGGCATCGGAATGAGCGAGCCCGACTCAGGATCCGATCTCGCGAGCGTTCGCACCCGAGCGGTCCGCGTCGACGGAGGCTGGTCGGTAACCGGGACCAAGGTATGGACCTCGGGAGCGCACCACGCGCACGCGTTCATCGTATTGGCCCGCACCGCACCGGTGGACTCGGCGCATCGGCACGCGGGGCTCAGCCAGTTCATCGTCGACTTGGCTGCCGAGGGTGTGGACGTTCGGCCCATCATCTCGATGAACGGTGGGCATCACTTCAACGAGGTCATCCTCGACGAGGTGTTCGTGCCCGACTCGATGGTCTTCGGTGAAATCGGGCAAGGCTGGACGCAGGTTACCTCGGAATTGAGTTTCGAACGAAGTGGCCCTGAACGATTCCTGTCGACCTTTCCCCTCCTGGCCGCGACGCTCGAACAGCATGCTCCACAAAGTGTTTCGCGCGACGTCGAGATGGGCCGGTTGGTGGCACGTATCGCTGGTCTGCATCACACCTCGACGGCAGTGGCAGAAGCGCTACAACGCGGCGAGGCCGCCGATGTATCTGCGGCCGTGGTCAAGGTTCTCGGCACCACGGTCGAGGGCGACATCGCCGACTACGCCGACCTGCACACCGGTGATGAGAGCACAGTCGAGTCGTCGTGGACCGATCTGCTCTCCCACGCGGTCGACCAACGCCCGGGATTCACCCTGCGCGGCGGAACAAACGAGGTACTGCGCGGAGTCATCGCGCGGGGATTGGGGCTGCGATGAACGCAACCGGTGTGCGGACGAATACGTCGACGGTAGATCGCGAACTGGTCGACATGATGGAGGCCGTCTTCGCCGGCTATCGGTCGTCGCACGATTCCGGGCCGGCGGATGCACGAATCGACTATGACCGCGCGTTGTGGCATCGGCTCGATGAGCTCGGGCTGGTGCGGCTGACCGGAGCGGAACAATCCGGCGGCAGTGGAGCGAGCTGGCGCGAATCGACCGAATTGGTCAGCGCCGCAGTGCGACACGGGGTACGGCTGCCGTTGGCCGAACATGATCTCCTGGCGTGCTGGCTGCTGGAGGCCGTCGGGCAGGAAGCAGATGACGCTGTTCGCACGATCCACATCGTGCCAAGACCCGGCGGGCCTCAGGCGCCGACACCCTGGGCCGGCTCGGCCGACCGGATCGTCACCGTCTGGCGCAGTGGCGACGGATACCGCGTCGCCGACGTCGATGCCGCGGAGATCACCATCGCCCCAGGACAGAACCTGATCGGCGAACCGCGTGACACCGTCAGCATTGATTTGTCCAGCCGGTCCGGACACGTTGTAGAGCCAGAATTGGTTGCCGAACTGACGCGCAAGGCTGCGTTGGTCCGGGCCATTCAGGTTTGTGCCGCACTGGATTGCGCGATCGCGGCATCGGTTGAGCACGTGACGTCGCGCGTCCAATTCGGCCGTCCGCTCGCCAAGTTCCAGGCGATCCAGAACCTGATCGCCGATGCTGCCGCCGAGGCAGCCGTCGCCCGCTCGGCCACCGAAGCGGCACTGCACAATGCGCTCGAAACCGGATGGCAAACAGGCCATCTGGACTTTCAGATCGCAGTCGCACGATCCTGCGCCGGGCATGCAGCCTCGGTCGTGACCCGCAATGCCCACCAGGTGCACGGCGCGATCGGGACGACACGTGAACACCGCCTGCACGAGTGGACCCGCGCGGCGCTGGCCTGGCGGTCAGAAAGCGGTTCTGTGCATTTCTGGGACCGAAAGGTCGCGGCCGCGGCGGCCGAGGCGGGTAGCGCAGGCCTGTGGGCGTTGATCACCGGTACCGACTAGCTCATCACCCACCAACGCCTCAAACCGGCTGAAAGACAACGGAGAAACGACTGAACATTGCTCGTCGGGACTGGTCGTATTTCGGGCAGAGCCATTATTCCGGTGACCGGTCACGGGCGCTGTGACGAACAACTCCGACGAGTTGACTTTACCGGTATGAGCAACCCGATCAGCCTGCCTGAGGCCCAAGAATTCATCGCCGAATTTTGGTTTCACTACGACCAGGGAAACTTCGCTGAGGTGGCCGCGCGTTTCGGCGACGAGATGGAGTACCTGAGTCGTTCGGATTCGGGTAACTGCCCGTTCGAACATCTGTTGGCAGCTGAATTACACGGTGGCGCAGAGACTATGGCCTGGATGACCTCGCATCGTAACGAGAACCCCTACCCGTGCCGGCACCACGCGACCAACATCTTCCGGACCGGCACCGAGGGTGAGGTCACCATGGTGCGGTTCTACCTGTACGTCAACCAGATCACCAATAACGTCCCGTTCGCGGTATCCAGCGGTGTCGTCGATGCCGGCATCCGGCGCGAAGGTGCTGGCTTGGTGTTCGCATCCATGAAGGTGGTGCTCGACGCCGAGGACTCGGTCCCGTTCGCCGAGCACGCGGCTGAGGTCGCTGCCAGCAGCGGGCAACCGGCATGACTGCCAGCTCAACCTTCGGAGGTGGCGTAGCCGTGATCACCGGCGCCGGCGCCGGCATCGGCGCCGGCCTGGCGCGTCACGCCAGTCAGTTGGGTATGACGGTGGTGTTAGCTGACATCGACGTCGCCGCCATTGCAGCCTTGCGTAACGAGATCTGCGCCGCGGGGGGAACTGCCGTCGACGCAGTCTGCGACGTTCGTGATGCCGCGGCGGTACAGCGGCTGGCCGACAGGGTCTTTGACGAATTCGGTGCCGTACGGCTGCTGGTCAACAACGCCGGAGTGGAGCAATTCGGCTATCTGTGGGACACGCCGCTGGCGAACTGGCACCGGATCGTCGACGTCAACATCAACGGCGTCTTCCACGGCATTCGTGCGTTTCTTCCGCGAATGATGTCTAACGACGCGCCCGCGTGGGTGTGGAATCTGTCATCGATCGGCGGGGTTGCAGTGGTTCCCCTGCAGGCGCCCTACATCATGAGCAAGCATGCCGTGCTGGCGCTGACCGAATGCCTGAACTTGGAGGTACAGGCGGCAGGACATGCTCATCACATCCACGTCCAGGCCGTCCTGCCTGGAGCCGTTGTCTCGAACATCTTCGAGTCCGCAGGCGGGGTGGACACCGGAAATACGGACGCTGCCGAAGGGCAGCGCGCAGCGATGCTCGATATCAAAGCCGCCGCAATGGACCCACTTGCCGCTGCTCGGGTGGTCTTTGATCAATCGGCCGAAGGCCGCTTCTATCTCATCACCCAACCGGACTACGTCGGCGCGGCGATGTCCGAACGTGCCCGAGTACTGACCAGCCAGCAGGCGCCTCAACTGCGCGAACATCGCCGGTTCGATCCCACCCACAACTGAGATGCCCACACCACAACTCGATCACGATGCTGCGGCCCGGGTCGCAGCATTCGGAGACATCGCACCGATGCGCACCCGCGGCCTGCCGGCCGTCCGCGCCGGTATCGAATCCGCACCGCTGCCTGACATGCCGGCCATGGCCAGCACAGAGAACCTCACGGCACCGGGCCCTGCCGGCTCCCTTTCGGTCCGCCTGTACCGGCCCAGCACCGAGGAACGTCTGCCCGTCCTGGTCTACTTCCACGGCGGCGGACTCGTCATGGGCTCCAACCACTCGTTCGAGCCGTTGGCGCGAGAACTGGCCTACGCCAGCGGAGCCGCCGTCGCAGCCGTCGAGTACCGCCTGGCGCCGGAGTCACCACCACCCGCTCAGTTCGATGACGCCTATGCCGCGACGGAATGGATCGCGGCCAACGCCAACGATCTCGATCTCGACGCCGGACGGTTGGGGGTGGCCGGCGACAGTGCGGGCGGATCCCTGGCCGCGGCAGTGGCTTTGGCGGCGCGGGACCATGCCGGGCCGCGGATATCCGTGCAGGTCCTGCTCTACCCTGGCCTGGATCGCGACATGGGCGCACCATCGATCACCGCGATGCCCGACGCACCGATGCTGCGCCACGACGACATCGTCTACATGCACGAGCTGGTGGACCGCAGTGGCGATTGGCCGCATTCGCACTATCAGGTGCCGGCCTACGCGACCGACCTGAGCGGCCTGCCGCAGGCAATCGTCGTCACCGGCGAATGCGACCCCATCCGAGACTGGGGTGAGCGCTACGCCGATCGACTACGCGAGGCCGGAGTGCAGACCACCCTCACCCGTTATCCCGGGATGTACCACGGGTTCTTGATGCGATCGGATGCGACCGCACGCGGCCGGCTCGCCATGGCTGAGGTCGGCGCACTGGTGCGCGCAAAGTTCGCTCACCCGTGCGTCACCGGCCGGTCCACCAACGGATCCCTCATTCAAAGCGCTTCTGTCCCAACGTCGACAGTCGACACACTCACCACCGAAGGAGAACACCATGCTGACCGATGAGCGTCGACGCGAGCTGTCCGACGTCCTACGTCCTGCCGCTCCCCCGCGGGAGATCACCGATGTCTACACCCCCGACCAGCGGCGGCGACTGCTCGACGTTGTGCACGATCACGGTCCATGGAAGCTGATCATCGCGCAGCACTTCGCCTCCGCGGACGAATTGTTGGCGACCATGAGCGGGTCGTTCCCGGAAGGTTTCACCCCGTCGCTGGATCTTTTTCTCACTCCGACGTTCCGGGGCTATCTCGCCAACTACGGTGCCGTCCTGTACCCGGAACTGCACGACTGCTTCTACAACAGCGCCTTCATCGAACAAGCCAAGAGCTACTGGAACGCTGAATACGCCAAACCGCAGATGATGTTGTTCAACATCAACGGGCCGTGCGCCAACCGCGATCCCGGCCATCTGGACTCCCCGAGTTTCCGTGGCGTGCGCTACGAGAACGCACCCACCTGGCTGTGCAGCGTGATGGGCAAATCGGGACTGTTCACCGACTACCTGATCAAAATGGCGCAGGTCATCACCTGGTTCTCCCTCGACACGCAATCGGGATTCACGTATTGGCCCGACGGACCGCTCAAGGCGCCCGGACGGGTACTGCCGCCGATCAACAACCGGGGTGTTGTTGTTCAGAACGAGATGATGATGCACCGTGGAGAGGCCAACGGCCCTCTGGCGCAACAGGTTCCCGCCGGGCTCTCCTTCGACACAGTGTTCACCGGAGACCCCGCCGACCGTGATCAATGGCTGCTGAAGAACGGTGAGGATGTCATCGGTCGTCATCACACCGACGAGCTGAGGTTCCTGGTGCACTGGTCCGCCGAAGTGTTCTCGGACTACGACGAACTCAAGAAGAACATGGACGGCTCCGACGACATCACGATCGAACGCGCGATCGGCATGATGGTCGATGATCTCAAGGGCAAGGGCATCAAAATCGATGTCCCCAGCGAACCCCTCCACAACGCCGCATTCATCGGCGCACTCAACGCGGCCTACGACTTGGGCGCCCCGACGACCTACCCGGAAGAAGCGCCGGTCAGCGCGTTCCAACTCGCATAGACCGCGAAAGGCACTGCAAAATGGATCGTTTCACTGACCGTCGCGTCATCGTGACAGGCGCGGGATCGGGTATTGGCGCGGCCACGACCGCGCGGCTACTCGATGAGGGTGCCACCGTGGTGGCCTACGACATCTCTGCCGGCGGACTGGCTGCCACGGCTGCCGCCGCTGAAAATGCCGGCACGGCAAAGCGCCTGACAACCACAACAGTCGACATCTCGGACGAGGACACCGTCATCGCCGCCGTCGACAGTGCGGTGGCCGAGTTGGGTGGGCTCGACGTATTGGTCAACGTCGCAGCAATACAGACCTGCTCGCACACCCACGAGACCACGCTGGCGGACTGGAACCGCACGCTCGCAGTCAATCTCACCGGCACCTTTCTGATGACGCGTCAAGCACTACCGTCACTACTGGAATCGGGCAGAGGCGTAGTGGTGAATTTCACCTCCACCGCAGCGACGTTCGCCCACCCCTATATGGCCGCTTACGCCGCCAGTAAGGGCGCGGTCCTCAGCTTCACCCACTCGCTCGCTCTGGAGTACTCGAAACAGGGCCTGCGCGCGGTGAACATCCAGCCAGGCGGTGTCTCCACTGCATTGGCCAACAGCACACTCGAGAAGATGCCCGAAGGCTACGACTTGGGACTGTGGACCAAACAGACACCGCTGTTGCACGGCCGCGACAACGCTATCCTCGGCGATCCGAGTGCTGTTGCTTCGGTGGTCGCCATGGTCGCGTCCGATGACGGCGCATTCATCACCGGCACCGAAATCCGCGTCGACGGAGGCGCGCACGCGTAGTCGCCCTGACTAACCCTCAGGCACACCGCCTTCGACACGTAGTTGCCCGCCGGGTCTGCACAGGATTCTGTGCAGACCCGGCGTGCTGCGTCTGTGCCAACCGAACGAGTCGGTCAAGATATCGGGTCAGCTCCCGGCAAGGCCCCTACCACCATGCTCATTCCGGTCCGCAGCACCGAACGCAGGCTACCGAAGTCACCATGGGCCACCCATTGCAGGTATGCGTGGCGGCACGCCTGAATGATCAACTGCGCCGGTAACTCTCGCGTCAACGGATCATCAGCCAGCCCGACCCGAGTATCGAGAAACTCGGTGATCGGCCCCACCAGTTCTTGCCCCCAGTCCAGCCAGCGCAACCGATACTGAGGTGCACTGACCACCAGCGCCATGAACGTGCGGTCGAACTCGACTTGTCCGCGTCTGGGCACCTCGGTGCTGAATGCCTCCACGAGGATGTCCACGACATCGCCGTCTGGTGGAGCGCCGGCCAAAACCTCGACGCTGAGCGTGCCGAACTGACGGAACAGCGGCATCACGACGTCTTCTTTGACCGGAAAATGCCGATGAAAAGTCCTCGGCGCGATACCGACGGCCTGGCAGATGCGCTCCACCGTTGCAGACGTCGACCCATCCGCGAGGAAGATGTCACGCGCGGCAATGGCGATATCCAATCGGAGCTCTTCGGCACGTCGCTCCGTCAATGTCGCCGGCCTGCGCTCAGCTCGCATGAATCCTCATCCCCTCTCTGAACAGCCAGTTCATCGCGTTCGCTATCCACCGGGTCAGGTTCACAGCCAACGTCATTGCCATCCCGGTGACAGGGAATCCGGTAGTGACGTACATCTCCCGAACATTACCGTTAAACATGTCAGATTCTGCCATTCCTGCTGAATCTGACAGCGGGATGCCGCCCCGTCGCCAGCCGCGAAACCGTTGGCTCGTCCCGCGCCTATTGATGCTCACGCAGCACAGCCCACTGAGGAGGAACCATGACCGCCGAACCCGAGGAAACCACCACGGAGACCGAGGAATTGAATTATGACGACTACACCCACGACTTCATGGGCAAGGTCGGCAACATCCAGGACTTCTCTCGCGACTTCCTGCTCGGTCTGGCACGCGTTTTTGAGGATGTTCTGAACTTCATGCCGTATGCGCATGTGAAGATCTATTCGGAAAAGGTTGGTATCAATGCCGCGATGGACGTGACCGCCGAGGTCTCGCGGGCTGGGATGCGCCAGGTCATGCCCATGGGACGTTTCATCGCTCCTCCCGGTTGGGATTGGAAAGAAGCGCAATACCAAGTGATTCCGTTCGACGTCCAGACCGAAGACCTCACGAAGCCGGCTCTGATCCGCCTGATCAAGACCTACTGGGATCAGTACCTCAAGGGGCACAACTACCTCATCGACCAATGGACGAAGATCATTCCCGAGGAAGAGGTATGGCTCGGGCTGCCCGACATGTACCAGCTCATCATCGACTACCAGTACCCAAAACTGGCAAAGGTCCTCAAGATCGAGCCTGTGCATGTGGTCGACTTCCTGAAACTGGCGGTGTTGAGCATCGATGGCACCCTGGGCTACGGCGGCGAATACATCGTCTACAACCCGGATCACGTCGTGCTCAACATGCGCCGCTGTGAAGTGCTGCAGAAGTACACCGACGAGGGCCTCTACCCCCCTGCGCGCGCATGGATGAACTGCACGTTCGAACAACGTATTTCGGCACCGTTCTTTCCCGGCTGCAAGCTGGCGATCAACTTGCCACCCAAGGACTTCAAATTCGCCCAGGGTGAACCGTTCTGCGTGTGGACCTACACCCGAGGTGAAGAGAACCACGCGGCTGCGGCGGCTGCGCCAGATCCACGGGCTACTGCGATGGAACGGATCCCGCTCATGGACGTGACAGTGTCCAAATAGGAAGTCCAAATAGGAACCGTTGGGCTGCGCCGTGACTTACGGCGCAGCCCAATTCCTTCATAGTCGGAGCAGGTGCCGTCGACGGCCGGCAGTGTTCCTGCGCGCACGGCAGCTCCGCACCGCCGGCAGTTCACCGGCACCATCGGAGTCTCGTCGACGCGGTTGCCGTACCGGACCGCCGTCGTCACTTCATCGAATTGGCCGTCGCGGCCCGCGCAGCCACATTGGCCTCGACTTCTTTCATCCACGCTTCCCGGGGCCGCGTCGTGTCCAGCTCGAACTCGAACCGGTCGACCATGTCCGGCGTGACATCAGCGGCATCGACATAGAACTGTTCGTACCAGCGCCGCAGCTGGTACACCGGGCCGTCTTCTTCAACCAGCAGTGGATTGTCGATGCGGGTCTTGCTGCGCCAGATTTCGACGTCCTGCTCAAACCCCATCTTGACGAAATCGCCCAGGGCAACAGCAGTCTGGACGGCGAGTTCGTCCGGCAGCGATGGATTCTTCTCCACGACGATGCCGTACTGCAGCGCAAAGGAATTCTCGTCGATCGGATAGTGGCAGTTGATCAACACCGTGCGCTGATCGAAGTCCTCGTAGTGGTAGGTGAGGTCATCGACCATGAATGACGGTCCGTGATAGGCAGCCAGGGAGGTCGTCCCGAGAATCTTCACGCCCTCGTCAGGGTCGCCAAGATCGGGCCGTCCAGCGCTTCTCATGTATTGGGTCGCGACGTGACCTTCAAAAATGTTCTTGAAGTGCGTGGGCATCGAGCCGTGGATGTAGAAGAAATGCGCCATGTCGACCACGTTGTCGATGATCTCGCGGCAGTTGGTATGCACCACCGTGGTGTACCAGTGCCAGTCGGTCCAACTGTCGCTGGTGGCACCCTCGATGCGAGGGATGGTCACATCCTGTGGCGGCTCGTTGTGCTCGGGGTCATTCCAGACGAACAGCATGCCGTCCTGCTGCAACGTGGGCCAGGCTGCGGTTCGGGCCAGCCGCGGTGTGCGCTTGGCATAGGGAACCAGCTTGCACCGACCGTCCCCGCCCCAGCGCCAATCGTGGAAGGGGCACGCGATCTCGTTTCCCTTCACGCTGCCCTGCGACAGGTCGCCACCCATGTGCCGGCAGTATCCGTCCAAAACGTTGATGGCGCCGTCCTGGCCACTGAACACCACCAGCTTCTGCCCAAAGGCGTTGATCTGGTGCGGTTTTCCGTCGGCGAAATCACGGATGAGTCCCAGGCAGTGCCAGCCTCTGGCAAACCTGGTCGGCACCGAGCCAGCTTCGATCAACCGGACATCGTCGGTTTCAGGTTGGGCTGTCATCTTTCGGTCCGTCCTTCAATTGGTGAAATCGCCATCGTGACAACATCATTGAACTGTGCCAGCCGCACGCAGCGAGATCGTCCTTCCCGCTGACAGGAATTTCCCGGCGAGAAATGTGTCCCTGTAGTTTTAATGTCGTTGACCGTGACCGACTCGACGCACACGACAATCCCCGCTGGTCTGACCATCGCTGACACCGAGGTCGACCTTCTTGTTGTGGGGTCCGGCACCGGCCTCGGCGCCGCTCTCGCCGCGCATGAGCAGGGCTTGTCGGTACTCGTGATCGAAAAGTCGTCATACGTAGGCGGTTCAACGGCCCGCTCCGGCGGTGCCCTGTGGTTGCCCGCGAGCCCCGTCATCGAAGAGTGCGGCGGCGTCGACACAGCACATCGGGCGAGCACCTACCTCGATGCGGTGGTTGGTGAGTCAGCCCCACAGGACCGTTCGACCGCCTATCTAAGCCAACTGCCGGCGACGGTCGACATGCTGCGCCGGACCACTCCGATGAAGCTGTTCTGGGCCAAGGAGTACTCCGACTACCACCCCGAGGCACCGGGAGGTTCAGCCGCCGGCCGCACGTGCGAATGCCGCCCGCTGAACACCGCGATTCTGGGTGAGTACCTGGCGGACCTGCGGCCTGGGGTGATGGAAGTCAGCATTCCGATGCCGACAACCGGGGCGGACTACCGCTGGTTGAACCTGATGAGCAGGATTCCACGCAAAGGGCTACCCACCGTCATCAAGCGACTCGCTCAGGGACTCGGCGGACTCGCGTTGGGTCGCCGCTACGCCGCGGGCGGGCAGGCCTTGGCCGCGGCCCTGTTCACAGGGGCGATTCGCGCCGGCATTCCCATCTGGCTGGACACCTCGCTGACCGGTCTCGTCACCGATGACGCCGGCCGGGTGGTCGGCGCGACAGTCGCGCATGCAGATGCCGCGTTCACGATCACCGCGCGGCACGGCGTCGTGCTTGCTGCGGGCGGATTCGACCATGACATGGACATGCGGTGGAAGTTCCAGTCCGAATCCCTTGGCCACAATCTCAGTCTGGGTGCACGGTCCAACACCGGCGACGCCATCCGGATAGGCCAGGAGGTCGGCGCCGGCATCGCCTTGATGGATCAATCGTGGTGGTTTCCCGCTGTGGCTCCGCTACCTGGAGCGACTCCCGCGGTGATGCTGGCTGAACGCTCTCTGCCCGGATCATTCATCGTCGATCAGACCGGTCGCCGTTTCGCCAATGAATCGGCGGACTACATGAGCTTCGGTCAGCGGGTGCTGGAGCTGGAGGCTGCGGGCACCCCGGTTGAGTCGATGTGGATCGTGTTCGACCAGCAGTACCGCAACAGTTACGTCTTCGCCGCGGAGCTGTTTCCCTGGATGCCAATCCCCCAGCGCTGGTATGACGCCGGAATCGCCTCTCGTGCAGAGAATCTCACCGATCTCGCCAGCCAAATCAGCGTTCCGGCCGGCAACTTCCGTACGGCGGTGGACCGGTTCAACGAGAACGCGTTCGCGGGCGAGGACCCCGATTTCGGTCGCGGCCGCAGTGCCTACGACCGCTACTACGGCGACCCGACGATCACGCCGAGCCCCAATCTGCGTCCACTGATCAACGGTCCGTTCTATGCCGTGAAAATGGTGCTCAGCGATCTCGGCACCTGCGGCGGCCTGCTCGCCGACAGCCACGCGCGGGTGCTACGTGAGGACGGCACCGTTATCGATGGCCTGTACGCAATCGGGAACACCGCCGCCAACGCGTTCGGCCGCACGTATCCGGGCGCCGGCGCGACCATCGCACAAGGCCTGGTTTTCGGCCACATCGCCGCTCAGCACGCCGCGCAGAGGAGACTGGCGGCACCGAAGCGGTGAAGTGCCCGTACCTCAGTCGCCTGCGTCTTCGGCGGCCGCCCTGCGTTCGATCTCGTACCAAAAGCTGAGATCGGGCCACGCGATTGCGGCGCCCTTGCTCGTGTTCGGCAGGGTCGCCTCCGCCTCCTCCAGATCCTTGATCAGGTTCAGGGCAAGCTCCCGCTCCGACGTGTAGTAACGGTCCGCCCAAATCAAGGCAAGTTTGGCGTACCCCCACGAGGGATCAGCGCCGGCCCACTTTGCTTCCGCGGCGGCTTCGCGCTGCAACTGGTCGACCTGCGCCACGTGTTCGTGCAGAAGCTGTTTGAGCGCGGCCGGATCGCTGAGGTGCCCCAACATCACGCGAAGGATCGCTGGATGTTTCAAGGTTGGCGGCTCAATCGGCGCTTCCTTGGCCCACCGGGAAACCGCATCCAACCCTTGGTCGGTGATTTTGTAGAGTCGCCGGTAACGAGCGCCTTTGCCCTCGACTCGCGAACTCAGCAACCCGAGCTTTTCGAGCTTCTTCAGCTCTGCATAAATCTGGCTGTAGGCGGGGCTTCCGAAAAAGAAGCGCATGCTCCAGTGAATCCACTTACGGATGTCATACCCCGACAGTTCCCGCTCGTACGACAGCATGCCCAGCAAGGCCCAATTGATCGCGGGCAGCGAAGGTATGTCTGACGTCTCGGGTTCTCCCACACCCTTAGGTTAACAATCGGTCCTGCCCAGACGCCGCACCTCGACCGCTAACCGGGATTTTGCCTTGCCGACGAATCCAGGCCGACCGACAGTGGTTCCGAGGCCAGAAGCGGACGAAGGAGAGCCATGGGACTCGGCGCAGCCCTGCTGCCAGGCACGAACCGGCCACGACGATTTCAGCAGCTGGACGGTGACCTCGGTCATGCCTGCACTGGTATCCATGCTGCGCAGCTGGAACCGGCAAGCTAGCCCAGATGGCCGAGACTATTGGAACCCACGTCCCCGCGGCGCTCTACAAGTCGCTCACGGACTCGGTCCGTCGACTGGTCGATTTCACCATTCGCAGCCAATGTGATGCCGCGACCATCGAATCGGCCCGCGCCAAAATCGACGCTGCCGCAGCTGAACTCGGCCACGCGCTCATTCCGAGGTCATTCGGCGTCCAGCAGGAGATCAGTGGAGCAACACTCGCTTGGGGCAACGCGGTTATCGGATTGCGGAACGCCCTCGCTCCCCCGTTGGACGTTCATCATGACGACGACGGAACGGTCTGGGCCGAAACCACTTTGGGCGCAGCGTACGAAGGACCCAGTGGCCAGGTCCATGGGGGTATCTGTGCCTTGTTACTCGACCACGTCTTGGGTGCTACCGCGCATAAACCCGGCCAGCCTGCAGTCACCGGCACGCTGACGATCCGCTACGAGAAGGGTACGGCACTGGGACCTGTGCGGATCGCAGCTCATGTCGACCGCATGGAGGGAGCGAAAACCTTTGCGGTGGGGCATATCGCGACGCCGGACGGTACGACGGTCCGTGCAGAAGGAGTCTTCATCCACCCCCGTAGGTCCACACCAACTGCGACTACGTTGGCGTCAAAGTGAACGGCAGCCAGTAGGTACCAGCCCCGTCCCCGGGGCAGCCCGGTGCAGCCACGGTGAACGTCCGCTGTCACCACGGACCGCAGCGAGACGCCAAGCTCAGCCAGGCTGTGACCGTTGCCCTACATTCACCATCGGGCTCACGTGTCACAGAACTGCTAACACCGCAGTCGCCACCGGTCGACCGTGTTGCGCAATGTGTAGGTATGCCAGCTATCTCCGTGCAGCAGCAGGGTGACCTCACTGGGGCCCGATGTTGGGTAGCTGACGCCGGAGTCGTCGAAACAGATGGCGTCGATGTCGTTGCCCACGAACACGCTGACGCCAATCACAGCCGATGGGCCGACCAGCAATTGACGGTCGGGGTTGCGCCGGTCGCCGATGGCCAACAGTCCGCTGGCGATGTTGAGATGGCCATCAAATGCTCGGACCCCGAGTCCGCCGGTATCCGAACCAGAGAGCACGCGAACCTGAATCTTCCGGCCGGCGACGTCACACTCGTGGGCACTCATCGTCCGCACCCACAGTGCCCGCTGCACCGTCGCGGGATCGGCGTCGATATCGGGGTGTACGTAGGTACCTGCAATCCCTGTCGCCCCAGCATCTTCGATGACCACCATGTAGCCGTCGGGTGCGATCATGACGTCGCACAGCAGCTTGTTCGTTGCCGTCCACACGGCGATGCCTCCTCTTTTCGCCTTATGCCGGCCGATGGTCAGTACCGCTCAATCCACCCATGGATCGTCGGCGTAGTACTGCCCAGGATCCTGGGGACTTCTCCGGTCAACTGTCTTTCCTGCCGGTTTACCGGTGGCATCCGTGATCGTCGCCCAGAACAGCATTGGTATTGATGCGAGACACCGCAGAACCCGCTGTACGTCACGAATCATTTTGTCCCCCTTCTCCCCTCAGACGATGTAGGCAGCCTCACACAGCTCTTGACGCCAGCGGCTTTCGCCAATCGTGAATCTGCAAGCAGACGCGTTCGCGTCTGAAGACCACTCATACATTGGTCGAAATCGATAGCGCGGCCGCAAATTCGAGAAGTCGGCCCATTTCTTCCTGACCGTCGTCTGCGGTCTTATCGAAGAGATAGCACTCGACGTAGTGCTGACTGTCCTCGGGAGTGGTTCGGGTTGTGCTGTTGACTGTCGGCGTGTAGAGCCGCAGGCGCACCGACACCAAGTCGTGAGAACCGTCGGGCAGGACGTCGTAGTCGGTGTGCAAGGCCTGATCACTGAGCCGCGAGAGCAGCACGGTCCGCACTGAGGACTGGAACATCGGGTGCGGCAACCGATTGTCGTGACCGGCGCATTCTGTGTCAGAGCCGTGCCACAAAATCAAACGCCGACCGTCGGTGACCGCAACCTCTTGCCACGTCGGACGCTCCGTAAGCACGAATGAGTAGGAACCGTCGAAGTTGATGAAAGGGCGCAAATTGTTCAGTGCCGCTTCGGGGTTGCGGATGCCGAGCTTTACCGCATGCTCAAGATGCCTGTGCGATGCCCAATCAGCCATGTGCGGCGATCGCCCTTCCGAATTGAATCAGCCGTTCCATCTGTGCTCGTCCGCCGTCCGTGACAGACTTCGTGAATAGCAGTTCTTCACTGAAGGCCTCGGTCTTCGAAGGGGTCTTGGCGAGCGTGTAGTCGGCCGTCGTGGTCACCAGCCGCAGTTCGACACTGTGCAGGGACCGTCCGCCACTGTGATCGATGCGATACCCAACCTTGAGATTGCGGTCGGTCAACGCGGACAAGGGAATCGAGCGCAGCGTGGATGTCAGCAAGGGTGCGCCGGGCTCGGGATCGTCGTCGTCGGTGAGTTCGTCGTCACCCATCCACAGCAGCAATGTCCGGCCGTCGGTCACAGCGACTTCCTGGTACAACGATTCGCGTGAATCCTCGTGTTCGAGCGTGCGTTCCATGACGAATGCCTTGATCGCCGTCGGATCCATCACGCGGTACAACGCGTCCACCGCGATCGCAGGGTCACGCAGGTACGCCTCCGCCGCTTGTGCCAAGTCGGAGTACGGCGCCCAATCCTGATGAGTGTCCGGCCCGGCGGGTCGATCGGGTGATACTTCGGCCATGAGCTCAGCTCTCGTACGGTCCCAAGGCCCGCAGCGCGGGCGCCACCTTCGCCGGCAAGAAACCACCCATGACCACATCCCCCTGTCCAAAAGACCGACCACACTCGTCACCGATGACGAGTCTGTGCAAGGTGTAGTCGTGAATCAGTGGCAGAACCGAACGGTGATCTGGCCCACAAAACGCGATAGGTTCGAAAGAGCATCTGCGCGAAGGCGTCAATAGCGAATGCACTGAGGCAATGGGATCCGCCTTCCCGCAGGCAGGGGTCCTCCGTTTGGTGATTATCCGCGGGAGATCATCTCGCGCGCTTGGCCAGTGCCGCGGGATCGACAATGCTGATC
Organism: Mycobacterium sp. FW102-FHT13B02; assembly: GCF_058790275.1. Taxonomy (NCBI): domain Bacteria; kingdom Bacillati; phylum Actinomycetota; class Actinomycetes; order Mycobacteriales; family Mycobacteriaceae; genus Mycobacterium; species Mycobacterium sp. FW102-FHT13B02. Next base: position 281,745 of record NZ_JBYTCM010000003.1, read on the forward strand.
GTCTTGCCTTGCACACGGATCCAGCCTCTATCGACGAACGAAGCAAGAGCCTTGTTGGCTGATTCGCGGGTTGAGCCGGCGAGCTGAGCAAGCTCGTTCTGGTTGAGCTGGTGGTCGATGCGCAGTGTCCCATGGTCCGATTCGCCGAATCGGTTCGCCAGGTCCAGTAGCAACGTGGCCAGGCGCCCGGGGACGTCGTTGAACGTCTGATCGCACAGCTTGTTGTTGGTTCGGCGCAGCCGCCGTGCCAGCACGCGAAGCATCTGTTCGGCAGCGTGGGGCTCCTGATGTATCCAGGCCAGCAGTGCGGGACGGGTCATCGTCGCCGCGCGCACAGCGGTAATTGTGGTGACGGTGGATGTGCGCGGACCCGGATCGAGCAGGGCGAGTTCACCGAAAACCTCGGAGGGTCCAAGGACGGCGATCAGGCTGTCCGAGTGTCGCGTTGTGCAGGCGACTTTCACTCGGCCGGCGGTGATGATGTACAGCCGGTCCCCGGCATCTCCTTCGCGAAACACGTTGTGCCGTTGGGGAAAAGAAACCCACTCAAGTTGCGCGACGGCTGCGGCCAGAGCGTCTGGCCCCACGTCTTGGAACATGCCGGCTCGCGCCAAGATGTCATTCATCCCATACCCGCCGACCCCGAAATCGATCCGCCTGTCATCGACACCCCCGGCGCCTCCGTCACCATTTCCCAGCTAGCAATAGCACACCCACCGTTCTTTAGCTGACGTAGGTGGTTTGCTCGCCATCCCCACCCAAGCTACCGGTTGACGTATCAGTCCGCATATGCCAAAGTTCGCAACATCGGTGAAAGACCATGCAAGCCGGGGGGCTTAGAACTGGTCGTCACAGGGGGGGATTTGTGCATGCTCGGCCGTCAAGGGCCGTCGCGGCGTGATGCCGCGACGGCCATAGTGTTCGCTGTATCGGTAGCCTCGTGCGTGTGGGCGGCCGGCACTGCGGCCGCCGACCCGCAACCGATGTCGGATCGGTGGACGCAGTTCGTCACCGATGACGGCTGGGTGGTGGACGTGAACACCACCAACGAGGTGATCAACCACATCGACAACCTGGCCGGGGCATCGAACTCCCGGCAGGCGCGGCGTGCACCGTATCCAGACATTCCGACAGCTCCGGCGGGGTACGGGTAGCGATCTGCAGCAGTTCGCAGTCTTGGTCGGCCACCGTCAGCATTCAGCGGCCCAAAGCTGTGTCCACTGGCCGAAGATGCCGGCGCCCACGAGACTTCCGGGCGAAACCGTCAATCTCCGTTGATCACACCGTGCGTCACGATGGCCGCCGTCTCATCCACCCACAACTCGTCGAGTTCGCTCTCCGGATGCAGCAGCATCCGCAACATCGTTGCGCCACCGATGATTTCGATTAGCCGTTCGGGCTTGACGTCAGCCTGGACCTCGCCGCGCTCGATGCCGTGCTCCAGCCGGACCCGCACCACGTCGAACAGCCCGTGGAAGCGTGCGACGACCCGCGCGTTGAGCTGCTCGTCGGCGCTCATGTCCGCCATCAGCCCCGGAAGCGCGGCCCGGACGGCGGGACTGGTGAATACGTCGCGCGCCGCCGCGATCATGGCGCGGATGTCGCCGACGATGTCCCCTTCCGGGGTGGCGAGCGCGGTCGGGGTCGTGGGGAACGCCGCTTCGTGCACCAGCTCGGCCTTGCTCGACCAGCGGCGGTACAGCGCCGTCTTCGTGGTTCCCGCGCGTTCGGCGATCGCCGCCATCGTGAGGTTGGCGTAGCCCACCTCAGGCAGCAGTGCGGCGGCGGCAGCCAGTACCGCGGCATCGATCCGCGGATCACGAGGACGCCCTGCGCCAGAGGGCTTGTCAAGCGGTTGCAGGTCTGATTTCATAACGCTACGCATCGTATCGTAATTACCTCGGGAAGGAAGGTTCAGTGCCGAACCAACCGGCGGAAGGCTCCGTCACGGTCGAAACGAACGTCGACCATATTCAGCGCTCCAGCCGCGACGTGACAACAGTTCCGGACATCCTGTCACAGTGGCTGTCCACCGTGATGGAAGGCGGCATCAAACCTGACATCACGGTCGAGAGCGGTGTGGACTCCAACGGAATGTCCTCCGAGACAATCATTCTCACGGGCCGCTGGACCGAGGACGGCACGCCGATGGAGCAGAAGTGGGTCGCTCGGGTCGCGCCGACCACCGAGGACGTGCCCGTCTTCTCTTCCTACCGCCTGGACCACCAGTTCGATGTCATGCGCCTGGCCGCCGAGCTCACCGACGTCCCCGTCCCCCGCGTCCGCTGGCTGGAGAACACCGGTGAGGTGCTCGGTTCCCCGTTCTTCCTGATGGACTGCGTCGACGGCGTGGTCCCGCCCGACGTGATGCCGTACACCTTCGGCGGCAACTGGTTCGCCGACGCCACCCCGCAGCAGCAGCGCACGCTGCAGGACAGCACCGTCGAGGCCATCGCCAAGCTGCACGCGATCCCCGATGCCGACAAGACCTTCGGTTTCCTCCAAGAGATCGACCCACCCGGCGACACCGCACTGCGCCGCCACTTCGGCTGGCTCAAGGACTGGTACCAGTTCGCGGCGTCGAGCCTCGGCCGGTCGCCGTTGGTCGAGCGTGCTCTCGTCTGGCTGGAGGAGAACTTCCCCGAGGACGTCGCGGCGTCGGAATCTGTTCTGGTGTGGGGTGATTCGCGCATCGGCAACGTGATGTACCAGGACTTCCGGCCGTCCGCGGTACTGGACTGGGAGATGGCGACGGTCGGCCCGCGCGAGTTCGATGTCTCGTGGATCATCTTCGCGCACAAGGTGTTCCAGGAGCTGTGCGGTCTGGCCGGGCTGCCCGGCCTGCCGGACGTGCTGCGCGAAGAGGACGTGCGCGCCACCTACGAGAACCTTACCGGCGTCGAGGTCGGCGACCTGCACTGGTTTTACATCTACTCCGCCGCGGTCTGGTGTTGCGTGTTCATGCGCACCGGTGCGCGACGGGTGCACTTCGGCGAGATGGAACAGCCCGACGACATCGAGTCGCTCTTCTACCACAAGTCACTGCTGGAGAAGCTCCTGGAAGGAACCGCCTAAATGCTCGGCCCCATGGACGAATATCCGATCCACCAGGTCCCCCAGCCCATCGCCTGGCCGGGAACCAGCGACCGGAACTTCTACGACCGCTGTTACTTCAACGCCCACGACCGCACCGGCGACATCTTCGTCATCACCGGCATGGGCTACTACCCCAACCTCGGGGTCAAGGACGCCTACTTCCTGGTCCGCCGCGGTGATACCCAGACCGCGGTGCACCTGTCCGACGCCATCGACCAGGACCGGCTGAACCAGCACGTCGTGGGCTACCGCATCGAGGTCACCGAGCCGCTGCACAAGGTGCGCATCGTGCTCGACGAGACCGAGGGCATCGCTGCCGACCTGACCTGGAACGGCCTGTTCGATGTCGTGCAGGAGCAGCCGCACCTCATGCGCCAGGGCAACCGAGTGACGCTGAATGCTCAGCGCTTCGCCCAATTGGGTTCCTGGAGTGGCTCTCTCGCCATCGATGGCCAAGAGATCAAGGTCAGCCCCGACACGTGGATCGGCTCGAGGGACCGCTCATGGGGCATCCGCCCGGTCGGTGAGGCTGAGCCCGCCGGCCGGCCGGCCGATCCGCCGTTCGAGGGCATGTGGTGGCTGTACGTGCCGCTCGCGTTCGAGGAATTCTCGCTCGTGATGATCATCCAGGAGGCCCCCGACGGCTTCCGCTCGCTCAACGACTGCACCCGCGTCTGGAAGGACGGCCGGGTTGAGCAGCTGGGCTGGCCCCGCGTGAAAATTCACTACGTCTCCGGTACCCGCATCCCCATCGGGGCCACCATCGAAGCGACGGCGCTGGACGGCACGCCTGTCCGCTTCGATGTGGAATCCAAGCTGCCTGTGCCGATTCACGTGGGCGGCGGCTACGGCGGCGACTCCGACTGGCTGCATGGCACGTGGAAGGGCGACAAGTTCACCGAACGGCTCACCTACGACATGACCGACCCAGGGATCATCGCCCGCTCCGGCTTCGGCGTCATCGACCATGTCGGCCGCGCGGTGTGCCATGAGGGCACCAAGCCACCGGCCGAAGGCTGGGGTCTGTTCGAGCACGGTGCGCTGGGCCGGCACGATCCGTCAGGCTTCCCGGACTGGCTGACCATGGCTCCCTAGTTTTGGAGTCCGCCTCGGCTTACTCCAGCCCGGCGGTGCCGTCCGGCTTGACCGTCACGGCGGCGCCGGCGAGGTCCTCACGGGTGCTGACCTCGGCCTGCGACGCATCGGTGATGACGGCCAGCGCCCGGCCGCCACTCGGGGTGCGGACGGCGACGAACACCTTCTCGGGCGCGCCCTCGCGCGTTACCGGCGTCGTCCACGTTTCGATGGTCCCGGTACCTGACCAGTCGGCCTCTGCCATCACCGTCGGCTCCGCATCGACTTCCGATTGCACGTCCTCCCAACGGAATTCGCGCGCAGGCGGCTCGGTGCTGTAAACGCCGAAGCTGTGCTTGGTCAGGTACCCGCCATTGGCGGTGATGAGCCCGACCTGGCCCGGATTGGCGACGAGCCGTTCGGCCATGGTGGCGATGGAATGCGAGACGTAGTTGTTCCACGGCCCGCCGGCAAAGGTCAGACCACCGGTCACGGTCAGCGGACGTGCCGGATCGTCGAGCGCCAGGCCAAGCTCGCGGGCCGCCACCTGCACCGCCGACGGGAAGCACGAGTACACGTCCACCGCGTCGATGTCGTCGATGCCGAGCCCGGCCAGTTCCAGCGCCCGACGGCCCGCGATGCGAATAGCCGGTGATCCCGAGAAACTCGCGCGCTCCCCGATCAGATAGGTGTCATGAGCGTCAGTGCCGGCGTGCGGGAACACCCAGCGGTCCTTCGGTATCTGCAGTTCCTCGGCCTTGCCCACGGAGGTGAGGAGCAGAGCAGCCCCTTGGTCGACCATGTTGTTGGAGTTCATCAGCTTGGTGTACGGCCAGCTGATCATCCGGTTGCCCGGGCCGGGCTGCCAGATCTCTTCCGCGGAAACCGCGTCCCGGCTCCAAGCGTGCGGATTGCCTTGGGCCACTTGGCTGAACCGCGACCACAGCTCGCCGATCCGGCGGCGATGCTCGTCCGGGGCCTCCCCCGCGGCGATCCGCAGGGCCTGCTCGAACATGGGGTACACGTGCGACGGCGCCACCAGCCCGATCCGCAGTTCGGCGGGGCCGGCCATGGTGAACTCCGGGTCGCTAGGTGCCAGCGGGACGGACTCGGGCTGCTCGGTGCCGGTCAGTCGCTCGCCGCGGGCCTTCAGGCGGGTGCGGGTACGCCAGGTTTCGCCACCGGCGATCAGCACCACGTCGGTGCGGCCCTGCTGGATGTCCAGGCAGGCCTGGTTCACCAGTGACTGCGGAATGTTGCCACCGACCGGGGTGTACCGCGTGACGGCGTGTGGTGCGCCGATGCGCTGAGCCAGCAGCAGACCGGGATCCCGGTAGCGCACCGACAGCAGGTTGACGACCCGAACGGCGTCGACCGCCTCGAGCACGCGCGGATCCGCGGCGGCACGGGCCGCCGCCTCCATCAGGTCGACCGGCTCACTACCCGGGTTCTCGTCATGCTGGTTGATCTGGCCATAGCCGACGAGCACCGGGGTTCTGGGATCAAGTGACACTGATAGTTCCTCTTCTGCCGCCGGACCTTCTCCGGGATATCTCCACCATGGCGGCATCCGGGCGGCGCTGTAAACGACCAGCCCGGAAACCCACACATGAGCGTTCGGGACATCCAGTCGCCGTCCGATGTCGCAGATGTCCCCAACGGAAACGTACAGGTGTCGCACAATGCGATTTACAGGGCGGCGGCGACGACATTGCATGGACCTGACATGCAGAAGGGTGAACCCATGACGATGAGCGTCGCCGAACGCGCAGAACTCGCCGCCGCAGTGAAAGACCTGCTCAGTGAACATTGCACCGAAGCCGACGTGCGCCGCGTCATGCGCACTGACGAGGGGTTCGATCGCGATCTCTGGCACAAACTGGCCGCCCAGGGCGTGGCGGGGTTGATCGTCGACCCCGACTACGGCGGCGTGGGGTTGGGCGCGCAGGAGTTGGAGGCTGTCGCCGAGGTGACCGGCGCAGCCTTGCTGCCGGCCCCGTTCCTATCGAGTGCAGTCTTCACCACAGCACTGATTCAGGCCGCCGGCAGCGACGACGACAAGGCGCGACTCCTGCCTGGGTTGGCCGACGGGTCCTCGATCGGAACCGTGGCGGCCACCGGGCCCCGTGGCACGTGGGCGCCCGATGGTGTCGCGGTGCAGGCGGTCCAGCACGCTGCGGAATACCGGCTCACCGGCAGCGCGCATTACGTGCTGGACGGGCAGATTGCCGATGTTGTCATCGTCGTCGCAAAGACAGGTGACGGCATCGCGCTCTTCGAAGTAGCCGCCGATGCAGCCGGATTCGACCGGACTGCCACAACGGCTTTCGATCCCACGGTCCGCCTGTCGACCTATGCATTCGGTCAGACCCCGGCACGTCGCATCGGCAGGGGCGGTTGGGCCTCCGTCGAACACGCCTTGTCACTCGCAGTCATCGCGCTCGCCGGGGAGCAGGTCGGCGGCACTCGCCGGCTGTTCGGCATCACCGTCGAATACCTCAAGACCCGTATCCAATTCGGCCGGCCCATCGGCAGCTTCCAGTCGATCAAGCACATGGCGGCCGACCTGCTGCTCGAAGTCGAATCCGCCACCTCGGCCGCGCAGCACGCCGCCGCGCAATTCGATGCCGACCCGGCGGCCGCCGACGGTCCCGTCGCGCTCGCCGGATTCGCTTGTGCGGAGGCCTATCACACCACAGCCATGCAATCGATCCAGATGCACGGCGGCATCGGCTTCACCTGGGAGCACCCCGCTCACCTGTTCCTGCGCCGGGCGCGCACCGGCCGTCAACTGTTCGGCAGCTCTCGTGATCATCGTGAGCGCTACCTCGCCTCGAAGGGTGCCTGATATGACTCTCACCGCACCAACGGCCGACACCCTACGCAGCGAGGTGCGTGACTGGCTCGCGCAGAACTGGACCGCACTGCCGCCATCGGACGACCCCTGGGTCAGTTCTCCCGAGGAAATCGCCTGGCGGGAAAAGGTTCTGGATGCCGGCTACGCCGTACCCACATACCCGGCCGAATGGTTCGGGCGCGGCTACCCGAGCAAGTTGGCAGCCGTCATCCACCAGGAGTTTCGCGCCGTCAAGGCGCCCGGCGCCTGCCAGGACAAACACAACATCCCGGCCAACACGCTGTTCACGTTCGGGTCTGACGAGCTGAAACACGAACTGCTGCGCGATTTTCTGACCGGAGCGGCTCGCACCTGCCTGCTCTACAGCGAGCCCGGCGCCGGATCCGACCTGGCCGGGGTGAGCACCACCGCGGTGTGCGACGGTAACCGCTGGGTGGTCAACGGCCAGAAGGTGTGGACCTCGGGCGCGGCGACATCCGAGTACGGTCTGCTGATCGCGCGCACCGACTGGGATGTGCCCAAGCACAAGGGCATGAGCTACTTCATCATCCCGATGCGCCAGCCCGGCATCGAGGTGCGGCCACTGGTCCAGATCACCGGCGAGGCGCACTTCAACGAGGTGTTCATCTCTGACGCGACGGTGCCGCACGCCAATCTCATCGGCGGAGAGGGCAACGGCTGGCGCGTTCTGCAGACTGCTCTGGCCTATGAACGCTCCATCATGGGCGACGGCGGCCGCGGCTCACGCAACAAGTCCAAGGCCGACAGCCTCGTCGACCTGGCGCGCGAACACGGCCGCCTCGATGACGCCGCCGTGCGGGAGAAGCTGGCGAACGTCCTGGCACTTCGGGAACTCAACCGGCTCAACAACCTTCGCGCCAAAGCGGCCACCAGCCAGGGCACGTCGAGTTCGATCATGTCGCTGGGCAAACTAGCGATGTCGCGAATCCTGCATTCCGAGGCGGCGTTGAAGACCGAGATCATCGGCACCGAATCGCTGTTGGCGGGCCCCGACAACCCGGAGGCCGACGACGTCAACTTCCTTTCCCTCAACGCGTTCTTCACCTCGATCGGGGGCGGCACCGACCAGATTCAGCGCACCATCATCGGCGAACGTGTACTGGGACTGGCGAAGGAACCCGAAACCGATCGAGACATCCCGTTCCGGCAGGCGCGACGCAGTTGACCAACATGCCCTACGACCCACCGCTGTCGGGGATCGAGATTCTCGATCTGACCACCGGACCCATCACGGCCGTCGGCCGGTTGCTGGCCGATCTCGGTGCCCACGTGACGTCCGTTCATCTGGCCGGCGTGACCGCGGCAGACACCACCGGACCACGCATCGACGGGGTGTCCATCGGCACCGCCATCAACCGCCACGGCATCCCCACGATCGAGATCGATCCATCGACACCGGCCGGACAGCAGTCATGGGCGGAGCTGTTGACCACCGCGGACATCCTCATCGAGAACACGCGTCCCGGGTCGGCGGCCGAAGAGTCGTTGTCGGTCAAACAGATTCATGCCGACCATCCGTCCTTGGTCATCCTGTCCATCAGCGACTTCGGGCGCGACACGAGTTATCGCGCCTGGCAGGCCACCACGCCCGTGCTGCACGCGTTGACCAGCGAGCTGTCCCGCTCGGGCATCCCGGGACAGGCACCGCTGGTGCCGCCGAGCGCGGACCTGCCCTATCACGTCGCCGCAGCCCAGGCCGCCTTCTTCACGCTCTGCGTGTTTCTGGACCGATTACGCACGGGCACAGGCGATCTCATCGATTTCTCGGTACTCGAAGGAGCGATGCAGGCCCTCGACCCGCCCTTCGGCACGGCGGGCAGCGCCGCAGCCGGAGTACCGATCAGCGAACAGAAACGGGACTGGATCGCCGAGCAGCAGCGCTACCCGATCATCAAATGCAAGGACGGCCACGTCCGCATCTGTGTCCTTGCAAAGCGCCAGTGGCAGGGCATGTTCGAATGGATGGGGCGCCCGGAGGAATTCGCCGATCCGAAATTCAACAGTCTCCGCGAGCGTTTCGCATCCGCGACTCTGCTCGGGGCCATCGAGCAGTTCTGTTCCGACAAGACCCGCGCGGAACTGGAACTCGCCGGCCAACGGCACGGTGTGCCGACGGCGGCGGTACTGAGCCTGGCCGAGTCGCTGTCCACGGAACAGGTTGCAGCGCGCGGCTTCTTCCGCGAGACGGAGCTCTCCCCTGGTCTGAGCGCACCGGTACCGGTCGGCGTGGTCGAGATCGACGGGCACCGGGCCAGCAGCCTGACCGCCCGCAGTTTGACCAGCGGCGCGCCGTCGTGCCACCCCCTTCGTGACGCACCCACACTCACCGCGCGCGGCCGCGCCGGCCTGGGCCTGCCCCTGGAGGGGCTACGCGTGCTGGACCTCGGCGTCATCGTCGTCGGCAGTGACACCGGTCGTCTGTTCGCCGATCTCGGCGCGGACGTGGTCAAAATCGAGAACTCTGCCTTCCCGGACGGGCTGCGGATCAGCCTCACCCGGATGACGCAGGCCTACGCCGCCGGCCACCGGAACAAGCGGTCGATCGGCATCGACCTGCGGTCCGACGAAGGCCGGGCGTTGGCGCACCGACTGGTCGCGCAGTCCGACCTCGTCTTGAGCAACTTCAAACCCGGCGTGGCGGCGGCACTCGGCATGGACTTCGCCACGCTGCAGCAGATCAATCCGGCCATCGTCGTCGTCGACAGCTCGGCGTACGGACCCACCGGGCCGTGGGCCAAACGACTCGGCTACGGACCGTTGGTCCGCGCCGCAGCAGGCTTCACCAAGTTGTGGACGTACCCTGACGATCCGGATGCCTTCTGCGACACCGTCACCGTGTACCCCGATCACGTGGCCGCGCGCATCGGCGCGCTGAGTGCGCTTGCGCTGCTGCTGCGCCGCGAACGTAGCGGCGGCGGTGGCGCGGCGAGCATTGCCCAGGCCGAAGTGATGCTCAGTCACCTCGCCGACGACATCGCCGGCGAGGTGCTGACAAGTCGTGGTCATGTTCCCGACGACCAGGCGGCCCACGACGCGCCATGGGGCCTGTTTCCGGGCGCGAGTGACGACACCTGGATCGCCGTGACGGTCCGCGATGACGCCGACTGGTCGGCCCTGTGCGCGGTGATCGACCGGCCCGACCTCGGCGCCGATGCCGAGCTGGGTTCGCGCGTCGGGCGAGACCGCCAGCGCGCACGGATCGACGAGGCACTCAGCGCATGGACTTCTCAGCGCACCCCGGTGGACGCGATGGCGCAGCTACAGGCCGCGGGTGTGCCCGCCGGGGCCGTGCTGCACGCCGTCGAGGTCCCCACCTGGGATTACTACGTGGAGCGCCGCGCTTTCCGCGAGGAACTGCATCCGCACGGCGCGGCACCGTTCATGATGGAGAACGTGCAAATCCATGCTGACCTCATCCCGGATCCCCCGCTGGGCCAGGCACCGCTCCTCGGCGAGCAGACGCGCGAGGTCGCGGCGGAACTGCTCGGGCTGGACGACGACACGATCGACGACCTCATTGCCCGCGGCGTCCTGGAAGTACCTGCGGCAGCAGCACATTCGGGACGGTAGCCGACACCCGCAATGGAAATCGACTTCACCCGGCTTCGCTACTTCGTCGCTGTCGCAGAGGAACTGCACTTCAAACGCGCCGCCGACCGGCTGATGATCACCCCACCGCCGCTGAGCAAGCAGATCAAGCTGCTGGAGCGCGAACTCGGTGGGGAGCTGTTCGAGCGGACGTACCACGAGGTCCGCCTGACGCCACTGGGCGCGCAGCTGCTGGAACCGGCACGCGACATCCTGCGCCGGGTCGAAGACCTGAAGGCCACCGCGTCCCGAATCACGCAGGTGGTCAATCCCATTCGGATCGGGGCGACCGCGTATGCACCATCGGATTTCCTGTCCAGGTTCGAACAGGCAGTGGCCGGCCTGGCGGTGCCCACCGAGTACAGCATGCCCGGGTCGGCGGCGGAGGTCATCGCCAAACTGGTCTCCGGACACGTCGACCTCGGCCTGATCCACCTGCCGTCCGCGGACAAACGCATACGCCATCGCGTGGTGGCCACTTATCCCGGCGCGGCGGCGGTGCGGTTCGACGATCCGTTGGCGGCCAACGACATCATCGCCATCGAGGACCTGCGCGATCGCGACGTCGTGATCGACTTCGCGCGGCCCAATCCTGTGGTGCTGGCGCAGATGGCGCGCGGACTCAACGAACGTGGCGTCACGCGCATCGTGCGAGCCGTCAGTCAGCTGGGTGGCGAGCTGGAGATGGCCAGCCAGGTGTTCAATCGCCATCTCGTCGCGCTGGTCAGCTACGCGCCGGCATCGACGCTCGGCCGCATCTTCTCGCCCCCCGAATTCAAGCTGATCCCGATCGATGAAAGCACGTGGGCGCCGGCCAGAATCGCGCTGGCCTGGGCGCCGGACCGGCTGATCAACCCCGCCGAAGTCGAAGCGGTCGTCGAGCAGCTCGCCACTGCCCTTACCTAGGGCGTTCATGGCCCCGCGGTCCTGTCACCGCGCGGCGGTAGGCTGCCTCGACGGACGAACTCCCCACGATGGCCCCGGAAGGTTGGATGCCGTGCTCGACGCCGATGATGTGCGCCGCATCGCGCTGTCCCTCCCCGAGACCACCGAGAAGGAGCGTTGGGGCCATCCGACGTTCGACGTCGCGCGCAAGATGTTCGTCACCGTGCCCGACGATGAGACCTCGTTTGCGGTGCGCTGCCCCAGATTTGACCGCGAAGAGTTGATCGCCGCGGAGCCGCACAAATTCTGGGTACCGCGACACGAAGCTGCGTCGTCGTGGGTGCGGGTTCGGCTGGAGGCCCTCGACGACGCGCAGGAACTGACCGACATTCTCACCGATTCCTGGCGACTGGCGGCCCCGCCCAGACTCACCGAGGAGCCAGAGTCGTGAAAATCAGACCCGCTGGGCCGCTCGGCCGAAGACCATGGACTCTTCGATGCGGTCGAAGCGGTGGTCGATGACGTCGAGCACATAGTTGTGCCGCACATGCCATGGGCGGTGGGTACCGGACTTGGGCAACGCGTGCGGATTGCGGTTGATGTAGCCGGCATCGAGGTCGAACGTCTTCTTCTCGTCCATCGGGACGTCACCCAAATGCGGGTACGCATGGGTGTACCCGTGAGTGTCCATGTACTCCACCAGCTTTGCGAAGGCGCGGGCCGTCATGTCGGCGCGCAGCGTCCACGACGCGTTCGTGTAGCCCAGGCACCACGCCATGTTCGGCACGTCCTCGAGTAGGAACTCCTTGTAGACATACCGGTCGGACGGTGTGATCGGGACACCGTCGACAGCCAACGAGATGCCGCCGAGGGCCTGCAACTCCAGCCCCGTCGCGGTCACGATGATGTCGGCATCAACGCGCGCACCGGATTTCAGCACGATGCCGGTGGCGTCGACGTGGGAGATGTGGTCGGTGACGACCTCGGCGCGGCCGTCACCGATGGCGGTGAAGATATCCCGGTCGAGCACCGCGCAGAGGCGCTGATCCCACGGGTCGTACTTCGGGTTGAAGTGCACGTCCACCGGATAACCGGCGGGCAGCGCGGCCATGGCCCGACTGCGGATGAGGCGCCGCCCGCCCTTCGGGAATTTACGGAGCAGGTTGTAGCTGAGCACGCCGATGAGGACGTTGCGAAACCACACGACCCGGTGGGCGATCTTGCGCGGCAACAACTTCCGGATCAGGTTGACCATCGGGTCGATCTGCCATTGGGACATCAGGTAAGTGGGCGACCGCTGCAGCATGGTCACCTTCGCGGCGGTCTTGGCCATGGCCGGGACCAGACTGATGGCGGTCGCTCCACTGCCGATCACCACCACCTTCTTGCCGGCGTAGTCGAGCGACTCCGGCCAGAACTGCGGATGCACGACATCGCCGGTGAAGGTGTCGATGCCGGGGAAATCCGGGGTGTACCCCTGGTCGTAGTTGTAATAGCCGGTACCACAGAACAGGAACCGGGCGCGGTAGGTCTTGGCCTCACCGTTCTGCGCGGTCTGCACCGTCCACGTGTCGGTCGCCGAATCCCAATCGGCCGACAGCACATGGGTGTTGAAGGTGATGTGGCGGTCGATGCCGTGGGTGTGCGCCGCGGTGGTGAGGTACTCGCGGATGTGGTCGCCGTCTGCGATGTTCTCCGGCCTGGTCCACGGCTGATAGGGGAAGCTGAGCGTGAAGATGTCGCTGTCCGAACGAATTCCCGGGTAGCGGAACAAGTCCCAAGTGCCGCCGATGCGTGCCCGCCGCTCCAGGACCGCGTAGGTGGTCTGAGGGCTGCGTTGGTGCAGCCGGTATGCGGCGCCGATGCCGGAGATGCCGGCACCGATGATCAGCACATCGAAAAATTCGCCGCCGTCGCTACCCGTCATGAATCTCCCTTGATCTGATCCGGTACCGCCGGTTCCACCTTAGGACATCACGGCCCTAGGCAGTCGAGCTGTGGGCCGACCCGGTGAGTAGCGCCCGCAGATGCTGATTGACCTGCTCGGGGCGCTCGAGGTTCGCGCAGTGCCCACCGCCCAGCTCGACGAACGACCAGAGATTGGGGACGTTCCTGGCAATCCGCCGCGACGCCGCGATGGGCAGGAGCCGGTCCTTGGTGCTGCCGATGACCAGCGTCGGAACCGTCAGGTTGTCGAGGCTGATGTGGTGCGCATCGAGGTTGTCCACCAGAGCGTTGACCCACCCGCTGCGGCCGGCGGCCGAGGTGCCCATGAACAGTTCGTAGACGTAGTCGACAACCGCCGGATCAGCGTCACGCCCGACCGCGATCATCGCCACGAACTGGCGGGCCGCCTTGCGCGAACCCGGCACCAGCGGCGCCCCGCCGAAGGTCTTCAGGATGCGGCCGGCGGCGTAGGTGCGAGACTTCGCGAGTGAGTTCGGGACCTGCGCCAGCTGGACCAGCTTGAGCAGATCCCCGGTGGTGGTGTTGATCAGGGCGACGGCATGTGCACATTCGGTGACGCGCCGCGGATAGCGCTGCGCCCAGGACGTGATCGCGATACCGCCCATCGAGTGGCCGGCGATGACGGCCCGCTCCCCCGGCTTGAGCGTCGCCGTCAACACCGAGTCCAGGTCGGCCGCGAGAAAGTCCAGGTTGTATTTGTGGCGGCCCTTTGGCGCACCGCTCTGCCCGTGCCCGCGGTGGTCGTAGGCAATGACCCGGTAGTCGGTCGCCAGGTCGGCGATCTGGTTGCCCCATACACCGATGGCGCAGGTGATGCCGTGGGCGAAGACGATCGGCCGGCCATGTTCGGGGCCGAAGACCTCGGCGTGCAGCCGGGTGCCGTCGACGGCCTCGATTTCCATGGAACGGCCTGGTGGCAGCGCCGCGGGACGCCCGGGTTTGACCAGCTGAGATTGACTGAAGGCGGTCATACTGCTCCGTTTCGGGTTCGGCGACGTTGCCGGCGGGACATCCCGTACCTGCGAGCCTACCTAAATAACCAGCACAGGTTTGACGGCAAAACCGGCCGTGGCGTCCGCCCAGGCGTCGGCGAAGCGGTCGAACTGGTAAGTCCGTACCAGTCTGTCGACTGGGAGTTCACCCCGGAGGACGTGCGCGGCCAGCCGCGGGATGAAGGTGTGCGGCTCACTGTCGCCTTCGATGACACCTTGTACCCGAAGCCCGTTGGCCAGGATCAGTCCGACGGGCAACTCCGCGGTCAGCGCTCCCAGCCCGACGAGCGCGAGGCTGCCACACTTGCGCAGCAGCGCCAGCGCGGTGCCGATGACGTCGCCGCGCGCGGTGGTGTCGACGGCCAGCGTGGCCCCGCCGCCGGTAAGCTCCATGACTTCGGCCGACAGGTTCGCCGACGCGGAGTCGACGGCCCCGGTGGCACCCAATTCGATTGCCAGCGAACGCCGTTCGGCGATCGGGTCGACAGCGATGATCGTGCGACACCCGGCAATGCGCGCGCCCATCACAGCCGAGAGGCCCACTGCACCGGCACCCCACACCACCAGGACGTCATCGGGCCCCGCGGACAAGGTGTTCAGCACCGCTCCGACGCCGGTCTGCACGCTGCAGGCCAGGGGGGCCGCCAGCTGTGCGTCGATGCCGTCCGGCAGGACCACGACGTTGGACGTGTTGGCCAGCGCATGGGTGGCGAAGCTGGACTGGCCGAAGAATCCGCCGCGAACCGGCTGACCCTCCAGCCGCAGGGCGCTCGTGTCGTCACCACGGTCGCCCGCCATGTTGAGGCGGGTCGCGTTGTCGCAGTAGGCGGGCGTGTCGGATGAGCATGCGGTGCATTGCGAGCAACTCGCGAAGGTCAGGACGACCTGCCGGCCGACGTCGATGCGGGCGTCCGGGCCGGTGGCCAGGACGGTGCCGGCGCCCTCGTGACCGAACACCATGGGTAGTCGCTTCTCCGGCCAGCGCGCCGCCGTACTGATGTCGGTATGGCAGATGCCGACCGCATCGATGCCGACCAGCACCTCGTTGCCCTGTGGCTCACGAATCTGGACGTCGGTCAGTTCAGGGGTCGAACCCGGGCGAAGCAACACCGCGGCACGTGCGTCGATCATGCCGGGATGTTAGATGGTGGCATCCCGACGGAATTGAGGAGACCATGCGCGCCATTCAGATCGCCCGGTTGGACGGCCCGTCAGCAGCCGAACTGAACGAGATTCCCGAACCCGACGGCAGCGGCGCCGTGGTGATCGAGGTGCACGCCGCGGGTGTCGCCTTCCCCGACGCGCTGCAGTCCCGCGGCCTCTATCAGCACAAGCCCGAGTTGCCGTACACCCCGGGCGCCGAACTCGCCGGTGTGGTGCGCAGCGCTCCCGACGGCGCGCACGTAACGGCAGGAGACCGGGTGGCTGCGCTCACGATGTTGTCGGGCGCGATGGCCGAAGTCGTTGCGCTACCGGCCGATCGGGTCTTCAAGCTGCCCGACACGGTCTCGTTCGAGGCCGGCGCCGGCCTGCTGTTCAACGACCTGACGGTGCACTGTGCGCTGCGCACCCGTGGCCGCCTGACCCCTGGCGAGACAGTGCTGGTGCACGGTGCCGCCGGCGGCATCGGCACGTCGACGCTGCGATTGGCGCCGGCGTTCGGTGCGGCCCGGACCATCGCGGTGGTGAGCTCACAGGATAAGGCCGAAATCGCCCGTGCCGCAGGCGCTTCCGATGTTGTTCTGGCCGACGGCTTCAAGGACGCGGTGCGCGAGTTGACGGCCGGCCGGGGCGTCGACCTGATCCTCGATCCGGTGGGTGGCGATCGGTTCACCGACTCCCTCCGGTCGCTGGCACCGGGTGGCCGACTGCTGGTTGTGGGGTTCACCGGCGGCGATATCCCGACGGTGAAGGTGAACCGGCTGCTGCTCAACAACGTCGATGCGGTGGGTGTCGGCTGGGGTGCGTGGGCCATGACCCACCCGGGCTACCTCGCCGAGCAGTGGGAGGAGCTGGAGCCGCTGCTGGCGTCGGGTGCGGTCATCCCGCCGGTGCCCGAGGTCTATCCGCTGGAGCGGGCCGCGGACGCCATCGCGTCGCTGGAAAACCGCACTGCGAAAGGCAAAGTCGTGGTCACGGTGCGCTGACCGGTAACACCAGCCGGGATTGCCCACCGTCGCCGTGCGCAATGGTGTGCACGGACGGCACCATCCGGGTGGCGGTGGCCAGCGGATCGCCGGTCCCGAGATTTCGGGCGAACCGGGGGAAACAGCCACCGGCGATCAGCAGCCGGATCCGGTGGCCGGCGGCGAATCGGTAGGCCGTCGCGTCGAGCTCCAGGCGCAGCAGCGCCTCGGGGGTGTCAGCCGCGGTGAGCCGCAGGTATCCGTCGGTGACATTTGTCGAATGTCCGTCGGGCGCAACGTCACTGATCCGAACGAACACATCGGCGTGCGGGTTGTCGGTGCGGTGGTCCAATTCGACGTGGGGCGTTCCGATGACGTCGAGATCCGCGGGCAGCACGGGGCTGGTGAAGGACAGGACATCCGAGCGCTCGGCCAGCTCGGTGTCGTCGATGTAGCCCGACTTTCCGGAAACCAGAAGGCGTCCACCGACGCTCGGTGTGGGATCGGCCGGGTCGTAGACAAATGTCGAGGGTGCGCCACTGTTCGGCGGGGTCTCGGCCAGCGCCCCTCCGGGGTGCAGGTGCCACACCGTTTCGGCGACCGGCGGCGGCCACTCCTGCATGTCGAGCCAGTCACCGCCGGCGACGCAGATCCGCACCGGAGCCGCGGCGCGGCGCGGCCCGTCCAACCACAACACGGATTCTTTGATGGCTTCGGTGCCGCCCGACCCGTGAGTCCATGGCCCCACGGTGAGCGCCACCTCGACGCCGCGGGCCCGCAGCCGCCGGTACTGCTCGAGAGTCTGATCCACGAACACGTCCTGCCACCCGGTGATCAGCAGTACCGGGCCGCGCAGGTTGTCGAGTGCGGCCGCCACACCGTTCTCCGCCCAGTACGGTGACGACGGATCGGGCTGTTCGAGCCACGCGTTGAACCACGGGGTACGTCCGCCCAACAGTTCGGCCGCCGCCGGATCGAGCGGCAGCGTCTCCAGAACCGGCTTCAGGGTTCGCGGCGTCGCCATGGCGCGAAGCATCTGACGGATCCAGCCGCCACGGTGCTGCCAGGCCACCTGATAGCTCCAGCCCAGGAAGTCACCGAGCGCGAATGATCCTGTGCTCCAAACCGAATGTCCGAAATCGTGCGGCGCCATGGTGATCACCGAAGTGGTCAGGTCGGCAGGCTGGTCGACGAGGAGCGCCAGCTGGGTGAAACCCAGGTAGGAGGCACCGACCGTCGCGAATTCGCCTGTGTACCATGGCTGTTCACGCAGCCACTCGACGGTGTCGGCACCGTCGTCGACCTCATGGCGCCCCGGCTCGAAGGCTCCGTCGGACCCGAAAGTGCCGCGGGTGCTCTGCAGTATGACGTGAAAACCCTGCCCGGCGTACAGCCCGGCGAACACGCGGTTGGGCAGGCCGTCACGGCCGTACGGCCCCCGCATCAACAATGTGCCGGCCGGTTTCCGGGTCCGCGGCGCGTAGTGATCAGCCAACAGCAGCGCGCCGTCGCGCATCGGCACCGGCAGCGACCGTTCCACCCGGAAACTCTTGGCTCGCGGCAGACCCAAGCGGCGGGTCAGTGCGCGGGCACCGAGCCACGCCAGGGTGTCGCGTCGCACGTCGCACTCTCCTCGTCCGATGGGGTCTGGGACCATTTTCCACGGCAGCGGCACATCCACAGCAATTCAGGGCCGGAACTGTGATCTGATCGACGGGGCAGAAAGCCCACGGAGGGACGGACATGGGCGGACCGATGTTGACGCGGCGACGTTTCCTCGGCAGCTCCGCGCTGGCCGCGGCGTTCGGCGCCATGCCGAGCAACGTGCAGCAGGCCCTCGCAGAGCCGGTGGCGCCGCAACCGATCGAGCACGTCGTGCTGCTGATGCAGGAGAACCGCTCGTTCGACCACTATTTCGGCACCATGGCCGGCGTCCGCGGGTTCGGGGATCCCAACGCAGCCACACTTCCGGGCGGCGCCAGCGTGTTTCAGCAACCCGACCCGGAGAACCCCGACGGCTACACCTTGCCGTTCCACCTGGACAGTGCGACCAACAGCGTGCAGAAGATCCCGTCCACCTCACACGCCTGGTCGGTCCAGCACGAAGCACTGGCCGGCGGTCGCATGGACAACTGGCTGCCGGCGCATCGCAAGGCCGACGGTGCAAACGGCCCGTACGTCATGGGGTACTACCAGCGCGAGGACATCCCGTTCCACTTCGCCCTGGCAGATGCCTTCACAGTGTGCGACGCGTATCACAGCTCGGTGCTCGGGCCCACCTGGCCGAACCGGATGATGTGGATGACCGGCACCATCGACCCCGCCGACCTCGGCGGCGGACCGATCATCAAGAACGTCACGCCCGGCCGCGGCTACACCTGGACCACCTACGCCGAGCGGCTTGAAACTGCCGGAGTCAGTTGGAAGGTCTACAACGAGAGCGACGACTATGGGCTGAACCTCCTCGAGCAGTTCGCCCAGTACCGGCAAGCGCCACAGGATTCACCGTTGTACCGCAAGGGAACTGCAAAGTCACCGCCCGGTTCGTTCGAATCAGATGCCCGCGCCGGCCGCCTGCCTGCGGTGTCATGGATCATTCCGAGCGCAGCCGAATGTGAGCACCCCGACTACCGTCCCGCCGACGGCGCCAAGTTCATCGCCGACCGCATCAACGCCATCGCAGCCAATCCCGAGGCATGGGCCAAGACGGTCTTCATCCTCAATTACGACGAGAACGACGGCCTGTTCGACCACGTCATCCCGCCGCTCCCGGCGGCCGGAACGCCGGACGAATTCGTGCGCGGCCAGCCGATCGGCGGCGGCTACCGGGTGCCGTGCATCATCGTCTCGCCGTGGACCGCGGGCGGCTGGGTGGCCGGAGAGACGTTCGACCACACCTCGACCCTGCGGTTCCTGGAGTGGTTCACCGGTGTGCGCGAACCCAACATCTCCGCGTGGCGGCGCCGGACGTTCGGCGACCTGCGGTCGGCGCTGCGTCTCGACCAGTCAGCCGGGCAACCCGTGGCGTTTCCCGGCGTGGACCAGGAAGTGTTGCGCGCCAACGTTTCCGACCAGCTCCCGCCGCCGGTGGTGCCCCCGACACCGCAGAGCCGACCCGTGCAACTGCCGGGCGCCAAACCGCGGGTGAGCTAGCAATTTGGGCACGATTATTCGCGGCGTGCGCGGAAATCATGCACAAATCCCTAGAAGGCCGCGTTCTCCAGCTCCATGACGTCCGTGTCGAGGGTTTCGATGACCTCGCGCACCGAGCTCAGCAGCGGCAGCATGTTTTTCGCGAAGAACTTCGCCACCGCCACCTTGCCGGTATAGAACGCGTGGTCGCGTTCGGTGGCTCCGTCGAGCGCCGCCTGGGCGACCCGAGCGGCGAGGATCAACCGCCATCCGATCATCAGGTCGCCGACGGCGAGCAGGAACCGCACCGAGCCAAGGCCCACCTTGTACAACTGGCCGGGGTCGCCCTGGGCGGCCATGAGGTACCCGGTCAGCGCGGCGGCCATCGCCTGCACATCCGCCAGAGCCGTTGCCAGCCGCTCGGTTTCGGCTTTGAAGGCCGGGCCTGCCGCGTCGATGGTGGCCGAGATCTGGCTGGATACGTGGGCCAGCGCCGCACCCTGGTCCCGGATGATCTTGCGGAAGAAGAAGTCCAGCGACTGGATGGCCGTGGTGCCCTCGTACAGCGCGTCGATGCGGGCGTCGCGGATGTACTGCTCGATGGGGTAATCCTGCAGGAACCCCGAGCCGCCGAACGTCTGCAGTGATTCCGACAGCATTTCGTAGGCGCGTTCGGAGCCGACGCCTTTCACGATCGGCAGCAGCAGTTCGTTCACCCGGTGCGCCAAATCGGCATCAGCACCTGAAACAAGCTGGGCGACATCGGCATTCTGATAAGCCGCGGTGTACAGGTAGACCGACCGCAGCCCTTCGGCGTACGCCTTCTGCGTCATCAGGCTGCGTCGCACGTCGGGGTGTTCGATGATCGCCACGCGCGGCGCGGTCTTGTCGGCCATGTGGGTGATATCCGCGCCCTGGATGCGTTCCTTGGCGTAGGCCAGCGCGTTGAGGTAGCCGGTGGACAGGGTGCCGGCGGCCTTGACGCCCACCGTCATTCGAGCGTTCTCGATGACTTTGAACATCTGCGCGATGCCGTTGTGTACGCCACCCACGAGATAGCCGATGGCCGGTTTGCCGTGGGCACCGAACGTCAGCTCGCAGGTGGGTGAGGATTTGATGCCCATCTTGTGCTCGAGGCCGGTCACGTACACGCCGTTGCGCTCACCCAGTTCGAGTGTCTCGGAGTCGAACAGGAAGTTCGGTACGAAGAACAGACTGAGTCCCTTGGTGCCCGGGACTGCCCCGACAGGGCGGGCCAGCACCAGGTGGAAGACGTTCTCGGCGGTATCACCGACATCGCCACCAGAGATGAAGCGCTTGACGCCTTCGATGTGCCAGGTGCCGTCGGGCTGTTCGATGGCCTTGGCCCGTCCCGCGCCGACGTCGGAGCCGGCGTCCGGCTCGGTCAGCACCATGGTGCCGGCCCAGCCCTTGTCCATCGCCGTCCGTGCCCAATGCTGCTGCTCTTCGGTGCCGACCTCGGCCAGCGTGTGAGCCATCGCCGGCCCGAGGCCGTACAGGAAGGTAGCTGACGGGTTGGCCGAGATGAGCATTTCCTGGGTCGCCCACACCAGCGCCGCCGGTGCGGGCGTCCCGCCGGCGCGCTCATCGAGGCCCAGCCGCCACCACTCGGCCTCCTTGACCAACCGCACCGTCTTGGCCAGCTCCTCGGACACCGTGATCCGGTGCTCGTCGGGCAGGAACACCGGCGGATTGCGGTCGGCCTCGACAAACGTCTCTGCGGCAACGTCTTCGGCCAGCTTGGAGACCTCGTCGAGGATCGATCGTGCGGTATCGGCGTCAAGGTCGCCATAGCCACCCGCATCCAGGGCCGCACCGAGTGGCAGCACTTCGAACAGATTGAATTCGATATCGCGCACGTTGGCGATGTAGTGGCTCACGCGGCTCAGGATCCGCGCCGCCCCACAAGGTACGCAACCGTAGGTTGCGACAACCTACGGTTACGGACCCGAAGGGTGCGAGGTCACGCCCAGACGTGACCTACGTCACATTGCCGGGCGGTGACTCACAGCTGGACGACGACGCTCTTGTTCTTGAGATAGGCCTCGAGCCCTTCGCGACCGAATTCCTGGCCCCAACCGGACTGCTTGTAGCCACCGAAGGGCAGGTCGTGGTCAAAGACCAACTGGCAGTTGACCTGAACGCTGCCGGCCTGCAGCCGCTTGACGATGCGGTGCGCCCGGCTGACGTTGGTGGTCCATGCGGTGGCCGCCAGACCGTAGCTCGTGTCGTTGGCCATGGCGACGGCCTCGTCCTCGGTGTCGAACGGCAGGATGCTCACCACCGGACCGAAGATCTCCTGCTGGTACAGGCGCATTCCGGGGTCGACGTTGGTCAACACCGTCGGGTGCACGAAGTAGCCCTTGCGGTCCAGCCGGTACCCGCCCGCGACGATCTCGACGCCGTCGCTGCGGCCTTCGTCGATGAAGCCCAGAACACGGTTCAGCTGCTTGGCGCTGATCAGTGGGCCGCTCATCACGCCCTCTTCATCCGGCCCGCCGTACTTCATGAAGTTGGCCACGCCCGCAATGCCCTCGACCACCTGGTCGTAGACCCCGCGCTGCACGAAAATCCTTGAGCCGCAGACACATCCCTGGCCGGAGTGAATGAAGATGCCCATGGCCGCGCCGAAGATGGCCTTGTCGAGATCGGCGTCGTCGAAGATCAGCACGGGCGACTTGCCACCGAGTTCCAGCATGACCTTCTTCAGGTTTCCCGCCGAGGCCTTGACGATCTCCTTGCCGACTTCGGTCGAACCCGTGAAGGCGACCTTCTCGACATCGGGATGCGCGGTGATGGCAGCACCCGCGGTGTGACCGTAGCCGGTGATCAGGTTGACGACACCTTCGGGCACGCCGGCCTCGTGAATCAGGCGGTCCAGCAGCAGCGCTGAAAGGGGCGTCTCCTCAGCCGGTTTCACCAAGCTGCTGCAGCCCGCGGCCAGCGCCGGCGCGATCTTGGCGCAGGCGTTGAAGATCGGACCGTTCCAGGGGAAAATCAGGCCGACGACGCCATAGGGCTCTCGCAGCGTGTAGCCGTGCTGGTCGACATAGGCGTCCGAGGCGATGCCGCTGGTGCGGATGTCGTAGGCGGTGCCGTTGATCTTGGAACACCAGCCGGCGTAATAGCGGAAGAACTCGGCGCAGGTCGGAACGACGAGCTCGGACTGCATCTTCATCATGCCGGTGTTGGCCGAGTCGATGGCCGCGAACTCAGCTGTGTGCTCGTCGATCAGGTCGGCGATGCGCCACAGGATCTTGGCGCGCTCACGGCCGGGCAGACCGGACCAGACCCCGGACTCGAAAGACGACTTGGCGCGCGCGACGGCCTCGTCGACGAACTCGGGGCCGCAATCGGTGAACTCGCCGATCTGTTCCTCGCTCACCGGATCGATGATCGGGATGACATCGCCCGTACCCGGGCGCTTCTGGATGTCCTCCAAGACCGACTGCAGCGTCATCGCGTGCCTCTCATCGTCAGCAGTGCGCGCCCCGGGGTGGGCACACAACAAATGCTGTGCAGTTGCTTAGCATTGCCGTCATTAGGTCGTCAAGAGTGGCTCGCGTCGGCGAGTTGTCTGGAAAGATCGGGAATGTGTCTGCCGGCCGCGACTACACCTCCCCTGACCTGGCGCGCAGCGCCCTGGTGCTGATCGACGTGCAAAACGATTTCGTCTCGGGTCCGGCGCAAGTCGACGGCACCGCCGAACAGCTGCCCGCCATGGCGCGACTACTCGCGGCGTTCCGCGCAGCGCACCGGCCGATCGTGCACATCGTGCGGCTGTACGTCCCCGGCGGCAGCGACGCCGATCCGCCCCGGCGGGCCGCCATAGAGGCCGGCCGGCAGATCGCCGCACCGCACACCGACGGCGCCGCGGTGCCCGCCGAGCTGCTGGCACATCCCCTCGACTACGACTCGCTCCTGGCCGGCGGTGTCCAGCACGTGGCGGCCGGTGAGGTCGTCATGTTCAAGCCACGGTGGTCGGCGTTCTACCGCACCTCGCTCGACGAGCATCTGCGCGACCTGGCGGTCAACACCGTCGTGGTGGCCGGCTGCAACCTGCCGAACTGCCCGCGGGCGACGCTGTTCGACGCCTCCGAGCGCGACTACCGCGCCGCGCTGGTCACCGACGCCACCTCGCAGGTGACGCCGGAGCGACTCGCGGACCTGGCACTCATCGGCGTCGCGACGCTGACCACCGCCGATGTCGAGCAGTTCTTCCAGGCCGCTGCGACGGCCGCGCCGGCCCCGTGAAGAATTCAGAACGTGAGACCGCACAGTAAGACGCGCCCCTGACCGCCCTCGCGATCACCGCGGTGCTGCTGGCCGGCGTCGCCGCGGGCGTGATCAACGCGGTGGTCGGCTCCGGCAGCCTGATCACCTTCCCCGTTCTGATGGCCGTCGGTTACCCGCCGCTGGTGGCCAACATGTCCAACTCCGTCGGGTTGGTCCCGGGCAACTTCACCGGTGCCTACGGCTACCGGCACGAGCTCGGCGGCCAGGGCGCCCGCATCCTCCGGCTCGGCGTTGTCTCGCTGGCCGGGGCGATCGTCGGGGCAGTGCTGCTGCTCAAGCTTCCACCCGGTGCGTTCACCGCGGTGGTGCCGTGGCTGATCCTGCTGGCCGGTGTCCTGGTGCTGGTGCAGCCTGTGTTGCGCCGGACCCTGGATGCGCGCCGCGGCGCCGAACTGACCACCGACCATGCCACCCCGCTGTACGCGGGCGTGTTCGGCTGCGCGATATACGGCGGCTATTTCGGTGCGGCGCAAGGCATCATCATGATGGCCCTGTTCGGGTTGTTCGTGTCCGAAGATCTACAACGACTCAATGGCGTCAAGAACATCTCTGTGGGACTGGTCAATTCGGTCGCGGCCATCATCTTCATCGCCGTCGGCCATGTGGCGTGGCTACCGGCGCTGCTGCTCGCCGTCGGCTCCACGATCGGTGGCTACATCGGGGCGCGCGTCGGTCGCCGCCTGCCGCCCAACGTCCTACGAGCCTGCATCGTGGCGGTCAGCATGGTCGCGTTCACGGTGATGATGCTGCAGTAGCCGGTTACACCGCGTACGAAATTCGAACACGCCGACCGAGAGTCCCAGCATGCCAAGGCAGTTCAGCCAGAACTCCCGCTTGAGGAAATTCGCGCGGTAATGCGCGTAGGCCGCGCACAGGAAGTAGGCGATCACGCCGACGTTGGCGGCCACTCCGATGCCGGGATATTTCAGCCCAGCCAGCAGCCCCGCCACGGCCAGCAGCTTTACGACGATCAGCACCCACCACCAATCCTCCGGAAGCCGCACTCCCGCAAGACATCCGCGGACGAACTGCGGCGGGCGAATCGACATCAACGCGTCACCGAACAGCACCGCCGCCAAGAGTGCGGTAGGCCACCAGTAGTGCGGGATTCCGGTCACTGCTCATCTCCTCGTGCTGAATCGTGGATGACGCAACGGACGACGTCGCTTATCTGGTCGGGCACCGAAGCACCACCGGAAGCATGGTTGCCACCGGTCATGACGATGCCGAGGTAGGCGAAGTAGACGACCCGGGCTGCGCGGGCGGCCGCGGCCTTTGAAAGCCCTGCTTGCGCCAGGACCGACTCCATCTCGGCGACCAAGGCGAGGGCGAGCTCACGGAAGAAGATCGTCGATTCGTGGCTGCCGCGCACGATGATCGAGGAGTATTGCCGGGGACAACACGGCGCCCTCGGCGAAGTAGTGCAGAAACGGCGTGAGTAGCTCGATTACGGCGTCAACCGCACCGTCGGGCGTCAACGGTTCCACCGATTCGCGGCCCGGCCCGCGATCACGGTGCACTGCGGCGATCCACTCGTCGAACACCTCGACGAGCAACCTGTCCTTGTCCCCGACCCCCCATCACCCAGATCGATGAGCTGGCGCCCCGCATTTTCGGCGTCGTCGATCGGATGGAGGCCATCGTGACGCGCGTCGAGGCCATCGTCGGAGTCGCCGAGACCGTCCTGTCGCCAATCACGGTCACCGAGAGTGCGGTACGTAGCGTGCTGAAGTCGGTTCGCGGCTTGATTCCGTAGCGCCGCCGCAGCGCGTCCAAAAAAAACTTTGGTCACTTTGTTTGCGCTGGTCACAGTAGGTAACTGGGGCCACATTCGGCACAGCGAATTGTCGGTGCTTCGAACTAGTGTTCGGATATGGGCATCGCCAGCAGCGCTCTCGTCGAGGAGGCCTATGCCAACCTCGACGCAGCGCTGGCCCGCGTCGCAGCCCTGGACTACACCGGACTGCCCATCGCGGTCTTGTTGGAGTTGCAGTCCCGCCGCGAAACCCTCAAATGCGCCGCCGAGGCGGTCGACCACCAGATTTTGGCCGCCGCCCAGACCCAGGCCACCGCCAAAGACATCGGCGCCAAAGACTGGCCCGAAGTCCTGCACATCCGGCACCGCATCAGCCGCGAGGAAGCCCGCCGAAGGGTCCGCGACGCCGACCATCTCGGGCCCCGCTCGGCGATCACCGGCGAACCCCTGGGCCCGGTGTGGGAACTGGTCGCCGCCGCCCAAGCCGACGGTGCCATCAACACCGAGCACATCGCGGTAATCACGAACTTTTTCGCGAAGGTGCCGCTGTGGCTGGACCCGGCCACGTTGGCGCAGTGCGAACGCGACCTGGTCGCCGCAGCCCGATACCAAACCCCCGAGGAACTGCGCAAAGCCGCCGCCGATCTGCTGTACCGGCTCGATCAGGACGGCCCCGAACCCGACGACGACGAACCCGACCCCAAACGCTCCTTCGTGATCGGTAAACAGCAGCCCGATGGGCGCTCGGAGGTCAAGGCCAGCCTCGATCCGGAAGCCCGCGCCTACTGGGAGGCATTGTTCGAAAAGTTGGCCGCCCCCGGAATGTGCAACCCCACCGACCCCGAACCCTGCATCTCGGGCACACCGACCCAAGCCCAGATCGCGGGCGACACCCGCACCGTGGCTCAGCGCCAGCATGACGCGTTCAAAGTGGTGGGCCGGATGATCCTGGCCTCCGGCATGCTGGGCGAGCACAACGGGCTCCCGGTCGCGGTGGTGGCGACCACGACGGTGCAGGACCTCGAACGCGGCGCCGGAATCGCGGTCACCCACACGGGCAGCCGCCTGCCGGTACGCGATCTGATCCGGATGGCCACCCAAGGGGCCCACCATTATCTGGCGGTGTTCGATCAGCACACCACCATCCCCCTCTATCTAGGTCGGGCCCGTCGCACCGCCACCACCGGGCAGCGCATCATGCTGTTCGCCCGTGACCGCGGCTGCACCAAACCCAATTGCACCGCCCCCGCCTCCCGCTGCCAAGCCCACCACGTCAACACCGACTGGCGTGATGACGGGCCCACCGACATCACCAACCTCACCCTGGCCTGCGGCTGCGACAACCGAGCCGCCCACGCTGGCGGCTGGACCACCACCATGAAAAACGGCCGCGCCCACTGGACCCCACCACCACTACTCGACATCGGCCAACCCAGAACCAACCAATACCACCACCCCACCCTCTACCCACCCGAGAGCGAGGACGGCGATGGTGAGGACGGCGAGGGTGAAAGCGACAGTCCCACAAGCTAACCCGGCGCCCAGCATCCGGTGGCACGACACCGCGTGCGCCGCGGATACGGCATGCCTGGACGACGACTGCCGGTAGCCTTTCTGGCCCGCACCAGATGCGGCACGCCACCACCGAATCAGTCACCGCTAACAGGCAATAACGGACTTTTGGTATGTCACGATTCCAACGCGCCGAGCGCAGCTA
Source organism: Mycobacterium sp. FW102-FHT13B02 (assembly GCF_058790275.1). Taxonomy (NCBI): domain Bacteria; kingdom Bacillati; phylum Actinomycetota; class Actinomycetes; order Mycobacteriales; family Mycobacteriaceae; genus Mycobacterium; species Mycobacterium sp. FW102-FHT13B02. Next base: position 309,274 of record NZ_JBYTCM010000003.1, read on the forward strand.
ACGAGCAGACGAGGTGCCGGTGTGTCAACATAGACCAGTGAGGCCAAGCAAAAGCAGAAGCCGAATCAGAAGCCTGACGACTGCCGCAATCCTGGTGGTACCGCCAGGATTACTGTCCGCCGCGCTACTGCCGGCAGCGCACGCGGCCGACTGCCCCGACACCCAGATCATCTTCGCCCGCGGCACCGATGAAGCACCGGGCCCCGGTGGGGTCGGAACCGCATTCATCAATGGCCTGCGCACCGCCATCAGCCCGAAAACCCTTGATGTATATGCCGTCGACTACCCCGCGACCACCGACTTCCCCACCGCCGTCGACGGCATTCGCGACGCACGTAGGCAGATCGTGACGACCGCGGCGGCCTGTCCCCGGACCAAGATGGTGCTCGGCGGGTTCTCGCAGGGCGCCGCCGTTGCGGGCTTCGTCACCGCGGGCACCATCCCCGACGGGATCTCAGCTGCCGAGGTGCCGGCGCCCATGCCGCCGGACGTCGCGGATCATGTTGCCGCCGTTGCCTTGTTCGGCAAGCCGTCCGCACGATTCATGCGGGCCATCGGCTCGCCCTCCGTCATCGTCGGACCGGTGTATCAGCCCAAGACCACCGATCTGTGTGTTTCCAACGACCTGGTCTGTGACGCGCACGGGTCGAGCTTCGATGCCCACAACAGTTACGTCGACAGCGGACTGGTCACTCAGGGCGTCAACTTTGCGGCGCGTCAACTGCAGGCGGGGTGGGCGGCCGATGCACTGGCCGGCCCCGCACCGTGGTCGTCAACGGCGGTGCAGGCCGCCGACCAAGCGGGCCGCGGTCAGCCCGCTCCCGCTGCGACTCCGCCGAGCAGCGCGGCGCCCGCCCATATGCCGGCGAGCGCGCCATGGCTGCCGGGGCCGGAGCAGGCTGCACCGACCCCGGACACCGTGCCCCAGTAACCGCTACCGGAACTGCACACCCCGGCGCCGCACCCACCAATCCGCGAACAACGTACCCGCGATCCACACGACCACCGCGACAGCTAGGTGTACAGCACTTTTGGTGTCACGACCGAGCACGGGACCGACGACATGGGCGACGGCGGTCGGGAGCGCCCGCCACAGCTCGCGGTGTTCGACCCCACCGATGGGGTCGGCGATGAAGTACAGCGCGTACGGCAAGGCCAACGACGACAGCCACAGCGCGATCCGGCGCCGGTCATGGCGCTGGCTCCACCGCTGCACCAACGGAACTTCGGCCACCGGCAGCAGCACCGACACCGCATTACCCAGTCCAAGCCAAGACAGGATCGGCACCGCGACGTTCGGGATCGTCACACCGAGCCGGGCCGGGCTTTCCAAGCAGACGGTCAATACCGCGGCAGCCCCGAGTGTCGGAAGTCCGATGAGGATCAGCAACGCCAGATTCTTGTGCAGCAGGATCCGCCACGGCGCCACCGATTCCGCCAGCCCTTGCTGGACCCGGTCATGATCGGCGCCGAGCACATTGGTCGTCGTGGTGTCGGCGAGCACGAACGACGAGAAATAGGTGCCGACCAGAATCACCCAGTCATGGTGATGACGGCCCCCGGAGGTCAACGGTTCCACGGCGAGCCACAGCACGGCGAAAACGAAGTTGGCCGCCACACCCAGCAGCCAGCTGCGCGGCGGGGTGAACGCCCACCGCACTTCCGACCACACTGCGGGCCACATCATCAATCTCCACCGTCAACGCCCCGTCCGCCGCGGAGTGCGTGCGACGATACCGGCACAACCTTGCGGTACCTGTGAGCGCAGCGCCGCCGATAACGACCGATACAGACCTGAACGGTCGGCGCGGGTCTTCCTGGGGTCGGCGGCGGCGAAGATTGCGGTCTAGCCCTTCCCGTAGAACGTCGCCTTGACCACCGGGCTGGCCGAGGGGGTCAGCGGCGCAGTCGGCGGGACTGTGCTGGTCGTGGTCGCGCCATCGGTGCTCACCGGCTTGTTCGGCACGGGCTGCGCATCTGCCACGGAGGCGACAGCCATGGCCACAAGGGCGCCGGCGCCGATTGCGGCCGCGATGCGACGGACGGTGGCGGCGTTCTTCAGACCTGAACGGGACATCAATTTCCTCAGTGTGTTGTTGCGTGCGAAGGTCTGGTGCCGGCAGCTGCTGACCGCTCACGCACCGCCGATCCCCTTGTCCCGCAATCTCCCCAGCGCAGATCGAGACCTGCAATGCCAAACAACGAGCAATCGGTGCCGCGAAATCTGCCGTGACGCCCGCGCTACGTCAACAGCCAGCGGAAATGTTGAGCAGACTGCTCAGAGTGTGACGCAGGACACTGTGATCCACGCATCATTTTGTCCGGTACCGCATCGGTTGACGGCAGCGCCGGACCGAGGTGTCGCCGACGCCGATCCGGGGTAAGAGCCGACGATGCGACACAGACGCCGAGTAGCCCGCCATGCGATTGCGGCATAGCGATGTCGGCACGCCCGGCATCACTCGGAGACGGCGCGGCGATGGCTTCTCCTACTACGACCCGAGCGGTGCACCCATCACCAGCGACGCCACACTGCAACGGATTCAAGAACTGGTGATACCGCCGGCATGGCGACAGGTCTGGATAAGCCCGCACGGCAACGGGCACATTCAGGCGGTCGGCACCGATGCCGCGGGCCGCCGGCAGTATCTCTATCACGCGGTGTGGCAACAGGAACGCACCGAGGAGAAGTTCGACCGGGTGCTGCAGATGTCCGGGGTGCTGCCCGACTGGCGCCGCCACGTCGCCGCTGATCTCGCCGGCCGCGGTCTTGACCGCGAACGTGTACTCGCGTTGGCGCTGCATCTGATCGACCGGGGCTATTTCCGTGCCGGCGGCGAGGAGTACGCCCAGGACAACGATTCCTGCGGCCTGGCGACCTTGCGCTGTGAACATGTGAAGGTGCGCGGCGACACAGTGGTGTTCGACTACCCGGCGAAGAGCGGCGTACAGCGATACCTGGAACTCACCGATCGACAAGTGGTTCGGGCGGTCCGCGCGTTGCGCCGTGGTCAAGGACCAGGCGATCGACTCTTGTGGTGCCGCGCCGATTCCGGTCGCGCCGAAGTGCATGCCGAGGATTTGAACGCCAGGTTCAAAGAGCTCGCCGGCGAGGAGTACAGCGTCAAGGACCTGAGGACGTGGCACGGCACCGTACTGGCTGCTGTCGGTTTCGCCGGTGCCGCACCTGCGGACACGAAGACCGCTGCGCGCCGGGCGCAGGCCGCGGTCTTTCGGGAAGTCGCCGATCAGCTGGGCAATACCCCGGCGGTGGCACGTAGTTCATACGTCGATCCCCGCGTGGTGACGGCATATGAGCAAGGCTCCACCATTGCCGCGGCCGTCGACCGTGCCCAGAAGCGCCGTAACGTTGCCGCGGCTCAAGCGATCCTGGAAAAGGCCACGCGCACACTCATCCGTCATGCTGCGAGGACGCCAGGCACCTGACTGGCGAAGCCGCCGACCGGGCGCAGTTGACGTTCTCGCGTCATTCTGCCTGCGATCCGGGCGTCCATCGAAACGGCGTCTGGAGCCCAATCACCTTCTCCGCCTTGTCATACCAACCCTGCGAAGCATGCTGGCTGGTGTGCAGGTAACACTGAACACGGACTTCCGCGCTGCCCGGGGTGAACGTCAACAACCGACTCAGCGGCAGGGTCGTGATCGGCATATGGTGCCGGCTCAACGAGGCAGCATTGAGGAACCATGTCCCCCAACGCTGTTCGATATGGCTCTTGCCGCCGAAATCGTCATCAGGATGGGTATGGGTATGCCCGGCGATCCACAGCTGCACCCGGCCAGGATGTGCGGCCAGAAATTGTTCGAATGCACCGGAATCCGGCTGACTGTCCACCCAGTACAGGTATGACGCCCCCTGCGGAGTGCCCGCTGCGAACGGCCGGTGGTAGTGCTCCACCGGCTGGCCGTCGGCGTCGCGACGCACGCCTTCCCATTCGCCGGAGGCGACCGTGGTGTCCTTGAGGACGTAGTGGTGCACCGTCACGATGATCGCGTCCGGATTGGCCAGCACCATGTCTTTCCACCATCGGAACGTCTCGCCGCTCACCACGCCCCCGGGGTTACCGCCCAACGTGCCCCGACCGACAGTCTGGGTTGGTTCGTTGCGGTCACTCAACATGAGGAACAGCAGGTTCCCCACCCGGAACGAGTAATGCTGCCAAACCCCGTCGACCGGGAAGGGCCGACGGGCGTTGTCGACACCGGAAGACGTGGTGTGCTGTCCGAGCGGGTCGATCCATTTCTGCCACCACCAGGCCTCGCGTTCGTCGAGGCCACTGCGGTCATGGTTGCCGCAAACACTGTAGATGTCTTCACGCCGGTGGCTGCGCAGGCTGCCGAACTGCCGTCGCACCTCACGCCCCTCAGCGTCGTCCGGCAGATGGTGGTGGGCACCGGACATGTCGCCGACATCTACTGCGATATCCCAGTCGAACGCGGCGCCACCGTCGGACCCGCCGCGTTCCGATTGTGAGATGGCCTCAGCCAGACTGTCTCTGTCGAAGCGGCGGTCGGTGCCCACATGTGCGTCACCGAACGCCCAAAGCCGGAACGGTTTCGCGTCGTCGGTCATTCCCGGTCACCGTCCACCAAGCCCCAGTAGCGGCGAATCTGTCTGTCCGCCAATCCGAACACCGAATCCACCACGACCCCGATTACGAGCACGACGATCATGACGGCAATCGCCAACGGCATGTCACTCATGTTCTGCGCGTTCTCCAGCAGAACTCCGATGGATGCGGTGCCGGCAACCATCACCACCAGTTCGCCGGCCATGAGGCTGCGCCAGGCGAACGCCCACGCCTGCCGTAACCCGCTGACGAACGTAGGCAGTGACGCCGGCAGGATCACGTGGCGATACAGCGCAAACCGCTTCAATCCCATGGTTTTTGCCGCGCGCAACTGCAGCGGAGGGATGTGATCAGCACCCGCGATCACGCCGAGTGCGACAGACGGTGCAGCACCTATCACGATCACGAACAGGATGGCCGACGTGTCCAGGCCGAAGAAGATGATCGCAAACGGAAACCATGCAATCGCCGGCATGGTCTGCAGCCCGGCAATGATCGGTCCAAAGGTTGTTCGCAGCAGCCTGTTTCGGGACAGCACACTGCCCAGGGCGGCACCGATGAGCAGTGCCAGTCCAAATCCGATGAGGGCGCGCACCATCGTCGTCGATACTGCCGTCCACAACAGCGCGTCCTGCGACTGTCGCCACAGCGTGGCACCGACCGTCGCGGGGCCAGGCAGGACCACCGCCGATTTCCAGCCGCTCACGTACACCAGCTGCCAAGCTCCCAACAACACCAGCAATGCCAGCGTTTTCGCTCGCACCGACGCAAGCACTGACGGCAGCCGACCAGGCCGGTGCGGCGCTGACAGCCGGGATGTCGTCGCCGCTTCACTGTTGATCACGACGACCGTTGCCTTCCTCATGCAACCGAGTGGTGATGTGTGCCGCCAGCTCAGCGACTTCCGCGGTATTGATCTGGCGGGGACGCCGTACCGGCACCCGGAACTCCTCCACGACGCGGCCTGGGCGCGCACCGAGCAGAAGCACCCGGTCCGCCAACCGCACCGCTTCGCGCACATTGTGCGTCACGAATACCACTGTCAGTCCGCGTGATTCGACGATTCGCTCGAGCTCCTCGTGCAGCCGGTCCCGGGTCAGGGCATCCAGCGCACCGAACGGTTCGTCCATCAACAGCACATCGGCGTCCTGCGCGAGCGCACGGGCCAGCGCAACTCGCTGCCGCATGCCGCCGGACAACTGGTGCGGACGCTTGTCGGCGAATTCACTCAGCCCGACGGTGGCCAGCAATCGCGCCACCCGCTTGCGACGCACGTCCCGTGGCACCGCACGCGCCCTCAGCGCCAGCTCGACGTTGGCTGCCGCTGTCAGCCACGGGAACAGCGCCGGCTCCTGGAACATCAATGCAATCCGGCGGCCGTGGGTGTCAACCGTGCCGGTCGACGGAGCGTCCAATCCGGCGATGATCGACAGCAGTGTGCTCTTTCCGCAGCCCGAACTGCCGACCAGACAGATGAATTCGCCCTCGGACACCGTCAAATCGATGGTGCCCAAGGCCGATACCGCGGCGCGTCCCCTTCCGTAGAGTTTGGTGACCTCTACCAATTCCAACACCGGCTGTGGCACCGACGGCGGTATCGCCACGGCCACTAGGCTCTCACCGGCTTGCGCGCAGGGGGTCACGCCGCGACCGCCGGTTTGCCCGACGCCGCGAGCACCCCATTGAGCGGAGCCGGATCAAACAGGCCGTCGATGTTCAGTGGTTGCAACAAGCCAATGGCGACGGCCTTGCTCACCTGTTCGCGCAGCGAAGCGATCCCGGGATCGTCGGTGAACGTGGTCTCTTTGAACGACTCGGCCAGAACTTCCGGATCCAGACCCTTACCAAGGGTTCTCGCGAGTGCGGCGTTGGCAGACTGCGCTGCGGCCGCGGGATCGGCCCCGATCTTGTCGTTGGCCTGCACCTGACCGCGCAGCAGTCCGGCCACCGCGTCTGGATGTGCGGCCAGGAAGTCCTGGCGGACAACCAGCACGGTGATGGTGCTCGGATCCGACCACAACCGCACGCCACCGCCCTTGATCATCTGCACGTCGAAGGGCGCGGAATCCAGCGCACCGGCGATCTGCTTGCTCACGAACTGCTGGACAATCGCCGACTCGGGGTTGGTCGGCTTGACCGAAACATCACCCCCGCCTTGGGTATCGGTCTTCAATCCGTTCTTCGAAAGCCAGTCGCGGAGGCTGACATCGTGGGTGCCGCCGAGGGCGGGATCGGCCACCGTCTTGCCCCTGAGGTCCTGGGCGGACGTGATACCCGGCTGGACGACCATCGAGGTACCGCCACTGGCAGCGCCCGAGATGATCTTGATGGCTTTGCCATTCGACTTCTGCCAGGCGTTGAAAGCGGGGTTGGGTCCGACATACGCCGCGTCGAGATGGCCCGACAACAGCGCGGTGACCTCTTCGGTGCCGGTGCTGAACGGTTGCGCGGTGAAGGTGATCCCAGGCCCGAGCTGCTGGGCGAACAGCCCGTCATTGACGCCGACGAGCGCCGGGGCATGAGTGACACGGGTCAGATACCCCAGTCGCAGCGGCACCGGAGAAGACGATGCCGACTTGGTCGACGGGGAACATCCGGCGATCGCGACGGTGACGGTGACTGCGGCGCACAGCGTAAGCAGCCTGGTGAAAAAGCGATGAGAGAGCACGGTTTTCCTTGATGTCGATCGAGCGGGACGAGACGCGAGGTCAGGCCGGCTCGGGACATCGCGCCTGGCCACTCGAACGGGTGACGAACAGCGGGCTGGTCCACACCTGATGGCCATCGGACTGGGTGGCGCGCACGTAGGTCGCGCTGGTTCCATGCGGCAGGTCGAGGGCGAGGTCGCCGGTCACCGTGGTGGGCAGCGCGGAGAATTCGGCCACGCGCTCGGCACGCAACCGCAGATTGAGTCCTCCCACCGCGGTTTCGACGTGGCGATCACGGATCAACTCGGCCCCCGAGAACTCGCGGTCCACCCGCAGACCGTCCTCCAGCACCGACGCTTGGATTCGGAAGCGGGCTGCCGCAAGGTCCGCCAACCGCACCACGATGCCGATATCGGAACCGTAGGTCGCGGTCCGCCAGCGGACGGTATCCCCGGCTGCATCGACGTTCTGTTCCGGATGCGTTGCAGCCCAGGGTGCTACGTCGACAATCTCGGTTCCCGACACGCGCAGCTCACCCGACCACGTCGCCCACCGGTAGCGGTCGCGGTGCCGCGCTCCACCCCACCGGACGCGGACGAGTTCGTCAGACAGCCCGGTCTCGGTGTGCAAATTGCGCTGCCATACCCGTCCGGCGCTGTCGTAGATGGCAACTTCGTCCCAGCCGGACGTACCGTAAAGCGCGTAGTCGATGCTCAATTCGGCATCTTCCGTGTCGATTTCGTCGCCCATCCAGGATTCGCCGCTGCGTAACAAAGCGACGGCCCGCGCTCCGGTCGTCGCCCAGGTCCGGCGGGCGCGCAGGCCCCGGCCCACGTCAGCTTTGGTGAGCTCCGGCGCGAGAACTCCGGTGAGGCCGCCGAATCCGCCGAAGATGTTCGCGCCGGGCGCCCCACCGCCGGGGCGGCCTCGGTGCTCGTCACTGGCAGCGCTGGCGCCCAGGCGAAGACCGCGGGCCAGCGCATCCTCGAGGAACCACGGGCTGGTCCCCCAGGACGAGTGCACTTCGATCAGCCGTTCCAGTTCGGGATGGTGCCAGTCCAAGATCGCGCGCCGGCCACCCACGTGCGGGATCAGCAAGTAGGAATCCGGATCCTTTTCGTAAGCGGCGTAAAGCTCGGTGATGGGCCAGGTTTGGGGTGTCGGCACGGTGCTGGCCATCCCCTGGTGCCACTCCAGCGAGCGCGCCAGCGTGGTGTCCTCTCCGAGAAAAACGACATTGTGATCACCGCCGACACCTGCCGTGCCGCACCATTCGACGCCCGGGTAGCAAACCAGGCTGCCGTCGCTCGAGATGGCCTGGCAGGCGGCGACCACGTCGACCCAGGCATCGTCGGTGATCTGAAAGTCATTGGCGGTGTACCCGACAACGTCGAGCGCGCCGATATCACGGGCATAGCGCAGGTTCCACGCAGTGTCCTGGGTGCCCACCGTGTCGTTGGAATGTACGTGCAGGTCGGTGAAGAACGCACGCGGGGCGGGAAAGTCGTCGATCACATCGAGGATGGCCTCGGCGGGCTGCACGCCCGCACCGGGTTCGGCGACGACCTGGATGTGTCCGGCGAGCGCCGGCACCACCAGCGCCACACTCGACCAGCCGGCGGACGGGGTCTGCGCCTCGGCCACCGTGGTGCCGTCGACGAGCGCGCGCACGGTAGCGGCGGTGTCAGTGCAGGCGTTGCCCCACCCGTCCTGCAGGTGAGCGCGGAGCGTGACGGCGCTGGTGTCGCTGCGTACGAGGCGCGGGCCGCGGACCACCACCCGCTCCGGCGGGCCGGGCACGATGGCGAGTCGGTTGACGCCGGCCCGGGCCATCCTGGAGGTGCCCAACGGGTCGACGAACAGATGCACTTCGAACTCGTCCTCGACGAAAGTCTGCACGCGGGTACCCGGACCACCGAACCGCTTGTCCCCCAGGCGGATTTCGACCACATCGCCAGGACGCAGGTAGCCGTCGACGGCGTGGATGAGGAGCGATTTCTGGAACGGCCGTTCCCCGCCTTTGACGTCATAACGAACGGCCAGCTGCTGCACGGTGGCCGCGCCGGCTTCCGATGCGCGCCCCACCAGTGACCGGCCGACCAACTGCGCGCTGGCGTAGTCGCGGCCGGCGGGGTCAGCCGTCTGCAGGTCCCAGTCGGAGTAGTAGCGGAAGCAGAGTTTGAGCCAGCCGCTGTCGGCGATACCCGAGCGGCCGACCGTGTAGGTGAAGACGATCTCCTCCAGCGCACCGGCGACCACCGACGTGTGCGAGCACCGCAGCTCGCCGAGGAACGGCACTGCGCCGAATTCCGCTGTGATGGCGTCCCGCACGGCGACCACAGAGCAGTCATTGCTGCGCAACGGGCTCTGCGGACGGACTGGAATCGCGCGGGACATCAATCCATCCTTTCCGCAATACACCTAGGAGTCCAGTTAATAGATATGATTCGATTCATCACAGGAAGTGAATAACGATGAATTTGCAGCAACTGCGCTACGCGGTCGCGCTGGCTGAGGCCAAGAGCTTCACCAAGGCAGCGGAAAACTCCTTCGTCGTGCAATCCGCGCTGAGCCAACAGGTCCGGAGGTTCGAGGAAGAGCTCGGCGTGGCGCTCTTCGAACGCACGACGAGATCGGTCTCGCTGACTCCGGCAGGCGAGGCGCTCATGCCGCTGCTGTACCAGGTGGTCGCCGGCATCGACCAGATCAAGGTCGACGCCCAGGCCCTCAGCGGCACCGTCACCGGACGACTGACCGTCGGGATCATGGAGGTGCCCTCCGAAAGCCTTGACGTGGCAACACTGATGGCGACGTTCCATTCTCGCTACCCCGATGTGAGTGTGACCCTGCGCAGCGGCGGTAGCGACGTCCTGCTGACCGCGACCCGCGACCGTAAGCTGGACGCGGCCATCGTCGGCTCCAACGTCTCCCCGGCCAGCGACCAGTTGGATTTCACCCACTTGTTCACCGAGTCGTTGATCGCGGTGATGCCGTACGATCACCCGCTGACCAAAGCGCGGACGGTGTCGCTGACGGAATTGGCGGCGTTGCCGTTCATCGACTTTCCACCCGGATACGGTCTTCGGCACGAAACCGACCGCGGCTTCGCCGGTGTAGCACGGCGGGTCGCCTTCGAGGTCACTCGCGTCGACGAGGTCGTGCATTTCGTCCGCCAGAATCTCGGTGTGGCGCTGCTGCCGGAATCGGTGGCGCGGACCCGCGCCGACACCGACAGCACCTTGGCGTTGCGCCAGGTCACCGGCGTCGAGATGCACCGTCAGGTCCACCTCGTGGCACCACGACCACATCTGCGTTCGGCGGCATGCCAGGCGTTCATCGCCTGCGTCCACGAGCACCTGGCATCGCACTAGGAAGAGTGAGCAGCTGAAAAGTACGTCCGCACGGCAGCTTCGAGCACCTCTACGGCGGTGGCCATGGTGTCGATGCTGATGCTCTCGTCGTACACGGCCCACCCGTCGTCACCGGGGCCGAACGTCACCGCGGGAATACCGACGTGGCGGAACCGGATAGTGTCGTTGAAAGCAGGTTTTGTGTAAGTGCGGACGTCGTCACCGGTGACGTCCCGGTAGGCGGTCCGGATCGCGGCGACGAGAGGATCGCCGACCTCCGGCGGTACGGTGCCTGCAACGAACGTAGGACCGGGCGCGAACTCGACATCGACCTCGATGCCGTCGGGCCGTGCCGCCGCGAGGCGGTCGTGAAACTCTTCGAGCAGCCGGCCGGCCACCACCTCAGGGCCGATGTTGGCGGCCGCGACCCGCGCGGTCGCCTGCAACGGGGTGAACTGTGCCATGCCGCTCTCGCCCGCATTCAGGCCCACCACCGAAACCGGCCAGTCCCCAACGGGATTGGTCGTGATATCGGTGAGGAACTCAGCGAGAAATTGCGCCGGGTTGACGCCGGTATCCGGTCGCCAGATGTGGCTGGACCGCCCGCGAGCAGTGAGGTCCAGCAGCGCATGACCGGTCTGCGCGACGGCCAGGGCGATACCGCTGCGGCCGTCGTCGGTCCACGCGGTGGGTTCGACCGTGATGGACGCATCCGGACGCAGACCGTGTTCGTCCACCAGATACTTGGACCCTTCGATGCCGTTACGTTCCTCGTCGACCGTCAGCACCACCAGCAGCGTCCCGTAGTCCGGAGGAGCGTCGACGACGCGTTTGGCCGCGGTCAGGAGCGCCGCCAGGTTGGCGCGGGTGTCCGAGGTACCGCGCCCATAGATCCGACCGCCCAGTTCGACTGCAGAGTATGGGTTTCCGGCACAGACGTGCCAGCGGCTCGGCGGCCCTGAAGGGTAGGTGTCCAGGTGGTCGTTGAGCATGAGGGTCGGACCGGCACCAAAGCGCTTGGTCGCCACGACGTTCGGCCGCTGCGGAGTGCGGCCCACCAACGCGACGGTGAAGCCCCATTCGCGCAACAGCTCGGCCACCGGACGCGCGATTCGCTCCTCTTCCGGCGGACGACCCGGACCATCGAGACTATTCTCGCACCACGGCTGGCCGGCGGCCACCAGACGGGCGGTGAGCTCGACGAGTTCACGACGGTCCTCGGCGGAGTCGACGCCGGCGTGGGTCATGCGCGAGTCTCGCTGTCGATCAAAGCCCTCAGCCCGTTGTTGTCACGGCCTTGCGCCAGACCGAGCGTCACCAACAGACGCGCGCGGTGTGGAGATATGCCGGCGGCCAACTGCGCTCCGTACTCGACGAGGCCGGCCACCCCGCCGGGGTAGCCGTAAACCGGAGCGACCCGACCGTCCGCCGCCCGGGTGGTCAGCACGACAAGCCTGCCGCCATCGATGAGTTCCTGCACTGCCGTAGCCTGTTTCGGCGGCAGATTACCGGCGCCGTTTGCCGCCACCACAATGGCCTGCTGCGCATCCCCAGCGGCGCGCAGCACCGAGCCGTCATCACCCAGCGCAGCCAGCAACACCGGCACGGGACGGATCGGCTCGGTGGGATCGCCGTGACTCTTGCGCCGTTCCTGGGCACGATGCCACTGGACCCGGCCACCCACGACGTAGCCGATTGGGCCGCGTCCCGGTGCATCGAATGCATCACGCACGACACCCGAAACCTTCACGGCCTCACGGCCATCGAAGATCTTTCCAGCGAACACCACCACCGGGTCGACGTCCGCGCCCGACGATGCCACCGCCAGCGCGTCGGCAAGGTTGGCGCGGCCGTCGCTGTCATGGCGTGTTCCCAGGATCATCGACCCGGTGACCACCACTGGCACCGACCAGTTCTCCCGGTACGACAACCAGCTTGCGACCTCCTCGATGGAATCCGTTCCCGTGGTCACCACGATGCCGTCGACGCCACCGGCAACGAGTTCGCGGGCCCGGCTGATCAGGCGTTCCAACAGGTCGAAGTCGACCTCGGACCCACCGACCAAGGCGAGGCTCTCGGCGCCGGAAAAGCCCGCAACCGTCTCAGAGAGTTCCACCGCTCCGGTGACGGGCACTGCACCCTGGGCGGTCTGGTGCATCGAGATGGTGCCACCCAGGCCCAGAAGGTACGCCCCGCTCATGAATTACTCTCCGCAACAAAGGATCCGGAGATGACGTTCTGATAGTCCGGGATGCGCTGATCGGCAGGAATGCGACCGATGCTCTGCGCCCAGTGGGCGCGGTCGGCGAGATCACCGGCGAGCTCGGGGCCGAGATGCGTCTGGTAGATGAACTCCGACGAGACCTGGTTGATCAGGTTGCTGTCCAGGCCCGTGGCTTTCGCGACCGCGGCGAGCGCGGCCGGTTCCTTGCCGGAAAGCGGGGCATCCGCATTGCGGATCGCCGCGACGAACTTGCCCACCGCCTGCTTCTTCGACTCGAGCACATTCTCGTTTGCCAGGTAGAGGCTGTGCTGGTTGTACTTCTGCTTGCCCTGCAGCGCTATTGCATCGCTGCCCAGTGCCGCAACCGCCTTGGCCAGCGCGGGCTGGAAGACCGCAATTGCGTCGACGTTGTGATTGGTGATCGCGGTGACGATCTCCGCCGGCCCGGTCTGGACCAGGTCTGCCTTCACATTCGCCTCGGCCAGGAACCGGCTCGCGAAGTAATGTGCGCTGCTGCCCAGTGGCACTGCGATCTTGCGGCCGGCCAAGTCGGCGATCGAGTTGATGCCCGCTGAGCGACGTGCGACGAACCTACCCTCGGGCCAGATGGCGCCGTCGGCGAATACTCGCAGATTCGTATTCTTCAGTGCCGCAGCTGATGTAGGGACGTCACCGCCATTGGCCACATCCACGGCGCCGCCGGCCAGCGCCTCGAGCGCTGCCGCGCCCGTCGGGAACGGGACGATCTTGACGTTGACTCCATGCTTCTTGAAGTATCCGAGGTCGCCCGCAACCGGCACCTGCGCCCACGACGGGTCGACCACCCACGCCACGGTGAGCGAGTCGGCAACACTGTCCTTGTTGCCTGAGCTACTGCAGCTGACAGCGCCCAGAACCGCAAGCGCGGCAATGACTATCGCGGCGAGATTCCGATGTGTCTTCATCCGTGTTCTCCCAGTGTGAGGGCCGGTTGCTGCCCGTGCAGCAGGTCGTGCAGTCGACGGCGCAGTGCCGCGTAGTCATCAAATTCGCCGAGGCGGCTCGCGGGCCGAGGCCGCGGCAACGGGTTACTGACGTGGTCGGCGACGGCGCCCGTGTGGTCCATCACGACGATCGAGGATGCGATGCGGATTGCCTCGTCGACATCGTGCGTGACGAAGACAACCGTCGGCCGGGTGCGCTCCCAGAGCTCGACCACAAGGTCCTGCATCTGCTGGCGGGTCAACGCGTCCAGCGCACCAAATGGCTCGTCCATCAGCAACACTCGCGGGCTGTTCGCCAGGGCGCGGGCGATTCCGATGCGCTGCCGCATCCCACCCGACAGTTCGTGTGGACGCTTGTGCGCCACTTCCGGCGCGAGGCCGACCGCACCGATCAATTCGGCGATCCGGTCGCGCCGCTGCACTCGCGGCACCTTGGCCGCGCGTAGCGCGAACCCGACGTTGCTGCCCGCGGAGGCCCACGGAAACAGGACATCGCGCTGGAACACGACGCCACGCTCACGCCCCGGTCCGGTCACCAGCTCGCCTCCGAAGGTCACCGAACCTCCTGTGGGCCGGACGAATCCAGCGATCACATTGAGCAGGGTCGACTTACCGCAGCCCGACGGCCCGAGGATCGCCAGGAAGGCTCCGGAGTCGATGGTGAGATCGAGTCCGTCGACGACGGCACGATCCGCGCCCGGGTAACGCACTGTCAGTGAACTGACCGCGATGTCGCCGGCCGTCACGACTGTTCCTTCGCCCACCGCACGATCCGAAGGGTGGCCTGGTGGAACAACTGATCGGCGAGGGCGCCGACGATACCCAGCGCACCGAGACAGACGAACAACCGGTCGGGTTGGCTGAAGAGGCGCGCCTGGTCGAGCCGGAAGCCGAGGCCTTCTGTGACACCGGATTGCTCGGATGCGACGATCAGGATGAGAGACGTCGCAATTCCCTGACGCAGGCCGGTTAGCACGGACGGCAATGCGCCCGGCAAAACGACATTGGTGAACGTCAACAACTTTGACGCACCGAGCGATGCAGCCACCCGCAGATGGTCTCCGCGCGTCGCGGCGACGCCGGCATGCGTGTTGACCCAGACCGGGAAGAAGACGCCCAGGCTGGTGAGAAAGAGCTTCGATTCTTCACCGATACCGAACCACAGAATCGCCAGCGGCACCAACGCAATAGCGGGGATGGGCCGGACGATCTGGATTGTCGGTTCCAAGAGCCCCCGGGCAATGCGCGAGCGGCCCGTAAGGGTGCCCACCACGACGGCGATCAGCGATCCGACGACAAATCCTTGGAGGGCTCGCCGAAAGCTCGCGGCCGAGTCATCGAACAGTGTTCCATCGCTGTACATCTCACGCGCGGCGTGCACAACCGTCGCAGGTGCGGGCAAAAGTCGGGCGGAAAAGATCTCGAACCGCACCGCGGCGTCCCAGCCGACGACCACGACAGCCAGGCTCAGAATCGGCAAGGCGGTCAGCAGCGCGACACGGGCAAGCTCACTGCGATCGCGGCGTCGCCGTATGACCCCGCCCCCGCTACTCGGCCGAACTGCTGTGGGCACGCCCCTCGAGCGGAGCGCGCCAGAACCGCGTGCGGGTGCCGATAACATCCATCTTCCCTTGCAGACCTGTGTGAAGGCCCGCAACGTAACACCAGCGTCGACGGGGTTCGGTGCGTCGACGGCGTCGCAGCGTCGTCAATCCTACGGAAGGACGAATGCCTGAATCCGTTCCGACCTGCAGGAACTCGGCAGCGCTCGCGCCGACGCGGAGCGTTTCAATCCTCCTGATCCGATGGTGCGTCTTCTGGCTCTCTGGCCGGCGCCGTGATCGGTCTAGTCAGTGAAGTCGATGCGCACGGATACGGGCGCGGTTCCGTAGGAGGCTATCTTCGGTCCCGCCGCACCCGACAGTCGCACGCGAGCCCGCACGTCGTCGTCAGGCACGAAGGACGCGATGCCAGAGCGCCATCGATTACCTTGCTGAATGCGCACATTCGGATTGGCCTCGATGTTGGCGCCCCAGCCCGACAACGTGCCGTGGCCACAGATCACCCACGCGCCCGATTCATCGAAGATCGGCGACACCGGCACCCGTCGCAGCTGCCCGGTTTTGCGGCCAAGGGTTTCCAATTCACTTACCTGCGTCGGGCGCACGGCCCCCAGCCGGGCGAGAGCCCGCACTGTCGGATTGAGTAGGTAGCGCCCAACCGCACGGAATACCCGGAACTGCCGGCGCGCGGCCCGCGTGTGATCTGTATCCACGAACTTTCTCCTTGCCGGCCGCGGCTGAACGATGGGCCCGATACGGTGAATATACCGATCGGTCTACCAGAGGGCAAGGTGTCATAGAGTCGGCATGAACTCAGCCAAGGCAAGGATGGTGAGCACCACCGAGGCGAGTCCGATCAATCCGCCCGCAGGGATCATGATGCTGCACACCACGATCCAGACGGCCAGCCTCGACCACTCGAACGACTGGTTGCCGACTGCGTTCCCCAAGCGAGCCTGGAGTGCGTGGTAAGACGCCCACATAGCCGCTCCCGCCGCCGCCACCGCCACGATCCGCGGCCCTACCGGCGTCGCCACCATCGCAATACCCGCCGCGACCACTGCCGCCACTACCCGCCCCCACACCACAGCCCGAACCGCGGTTGCCGCGGTCCACGGTTGACTTCGATCAGGCTCGCCGCGATACCGGGGTAGCCGCCCATCGATACCCAAGAGCCGCCACATCCACCGCGTCCAGACCGTGCGCAGACCGAGGTCTTCGGCGACGCGCCGGACATCGGCGGCCGATTCCGCCAACATCTGCCGGGATCGAGCGCTGCGCCAGTAGGCGGCTTTGAAAGCGCGCCGCGGGATGCCGAACTGCCGGGCGAAGGCGCGCGGCGGTGCGATCATCTCGCCGATCAGCCACCGCAGATAGATCGGAAATGCCAAGGCGTACACCAGCCGCCGCAACCGTCCCACTGCCGCGATTCGCTGCGTCAGATAGTGATCGGCGAATGAGATGTGGCGGGCTTCCTCCGCGAGGTGAATGGAAGTGATCGTGTTGAGCAAGGGCGGCACCGCCGCCGAGCCCCGATGCTGCAGCGTCTGCTGAAAGTGCAGCGGCTGCTCCCCGCACAGCACGCCGATGAACAGGAAGATGCTGGCGTAGCCGCCGAGGAATCCCAGAATCGGCCCGAAAAACCTTGACCCTCTGCGCATACCGGGAACATCGGCGCCCGTGCGGTTGACGAACTCCTGGAACATCTGGATGTGGTGGCATTCGTCGGTCAGCTCATGGAGCAGGTACTGAAACACGACCGAACCGTTGGGCAAAGTGCCGGCGTGGTGAATCACTCCGCGGATCAGCATCATCTCGAACTGCAACGTCACCTTGAGGATATTCGCGGTGAGCCAGCGCCCCATCGCGACGCGCTGCTCAACGGGTTGCCGCGCATACCATTCAGTCGCCGCGAGCGGAGCGATGTCGGGATCGAGCTGCCAACGCGGGTCATTCTCGTCCATGGTGTTTTCCGCTGCATCCCAGTCGATGTCGATGAACGGATCGAAACGCCGACGGGTACTCGCCCGGCAGAGCGTTGCGGCGATGCCGGCGCCGAGTTCAGCCGGCGTGCCGGTGCGCACATGTGATCTGGCCGATTCGGCGAGGGCGTTTGCGGTGAAGCCCACAGTCATGGCATGACCTCCGTTGGTATCGAAGGGGTTGGGATGCCCAAGAGCGTGCTGCCAGGCATTTGCGGGTCGGTGTCGGCCGCGTTGCGGCGGCGGCTCTTCGCGTGGGAAGCGTTGTCCCAGTGTGGGATACGCGGACGACACTGGTGCGAAACGTCGCAGAAACAGCGCGGTTCCTATACTCGGCGATGCTCATCTCGGACAATGACGTGCTGCACGGTCTGGGTCCGCGCACGCGCCTGGGCGGCCTAGATCGCGGTGCGCTGGGCGCCGCCGATGTTGCGGCACAGTCCGTTTCGGCCATGGCACCCTGCGGCGCGGCGGCGGCGAGCCCGATGTTGGTCGCTGCCCAGGGAGGTCCGGTCGTTGCGAGCACGGCCATTGCGTTCGCGCTCGCCCTGGTCGTGTCGTGGCTGGTTCGGGGATTCGCGCGGCGTGTGCCCGCAGCGGGTTCGCTCTATACGTACGCTGCCGTTGGTGTCGGGCCGGTGGCCGGGTTCGTCACCGCCGGTGCGCTGTTGCTCGGCTACCTCGGCATCGGAATGGTCGCGGTCACCGAGTCCTCGGCGTTCGCGTTACGGTTGGCGTCCGCGGCCGGGCTGACGGCGCACGGCTGGCTGGTCGCGGCCGGCGCGCTCGGGTTCGCGGTGGCCAGCGGGGTGGTGCTGGTTCGCGGAATCAGGCTGTCGGCGCGGGTCGCGCTGGTGACCGAGACCATCGCCGTGGGGCTGGTGGTGGTGGTCGCGGGGTGGCTGCTCTGGCATGGTGACGTACGCCGTCTACATGATTCGGTGCTGGCTCCCATCCCCGATCTCGGGCACCTGACTGGTGGTGTCGCGGTCGCAATGGCGGCGTTCGCCGGCTTTGAGACCGCGACAGTGCTGTCGGTCGAGACCCGCGCTCCGCTGCGCACTGTGCCAGCGGCAATCCGTGGCTCGCTGCTGCTGGGCGGGCCCGTCGTGATGCTTGCGACCTTGACCCAAGCCGGAACGCTAAGCCCGATACCGACAGATTCGTGGTTCGGGGCACTGACTGCCGATCCCGGTGGCCGGATGCTGGTGCCGGCCCTCTACCTCGCGACGACGCTGTCGTCTTTCGCCTGCGCGTTGGCATTCACGACAGCGGCAGCCCGCGTCTTGCTGTCCCTGGCCCGCGAAGGCGTCTTACCGGCGGCGCTTGGCCACACCGATCTGCGCAGCAAGGCACCAACCGTCGGGATCTGGGTGTGCACCGCGATCGTATTCGGCGTGCCTTTCGCCATGAGTGCATGCGGCGCCGACCCGGCAGCCGCATGCGGCTCGCTGATGGCCGGCGCGGTCTGCGGCTACCTGCTGGCATATGCCGCGCTGGCCGGCGCGATGCCCGCGATGCTGCGGCGCCTGGGCGAACCCAGCAGGGTGGCGTTGGTGATCGGGCCGGCCTGCGCACTGGTTCTCACGGCCATGGTGGCCGAATTCTGGGGACTGACCATCGCCGGCCCGTTCTGGATTGGAGCGGTAGCCGCCACGGCCTGGATGCTGCTGTGGGCTGCCGCTGGGTGGCGGTTGCGCAGCAGCCGACCGAACGCGTTCGCGTCGATCGGCGCACACGCCGGAACCGTCAGATCGTCGGTATGGCGCGGCTACCTGCGGGGCACACCATGAACCGAGGGTTGCGCCCAGACGCCGGATCGCGTTCGGCGCTCGCCGCCCTCGCGATCATCGAGGAGGTCGCCGCCGCTGGACCCGGGATCACGGCGCTGGACCTCACCCACCGGCTACGGATGTCGCGGTCCTCCGCGTACCGGTTGCTGGCCGTCTTGGTGGACAGCGAATACCTCGTCCGCACGCCGGATTTGGGCGGGTTCGCACTCGGGCGCCGTGTCGATCGATTGGTCGGTATCCCTTCCACTCCGGCGGATCGGCTACGCGAGGCCGTTGACGCTGTCCGGGCGGAAGCCCGGTTCGGGATACACCTGGTGCTGCACCGGTCCACCCGGCGGCCGGCACTGGAACTGTTCGACATCGATCCAGATTTCCCGCTGTCCGATCCGGCCCGGGTCATCGCCGAGCCGGACTGCTCGGCCATCGGACGCATGATCGCCGCAGACGCCCGAGGTGAACGTCCGGCCTTCTCCACGCAGCGCGGCATTCTGGTGGCCGGCCACGGATGTCTGGCGCTGCCGATCCGCGGCGCCGACGACAGTCTGATTGCCGTCCTCGCTGCCTCCGCACCCGCGCATCGAGTGGCAGACCCGGATGCGTTGATGGCGTTCCTGACTCCCCACGCCCGGGCGGTGACGATCGCGTGCGCAACCGAGGGTTGACTCACGCGGTCGCGGCGCTACGGTGCCGGCGTTGCGGCGATCGGCAGGAGGTTCTGCCGGGCGAATCGTTCGACCTGCTCGTAGGTCTCCAATGGCGCCAGCACCGCAGGCGTGAGGAGGATCGAATGGGTGATGCGGACAAGGATTTCGGCCCGGGCAAGTAGGTCGGGTTCCGGGACCGCCGCGACGTCCGGGCCACGCAGTATCTCGGCGGTCGCCGCGACAGCGCCGGCAAGCAGCGGACTGGCTTCGAGGGTCAGCCGAGGCAGCACGGTGTCGGGTTCGATTTCGAGAAGCCTGTTCCAGACGGCATTCGTGCGCACCGTCTCGATCGTCGTGGCAAAGCTGTGGACCACTCGATCCGCGAAGTTGTCGGTGCGCGCCGCAGCCGCGCGCACGGCTTCGAACAGCTTCTGGGATTCGCGGATGAGCACCGCGGTGACGATCTCGTTCTTTCCGCCCACGCGCCGATAGATCGTGACCCGTCCCAGCCCTGCGCGTTGGGCGATTTCATCGACAGTCGCCCGCCGGATACCGATCTTGGCAAAGACAGCCAAGGCGGCATCGAGAATCTCTTCCACGCCCTCATCACGCGCGGTGTCGAGAGCGAAGAGTTCCGTGTGCACGCAACTGACCATAGTCGACTTTGCAACATTGAAACAATTGTATGTTGTGTGTTTCACTGTAGCGCGAAGGACTCAGAGCTGAGGGAAGGCGCGTGATGGCGAGCAAACAACCAGGGCGAGTGGTGCGCGAGTACAACGACGAGGCATTGGCGATCAGCGCTCGTCACGTCCACTTCGATTGGTCCGGCGTCCCGCTGGAGTACATCCCGGGCGAGGCCTACGCCACTCATTTCTGGAACGTGATGCACCTGGTCTTGCCGGAAGGCGAGCGGGCCATGGCCGACGTCTTCGGCCAGGCGCTGCCATACATCGATGACGAGCGCCTCAAAGAGGAGGTCATCGGATTCGTCGGGCAGGAGGCAACACACGCGGCTTCGCACGAGGGGTTCCGCGACTACCTACGCGCTCACGGGGTCGAGGTCGGCGTGGTGCTGCGGCGCATCGAGTTCGCGGTGGAGAAGATCTTCGGTGACCACGGGATCACCGGCCCCGCCAGGAAAGCGTGGTTGAGCGAACGGCTCGGGGTGTACGCGGCGGCAGAGCATTTCACCGCCGTGATCGGCGAATGGCTCTTGGACAACGGGGCCTTCGACCGCGCGGGCATCGACCCGACGATGCTCGACTTGCTGCGATGGCACGGCGCCGAGGAACTCGAACATCGCAACGTCGCGTTCGACGCCTACCAATACGTCGACGGTGGGTACGCCCGCCGCGCGCGAACCGCCATCATCGCGTGTTCGGGCCTTGCCCTGCTGTGGTTTTCGACCGCGTCGTATCTCTATCGCAATGACGCGACAGTGCAACGTCGTCGTCCGTGGCCCGTCGAATACATCCGTGCCGCCCATCACGGTTTGGTACCAGGGGTGTCCTTCTTGTTCTCGCAGATGTACACCTACCTGCGTCCCGGCTTTCATCCGTCGACGATGGGCGACATCAGCAAGGCAGTGCGTTACCTGGCGCAATCGCCCGCGGCACAGGCGGCGCACGCATGAGCCGGCTGCTCGACCAGCCCGGCGCTGTCGATGACCCGAGTCCTGCACTCAAGGCGATGGGGCAGCTTGCCCGTGGCTATTCGCGGCTGTTCACCGAGAGCACGATTGCCGACCGCTTGTCTCCGACCCGGCCGGTACGCCGGGCGGGATACGACGCGCGGCTCGAAGTTGTTGCGGTGCAGCGCCTGGCGACCGATGTGGTCGGCCTGACTCTGAGCCGGCCCGACCGTTCACCGCTCCCCCGGTGGACGCCGGGTGCGCACATCGATGTGTTCACCCCGTCGGGGCGGCAACGGCACTACTCGCTGATCGGTGACCGTTTCGATCCACTCCACTACCGGATCGCCGTGCGGCAGCTACCCGATGGCGCGGGCTCGGCCGAACTGCACCGCGTCCGCGTCGGCGACACGCTGCGCATCCGGGGTCCACGCAATGCGTTCAGCCTCGCCCCTGCCGACGAGTACGTGTTCGTCGCCGGCGGAATCGGCATCACCCCGATCTTGCCGATGGTGCGTGACGTGGCATCCAGCACGTCCGCGTGGCGCCTGGTGTACACCGGACGTTCGCGCGAGTCGATGCCCTTCATCGACGAGCTCAGCGAACTCGGGCACGATCGGGTGCAGATCCGGCCCGACGATCAGTACGGCACACCGGATTTGGCCGAATTGTGCTCACCGGACTCACCCCGTGCGGCGTTCTACGTGTGTGGCCCTCCGGCCATGATCGAGCAAGCTCGTCAGGTCGCCACCACTGCGGCCGGGGCAGGAAACACTGCGGAATTCCACAGCGAACGTTTCAGCGCCGCACCCATCGTCGACGGCAGAGCATTCACGGTGAAACTCACCGAGTCGGGGCTGACGGTCAACGTCGGCGCAGCCGAGTCTGCCCTCGCCGCGATCCGCCAGGTCAAACCGGACGTGCAGTACTCGTGTCAGCAGGGTTTCTGTGGAGCCTGCCGGGTGCGCCTGGTGGACGGCGTCGTCGAGCACCGGGATCGGGTGCTGACTCCCGATCAGCACAGCGACTCGATGATGATCTGCGTCTCCCGCGCTCAGGGTGACTCGATCTCCGTCGCGCTCTAGTCATCCACCGGCACAACAAGGACAAACCATGACCAAACCCACGCCCACACATGCCCATACGGCGATCATCGGTGCCGGCTTCGGTGGGATCGGCGCGGCATTGCGGCTCAAAGAGTCCGGCGACAGCGACTTCCTCGTGTTCGAGCGGGCCACCGATATCGGGGGCACGTGGCAGGCGAACACCTACCCGGGGGCGCAGTGCGACATCCCCTCGGTCCTGTATTCCTACTCTTTCGCCCCGAATCCTGACTGGACCCGTCTCTATCCGCTGCAGCGAGAACTGAAGTCGTACATCGAAAAATGTGTCGATGACAGCGGCATCCGGCCGCACATTCGGCTCGGGCACGATGTCACCGACGCCTCATGGGACGACCTGGCCCAGGTGTGGCGGATAACCGCGGGTGGTCAACTCTTCACCGCCGGCGTCCTGATCGTCGCCACCGGACCATTCAGCGAGCCGTCGGTCCCGGATCTTCCAGGGCTCGAGGACTTCTCGGGCCCGGCATTTCACTCAGCGCAGTGGCGCCACGATGTCGACCTGCGCGGAAAGGCAGTCGGCGTCATCGGCACCGGCGCCTCGGCCGTGCAATTCATCCCGCAGATTCAGCCTGACGCCGCCAAACTGGTTGTGTTCCAACGGACGCCGACGTGGATACTGCCCCACCCGGACCGCCCGGTGGGTCCCGCCGTGCGCTCGGTGTTCCGCACGGCCCCGCTCGTCCAGCGCGTGGCGCGCTCGGCGGTCAGCCTGGTCCAGGAAGCGATGGTGCCCGGTCTGGTCCATCTCCCAGTGCTCCTGCAGCCGCTGGCGGCCGTGGGCCTGTGGCATCTCCGACGACAGGTTCGCGACGAGAACCTCCGCGCCAAGCTGACACCGCAATACGCTTTCGGCTGCAAGCGTCCGACGTTCTCCAATGCCTACTACCCCGCGCTCGCGGCGGACAACACCGTCGTGGAAACCGCAGCGATCCGGCGGGTCACCGCGGACGGGATCGAGACGGCCGACGGTACCCACCATCGGCTCGACGCCATCGTGTTCGGAACCGGTTTCAAACTGGCGCACAACGAGGGCTTCACCCGCATCCACGGTCGAGACGGCCGTAGCCTCGCCCAGGTGTGGGCCGGCGGAGAAATGAAAGCGCACCTCGGCACCGTCATTCCGGGTTTCCCGAATCTGTTCATGATTCTCGGACCGAACTCAGTGGTGTACACGTCGCAAATCGTGACGATCGAGGCGCAGCTCGACTTCGTTCTCGACGCCATCGCACAGATGCGCGACCGCCAGATCCGCAGTATCGAGGTGTCGGACGAGGCTCTCGACAATTTTGTCGAGCACGTCGACCGCCGCCTCGCAGGCTCCGTGTGGAACTCTGGCGGCTGTCAGAGCTACTACCTGAGTCCATCTGGCCGCAATTTCACCTTCTGGCCCGGCTTCGTCTTCACCTTCCGGCATCAGATGCGCCGAATTCGCCTCGGAGAGTTCGACATCCGCTACGCAACCGCACGACCTGCGACCACCGACACCGAGTTGGTGGTCGGGCGATGACCGCGCACTCAGCGTTGAATCTCTCCGGTGCAGTAGTTCTCATCACCGGCGCGGCACAAGGCATCGGCTTCGAAGCGGCGTCCCGATTCGTCGCGGCCGGATCCCGAGTCGTCCTTGTCGACGTCGACGACGAGCAACTCGGGAAAGCCCAGGCGCTGCTGGGGAGCAACACCATCGGCGTCGTGGCTGATGTGCGTGATGCCGAGGCGTTGACCGCGGCGGTCGACCGCGCGGTCAGCGCCTGGGGACGTATCGACGTGGTGGTCGCCAACGCCGGCGTCACGCCGCCGCCGGCGACCCTGCGCACGATCGAACCCGATACGTTCCAACGGGTTATCGATATCAACCTGCTCGGTGCGGTGCACACGGTGCGCGCGGCAACCGAGCACGTCATCTCCAGCCGCGGACACATTCAGCTCATCGGTTCGTGCGCAGCGTTTGCACCGGGGATGGGCGGTGCGGCGTACATGATCAGCAAGGCCGGGGTCGAACAGTTCGGGCGCGCGTTGCGAATCGAGCTGGCAGGGCATCGCGTTACGGTCGGAATCTCCTACTTCGGCATCGTCGATACGGCGCTGGCCCGCACGACACTCGATGACGATCCGCTCGGCCGGCGAATCGGGGAACTGCTGCCCTGGCCGTTGAACCGACGTATCGACGCGGACTACGCCGCCGCAAGCGTTGTCGATGCAGTCAGGCAACGCAAAGCCAGCAGCACCGCTCCACGAGCGTGGATTCCCTATGCCTGGCTTCGGGGTGTCATCAACGTGGTCCTGGATCAGCAGCTCGCCGCCAACCCGACGGTGGCCAACATCATCCGCCAACTGGAGCAATAACACGCGGGCTCTCGCCCGGAACTCCGACCGCCAACAGCCGAAAGAACCGCCTTCGAGAAACGAGATGAAACGATGGTCACCACCTCCGACGTACACGGTCTGATCGGGGCCGCCACAACATTCGCCAGGCAAGGCTTGCGCATCGCGGGAAACGCCCGCATCCCCATACGCGAGGTGCCGTCACAGGGGCACGCCGCCGTGCATTCGAACTCGCAATCGCGGCGCGCTGATGTCGACGTTGCGACACCGAATGACTTACCGCAGTTGAACGATGCGCTTCACAGCAAGATGGTCGGGCTGCTGGATCGCTCGGTTGAACAGAGCACATGCGAGACCCGGTTGGAGCTGTACAGCCGTATCGTCGACCAGCTTGTCGCCGACGAGGCACGGATTCTCCGCGCGCTGTCAGACGGCACCACATCGCCGCTCGTCAACGTCTATTCGCAGTCTCGATGGTGGTCGTCACCTCGAGCCGTGTTGACCAACACGTCTCTCATCGGCCGCACCGCAGGCGTCACATTGCCGACCATGGTGCCGACGTACGTCGCCAACCTGTTGCAACTCGGTCTGGTTGAAATCGGGCCACAGGCAGACCGATCGGAAGCCGGGTACGAAGTGCTCATGGCAGAACCCACCGTCATGCGAGCCATTGCCGACGCCGAGGCGGCGCGGCATTCAGCTCGGGTGGAGCGGCTCGGTCTACGTCTGTCCGACCTCGGGCACGAGCTGTGGACGACGTCCATGGGCAACGATTCCCCGTAGGGTTCACGATTTCCCGAACTGCCCGGGCCACAATGCATTCAGCCAAAGGGCCGGTACCACGTCAGTAGCGGGATCGGGTTGGCCGGCCGGCGCTCCGAAGCGCCCGGGATCACAACCGGTGACCGTCGCGGTGATCAGAACACGGACCAGCGCCGGCACATCGGCCGAGATCGGTTGGGCGCCTTGGGATACTTCGGTGGCCACAATCGCCACGATCCGGCTGGTGATGGCGTCCTCCACGTCAGCGACGATTTCGGCGATCTCAAGTTCATAGCCTGCCGATGCGCGACACGACGCCCACACCGGATCGTCGGCCGCCAGCGCGCCGCGTATGCCGGTGATGACCCGCGCGACCAGCGTCCGCGTGGATTCCCCGGGCATCCGCGACGCAAAAGACCGATCGAGCATGGCGGCATCGGTGCGGCCGTGCAACAGTTCGGCCAGAGCGGAGTACTTGGAATCGAAATAGAAGTAGAACGCGGTTCGAGTGACGCCGGCCTGCCGAGTGATCGCCTGCACCGAAATCTCAGAGATCGGGTCCCGCTCCAGCAATGCCCGCAGCGCCGTCAAGATCGCCGCACGGGCGTGATCACCCCGGTTTGTGGTCATAGCGCGGCCACCGCCCGTCGGGCTGGGGCTATCGGTAGCAGCCACACTCACCGGACACGCAGCGCCGCCCGGTCGACGCTGAGTTGTCAACATCACGGCTCTCTTTCTGTCGGGCAAGGTATTTCGCGCAGATCCGGACAGATGGGATGACATGCGCGGTCCGACTCCAGCGCTCCATTGAAACAATCATACTCAATATGTTCTACTGTTTCAGAATGAACGGTTGCGCTCCGTAGCCGTTGACACGCGGCGTACCGGAGCTGCACCGCAAGCGGTCCTACATATGAACTCCCGAGGAAGACAGTGATGAGCGAAAGCCTGTGCGCGCATTTCCAACGGCGCGTTGCCGAGCTCGGTGACACCGCAGCAATCTGCCGCACTGACGGCACAGTGGCATTGACGTGGTCGCAGTACGGCACCGAGGTTCGACGCGTCGCCGCGGGATTGGCCGCGCTGGGTGTGCGCCGGGGTGATGTGGTTGCGATGATGCTGACCAATCGCAGCGAATTCCACGTCGTTGACGCCGCAATCATGCACCTCGGCGCGGTCGGCTTCTCGGTGTACAACACCAGCGCCACGGCACAGATCACCTACCTGTTCGAAAACGCCGAGCCGGCGGTGGTGGTCAGTGAGGCGCAGTATCTGGACAAGGTTCTCGCCGCCGCATCGAGCACCGTTGTGCGCCATGTCATCTCAGTCGATGAAGCGCGCCACGGTGTGCGCACCCTCGACGAGGTGACTGATTGCGGTGCTGACGATTTCGACTTCGACGCCGCCTGGAAGACAGTTCAGCGCGACGATATCTTGACCCTCATCTACACCAGCGGGACCACCGGGCACCCCAAGGGCGTCGAGCTGACTCACGCCAACCTGCTGTACCAACTCGAGGTGATCTCCAGCGTGGTCGGTGATCTCACCCGGGGTCGCGTGCTGTCCTATCTGCCAGATGCGCACCTCATCAACCGATGGATCGGCCAGTACGCGCCGATGTACTTCGGCATCACGGTCACCGACGTCGGCGACCCGAAGTCCTTGGTCGACGTGCTGGGTCGGGTGCACCCGACGTTCTTCGTCGCCGTACCGATGCTGTGGTACAAGATTCGGGCTCGAATCGAGGCGCTCATAGCGGAGCAAGCCGGGCCGGCCGGGGTTTTGGCGCGCTGGGCGTTGGAAGC
The DNA here is from genome assembly GCF_058790275.1 of Mycobacterium sp. FW102-FHT13B02. Lineage (NCBI taxonomy): Bacteria > Bacillati > Actinomycetota > Actinomycetes > Mycobacteriales > Mycobacteriaceae > Mycobacterium > Mycobacterium sp. FW102-FHT13B02. The sequence goes on from NZ_JBYTCM010000003.1 coordinate 336,695, forward strand.
CGGCAAGAAGAAGGCTGCAGCCACCCTGGTTGGAGGCCGGCTGGGGCTGCTCGACGAAGCAGCCGCCGCCGCGGCAGATGTGTTGGTGTTGTCGAAGATTCGCTCGCGGCTGGGGCTGGACCAGCTGAGTGCTGCGGTGTCGGGCGCCGCACCCATCGATGTTTCCGTTCTCGAGTTCATGCTTGCGATCGGCGTCCCGGTGCTGGAGGCCTGGGGCATGTCGGAGACTTCGGCGGTCACGACCGTGAACCCGAAGGACCGGCCCAAATTCGGCACGGTGGGTAAATCGATACCGGGCACTCAAATCAAACTGGATACCGACGGCGAGATTCTGGTGCGCGGCTGCGGCGTGATGCGCGGATACCACCGCGATCCGGCCCGCACCGCGGACATTCTCGACGCCGACGGCTGGATCCACACCGGTGACATCGGCACGCTCGATGGCGAGGGGTACCTGCGCATCGTCGACCGGAAGAAGGAGTTGATCATCAACTCCGGTGGAAAGAACATGTCTCCCAGCAACATCGAGGGCGCGGTGAAGGCCGCCAGCCCTCTCATCGGTGCTGTCGCCGCCATCGGCGACAATCGCCCGCACATCGCCGCGCTCATCACGCTCGACCCCGACACCGCCGCTGAATACGCCCTACGGCACGGGCTGCGCGACACCCCAATCGCTGAGCTGGTCGACAGCGAGGCCATCCAGCGCGCCGTTTCCGACGCGGTAGCGCTGGCGAACGCCCGTCTGTCCCGGGTTGAGCAGATACGCAGCTGGAAAGTCTTGCCGCAGTACTGGATCCCCGGCGGAGACGAGCTGACACCCACGCTCAAGCTGCGCCGTGTGCCGATCGCCGAAAAGTACGCAGCGCAGATCGACGCCCTCTACGTGCGTTGAGTTTGAAAGGAACAACACAATGACCCACGCCTCGACGACCGAACTTGCGGCTCTCTCCGACTTGGCCCGGGAGTTCTTCACGAAAGAAGTTGCCCCGCGCCACGAGGAGTTCGCCGCCGCCGGAGAGCCCGACCGGGCGCTGTATCGCCGTGCCGGCGAACTGGGGCTGCTGCTGATGTCAATCTCGGAGGAATTCGGCGGCGGCGGAGCAACTTTCGCGCATGAAGCCGTTCTCTTCCGAGAGCAGGCCTACGCGGGTGATCTGTCCATGCAGTTAGGAGTTCACGCGGGCATCGTCCCGCATTACCTCAACGCCTACGCCAACACCGAACAGAAACTACGCTGGCTGCCCAAACTCGCTTCCGGTGAGTGGATCGGCGCCATCGCCATGACCGAGCCGGGTACCGGTTCGGATCTGCAGGCGATTTCGACGCGCGCGGTTCGCGTGGGAGACGAGTACGTGATCTCCGGCGCGAAGACGTTCATCTCGAATGGCGCGACGTGCGACCTGATCATCATTGCGGCCAAGACCGATCCCGGACAGGGTGCGGCCGGTTTGTCGTTGTTCGTCGCCGAGGTCAGCGACGACACTCCCGGATTCCAGCGGGGACGCAAGCTGAAGAAGATCGGTCAGAAGGGGCAGGACACGACCGAACTGTTCTTCGACGAACTCCGGGTACCCGCCGAAAACCTGCTCGGCGGCATCGAGGGCCGCGGCTTCGTCCAGCTGATGCAGCAGTTGCCGCAGGAACGGCTCATCGTCGGCGTCGCCGCGCTGGGCGCGGTCGAGGCCGCGTACGACCACACCCTGGCGTACGTCAAAGACCGTCACGTGTTCGGCAAACCTCTTTTCGCCCTGCAGAATACGCGTTTCGAGCTCGCCGAAATCGCCACGGTCATCGACGTGATGCGCACGTTCGTCGACGATGCGATTCAGCGGCACGTCCGCGGCGAACTCGACGTCAAGCGCGCCGCGCAGGTCAAACTCTGGTGCTCCGACCAACAGACACAGATCGTTGACCGCTGCCTGCAACTGCACGGCGGCTACGGGTACATGGAGGAATACCCGATCTCCCGCTTGTTCGTCGACAGCCGAATCTCTCGGATCTACGCCGGCGCCAACGAAGTCATGAAGGACCTGATCGCCCGTCACCTCTGAGCAGGGCTACTCGGGCAAGGGCGCTGACCACCGCAGGCGAGTCCCGCCGCCGGAGGGCTCATCGATGATCAGTTCTCCCCCAAGGGATTCGGCGCGTCGGCGCAGGTTTGTCAGGCCGCTGCTGGTGACGTTTTCGGGCATGCCTTTGCCGTCGTCGGTGATATCGATGCACAGCAAGTCTGCGACATCGACGGTGACCGTCAGCGTGGTGGCCTGTGCATGGCGTACCGCGTTGCTGGTCGCTTCTTTGACGACCGCTTCGGCGTGATCGGCCAATGTCGCGTCGATGACCGACAGCGGTCCGGCGTACCGCACAGTGGTGTTCAAATCTCCCGACATCTGTGCGATTGCCTCGTCGAGTCGCTGGCGCAGCCGAGTGACGTCAGAGGACCCGCCATGCAATTGGAAAATCACGGTACGAATGTCGTGGATCACGCCCTGCAGATCATCGACCGCCGCCGCGAGACGCTGCTGAACTTCGGCGCCGCGCGTGCGAGGGATGGTGCCCTGCAGTGTGATTCCGACGGCGAAGACTCGCTGGATAACGTGGTCGTGCAGGTCGCGGGCAATGCGGTCACGTTCGGCCAGTACGTCAGACTCGGCCCGCGCGGCAACCAACTCGGCCTGTGTGCGCAGCCGCTCGGTGATGTCGTGGGCCACCGCCGAATAACCGATGAGCTCATCGGTGCTGTCGCGAAGCGCGGACACCGTAACGACCACATCGACCGCCGCGCCGTTGGCATGGCGCCACTGAGTGTCATAGGCCTGGGCATGTTCGCCCCGTCCGACTCGCTGCAATGCCTCGGCGAAGTCGTCCTCAGCGGCCGGGGGTAGCAGCGTCCGCATGGATTGACCAACGATCTGCGTCCCGGCGTGACCCAGCAGCCGCTGTGCGCCGGGGTTCCAGGTTCGGATCACGTATTGCGGTGTCATGGAGATGATGGCGTCATCGGAGGACAGCACGATGGCGGCCAACCGGGATTCCGCGTGGCGGGCGGCTTCCAGTTCAGTGTGGAGCGCGATGATGCCGCGATTGGTGTCCTCGAGTTCTCGGTGTGCCTCGGTGAGCTGCCGCTGCGCTTGGCGCAGCGCGCTGTCGCGCTGGTGTAGCGCGTCCAGCGCCTCGGCCAATGTCGCAGGCTCAGGAGTGTTCGTCACGGCGGTCATCTCGTATCGCGCTCACGGCGGCGCTTCTAGTCATCATGGCGCACCACCAGCACACACGCATCGTCGGTGGATCGGGTGAAATCCCGGTGCAGGGTCGCTGCGATAACGGACGGATCGTGCCGCAGCAGTCCAGGGTAGGTATCCAGATGCCAGCCCGAGCGCAACCCGTCGGAGGCCATGACGAGGGTCGCTCCGAGCGGCCAGCGGCAGTGTTGGACACGGATGCGTGGAGTGGGCAGGTGCGTGCCCAGCGTTCCGGCATGGCTCATGAGGTGTTGTTTATCGCCGCCGTGAATCACTTGTCCTGCGATGTTTCCGACGCCGGCAAATAGCAGCTGTTCGTTTGGTGGATCGATCACGCACACCGCGGCCACTCCCCCTCGGGTGACCCGCATGGCTTCGTGCGCCCGCTGCAGAAAGTCCTGTGGATCGGTCACCGGTCGCTGATCGAAGACGGTGACCGCGGCCTGTGCTGCGGCGGCGGCAGAGTCTCCGTGTCCGAGGCCGTCCACGACAAGTGCCGCTAACTGCGGCCCGGCCGTCACCGCCCACGCATCGCCGCTGGCGTCACCATCTGTGCGCGGGACGTTGACTGCGCCGTAGCGCCAGCCCCCTTCGGTCGATGGGTCGGCACCGTGCAGTCGGGCGAGCACGATGGTCCCGCTTGGAGTGGAGTAGCAGCCGAAATCGGTGGCCATCCGGCGGATGCTGGCCAGCCCTACCGACAGCCCGCCGCTGCTGCCGTCCCGGCTGATGGGGCTTGGGCGTATCGGTGCCGTCTCGGCTCCGTCCGGGATGCGGTGCAGGGACATCCCGGGACCGCTGTCGACCGATAACAACTCGACGCCGTCGCCGAACTGCCGATACAGCACGTAGCCGCCCGGATCAGCATGTCGCAGCAGGTTCGTCCCCAGCTCGGTGGCTATGAGTTCAGCCTCACCGACGCGTACTGCAGATTGCGTTGCGGCCAGCCGGCCCACCGCCCTGCGGAGAGCGCCCACATCTTCGGGCACCTTGATGGGATGCCGGTGATGCTGCTGCTGTCTCACCGCCGCTGCCACTTCACGATCGTTACCGTGGTGCCCGCGCCCGGCGCGGAGATGATCGTCAGCTCATCGACCAAACGGCGCGAACCTGGCAGCCCCAATCCGAGGCTGCCCGCGGTGCTGAAACCGTCCGTGAGCGCTGCGTCCAAATCTGCGATGCCGGGTCCTTGATCAGTAAAGGTGGCTCGCACCCCGAGACGACGGTCACGGACATCCTGTTGGACGTCGAGTCGACCGCCGATACCCGCGGCATGGACCAGGATGTTGCGGGCCAGCTCACTTCCCGCGGTGATCAACTTCGTTTCATCGACCAACGACAGTCCAGCGGCGCGCGCATGTGCACGCAGCGTGTGGCGGACGCCGATCAGATCCGTTTCGTCGGTGATGGTGACGGCAGCCTGTTCGACGGTGCGGTCTGGGAGGCTCGGATCCATGTCAGTCGGTTGGGTGGGCGTCGTCTCGGCGCAGCCGATGCAGGAGAGCCAAGCCTTGTTGGGCGTTCAGCGCGGTGTTCAGGTGCCCCATCGGCACACCGAGCTCAACGAGTGTGATGGCCACCGCGGGCTGGATGCCCACAACGGCGGCTTGCGCCCCGAGCAGACGGATCATCGCCACAATCCGCGCCAGTACCCGCGCAACGAACGAGTCGACAGCAGTCAGTCCACTGACATCGATCAACATCCCCGCCGCGCCGGTGCGCGCAACCTCCTGAGTGAGTTGATTCTCGATGCGGATCACGGTGGCATCGTCGAGGTCGCCCTGCAGCGTGACAAGCAGCGTGTCAGCGATGCGCATCACCGGGATAACGTCGTCGTTCACCCTAGTCCAGCCGGTCCCATCAGACTGGCGACACCCGCTGCGGCTTCTGCCCGCTCGGCCAGCAGTGTCAGAGCCAGCTGCAGTGCGTGGCGCAACGTCGTACGGGATCGGAGTTGGCCGATGTCGATACCCAGATGCACCATCGATTGCGCGGTCTCGGGACGCACCCCGCACATGATGCTGATGGTTCCCATCAGCGCCGCCGCCTGAACCGTGGCCAGCAGATGCTGTGCAACTTGAGTGTCGATGGTGGGCACGCCCGAGATATCGAAGATGATGACCTCGGCCTGTGTCTCGGCGATCTTGAACAACAGTCCTTCGGTCAACCTCGCAGCGCGTGCTGAATCCAATGTGCCGATCACCGGCAAGGTCAGGACCTTGTCCCACACCTGGATCACCGGGGTGGACAGCTCCATGATCTCCTCGTGCTGGCGGCGCAGGCGCTGCTCCTGCTCGCGGCGCTCGGTGACGTCGCGGATCGCGGCAGATACCAGTAGCCCCTCATCGGTGCGCAACGGGCTCAGGCTGACATCGATGGGGAATTCGGTGCCGTCTCGACGCAAACCCCACAGCTCCAGACCCACACCCATCTGTCGTGGCTGGGGGTCGGCGAAAAAGCTGTTGCGATAGCGCTCATGCCCGCCCCGGAACCGGGGTGGTATCAGCGTCTCGATCTCGCGACCGATCAGGTCCTCACGGCGATAGCCGAACAACCGATCGGCTTGTGCGTTGGCCAGGGTGATACGCCCATCGGCTGCCACGATGACCATGGCGTCCGGCGCCGACTCCAGCAGCCCATGGAACATCGAGTCGGCCCGCTGCTGTTCGGCGGTCAGATCGCGAATCACCTTCGTCAGGCCTGTGATCGTGTCGGCCTCGTCGCGGATCGCGCTGACCACCACCGCGGCGCGGAACCGCTGCCCATCCTTGCGGACTCGCCAACCCTCGTACTCGAATCGACCGGATTCGCGGACAGCCGCCAACTCACGATCGACCAGTCCGGCCGCGCGGTCTTCGTCGGTGTAGAGCACCGAGACCGATTTTCCGACCATCTCAGCCGCTGAATAGCCGGTCATCAGCTCCGCACCGGGGCCCCAGCGCTCGACGTTTCCGGCCAGATCAAGCTGGATGATCGCGTGATCGATGATCGCGTCCAGCATCGCCTCGGCATCGCGAAGACGCGCGTGCAAATCGTTCTCACCTGATGGCGGCACCACCGGTACAGGCCTCCCTTGAATGTCCCCATCAACCCGCCCGCGCCGATGCTACCGCCCCGGCCCCAACCAGGAAGGGGAATGGGGCCGCGCCGATCCGGGTCGCGGTGAGGCTGCCCGGTACTTCAGCCGCCGTACTGCGGCTTCAGCTGACCCGCCAACGCGGCGAGCGGTACGTTTGCCACCACGGTGCCGCCGTCCATGGACCAACTGAATCGGTCTCGCGGGCTTGGGCTTTCACGGGACAGCGGTTGGTCGGGCATGTAGAGGCGCAGTGAATCGCCGGTGACAGCGAAGGCCCGGTAGTTACCCGAGTATCCGGGGCCGTCTCCATCGGGCTGGAACTCCGCCACGGTGAACGGGTAGGTACCGGGCGCGTGCGGTGGCAGGGCCGCGTCGAGCACCGGCGGCAGGATCGGGGCTGCGGCGGCGGAAACGGCTTGATTCGCATCGACTCCCGGCCGGAACAGATCGGGAAGGAACAGCCGCCGCCCGGCATTCATGTCGAAGAGGAACGATCGGTAGGCGTTGTTGGACTGAATACCGAACGGTTCGAACGTTTCGTGGACCACCACCGACTGCAACCCTCCGGGCCCCGGAATGATCTCGTAGTCGGCCCGGGCACTGCTGTCACGCGGCGTGGTGTTTCCGGTGGCGCGCCAGCCGTTGAACAGCCGGGTGTAATAGTCGCGCAGTACCGGCCCGGCGGTCGGGTTGTCGATCAATTCGGCCGGAACCCGAAGGGACAGCAGCATTTCGGCTTCCCGCTGGGATTTGACCACGGCGGTGCAGGCACCGCCGTCCCAGACTGCGCCGAGCCCGGAGCAGAAGCTGTCGATGGCCGCGTGGGCGGCCGGGGCACCCGTGAAACACGCCGTAGCGACAACTGTTGCACCCAAGGCAGCCAGGGCCGCCCGGACTCTACTTGCCACGTTTACCGTCCGCTCCGGCGAGCAGCACCTCGGCCGCCAGCCAGCGATCGCCCACCTTGCGCATCGTCATCGACACGCTGACGTAGTCGGTCCGCTTGTCTTTCGCAGCGGCACTGGTGACGTCCTGCTTCACCGACAGCAGCACGTCCACGTGATCGCCGCGCACGGCCTTGACCGCCGCATCCTCGATGACGCCGGTCGTGCTGACCTTGTTGTCGATCAACATCTTTCGCATGGTCGCCGCGGCCTTGCTGTAGGCGTCCTTGAACTCGCCGGTCGCCCCGCCCAGGACATCGGCGAAGTTCTTGTCGATCGTGTTCTGGTCGGTCGTGGTCAGCATCACCGCGTAACCCCTGGCTGCGGCGAGTGCGTCGGCCGCTTCGGCATCGCGTTGATGCTGGCCGTACACCAGTGCCCATGCCGTTCCCGCTGCGGCGGACAGCGCGATGATCACGACCGCCGCGGCCAAGCAGAGGCTGCGCCGGACCGCATAGGTCTTCGGGACCTTGGGCGCCTTGGGTTCTGCAACCGCGGGCGGCTCGACCTCGGCAACCTCGGCGACGTCGGTCTCCTTGTCGGTCACAGGATTTCGACCTTACCGGCCAGCCAGCGGTCGCCGACCTTCTCCATGGTCATGTCGATGCGGTTGCGGTCGATGCGCGGGCTCGGGTTGTTCGCGTTGGTGATCGACTGGTCGACGAACAACAGCACCTCGACCTTGTCCGGCGTCGCGGACTTCACGGCCGCCGCGACGACGATGCCCGTTCCCGAGGCCTTGTTGTCGATCAGCACCTGCCGCAGCTGGGTGGCGCCCTGGCTGTAGGCGTCCTTGAACTCCCCAGTGGCCCCGTCAAGCGACTTGCGGTAGTTCTCGTCGATGTTCTTGGCGTCCAACGTGGTCAGCACCACGGCGTAATCCTTGGCGGCCTGCAGCCCGGCCTCGCTCGCCGCGTTGACCTGGTACTGCTGATACTGGCGCCAGCCCAAGAATCCCAGCGCTGCCACCAGAATCGCGAACAGCAAGGCGCACACCAGCGTGGCGAGGCGGACCCGGCCCTTCGCCGCCGCGGTCGCCGGCTCCGCGGCCTCGGCGGACGCGTCCACCTCGGTCACGTCGGCGGCCTCCGCTTCGCCTGGCGGTCGGATCTCGTCGGCCTCGGTGTCTTGCACCTGCTCGAATACATCGGCACTGGCAGTTCGTTTACTCATCATTTCTCGCGGTCTCGTGGCCCGTCAGTTCGGCATCGGAATCGGGTACGACGGACCCCCGTATGGGGTGTCGATGGTGTAACCCGGGTAGTGCGGCGTCTTGTCGGTCACCGCGTGGGGGTCATACCCCGGCGGCGGGCCGGCGGTGTCGTCCCCCGGCGGCCGCGGCGCGTTGCGGGCGCCACGAACCAACAACGATGGATCCTTGTCCTCACAGTAGGTGTACTTGTACGGCTCGGGGAAACTCGCGTCGGACGGCGCATGCCGGGGCAGGTTGTAGTCGCACCGGTACTTGGGATAGATATCGCCGATCGCCCAGACACCGCCATCATGAACGGTGGTCGCAAAGCGGTCGATGAACGGATCCCGGTCCGGCCGCCAGATGTACTGCAGCGCCGGAATGCGCTGATAGATGATCTGCGACACCGTGGTCAGGTTGCCGAGGATCTGCACGACGTTCTGCCGGTTGTCGGCGATCAGATTGTCCAGCGTGGCCAACTGCGGCTCACCACGGTCGACGAGGGTACGGAAGCCGCCATCCATCTTGTTCACGCCGCCGAGCACCTCGGTCAGGTCGTTCGTGGTGGCGGCCAGGCCCGGACGGACATCGGCAACCGTGCTGAACACCACGCGCGTGGTGCGAATCATGCTGACCGTCTCGGGCAGCACCGAATCCACGGTGTTGGCCAGCAGGCTGGCACCGTCCAGGATGGCCGCGAGCTTGCGTGGGCCGTCCTTGGTGACGTGCAGCTCGCTGAACATCTTGCCGAGCTTGTCGGCGTCGAGCTGCGCCAGCGCGCCGCGGCTGTGGTCGATGATGTGCGGCAGCGTCACCGGGATGCCGGCCTGCTTGCCCGAAATGACCGCGCCATCAGTGAGATACGGACCGCCGCCGTGCTCGGGCCGGAAGTCCAGGTACTGCTCCCCCGCCGCCGACAGACCGGATACCCGCACCGGGCTGTCCGTCGGGATGTGGGCCGCCGAGTCGACGGAGGCGACCGCCTCGACACCGCTGCTGGTGAGGTTGACCGCAGCGACATGACCGATCGGGATGCCGCGCAACGTGACGTCCTGATTGGCCAGCAGGCCACCGGACTCGGGCAGCATGATGCGGATCGCCATGGTCCGGTGGAACGGGTTGAACCGCAATCCATCGATAGCGATGTAGCCGAACGCGATCACCGCGGTGAGCAGCAGGCCGAAGAGCGCGAGGACGACCTTGCGGCCGGCCACCGCCTTGATGACCCGAATCACGAACGCCACCAGGCTGTTCAGCACGTTCATCGGGTGCGATCCGATCCGTAGATGCGGCCGAGCAGCATGTTCCACTCGTAGCGCAGGCTGCCGATCATCAGGTGCCAGTCGGTGCCGTCAGGTCCGTGCATGCCGGGGTCGCCCGCGTAGTTCTTGTCGGGCAGCGCACCGATGGCGATCTTCGCAATCTCCGCCCGCAGGTGCACCGCAGTCGAATCGGTGGACTTGACCAGGATTCCGATCAGTCGGTTGAACGCGGTCAGCGAGATGTTCGGGTCCATGGCGATCTCGTTGAACACCTGCGACAACTTGTTGACATCGGCAGCGACACTGCGGGTGTCGGTGCCCTGCATCGACGGGAACTTGGACAGTTGCCGCGTGATCCGGCCGACGTTGTCGATGACATCCATGATCCGCGTGGTGTTGTCGGCGACGACGGCCAAAGCCGGGGCACCGGCAGCCAGCGCCGTGTCGATGCTCTGTTGGTGACGAGCCACCTCAGCCGCCATGTTCGACGTACTGCGCAATGTCGCGTCCAACTGAGCGGAACGCGCCGTCATCTTCGACAGGAACTGGTTGGTCTCGGCGATCAACCCGGCCAGCTTCTCACCGCGCCCACCGACCACCCGTCCGGCGCCGTTGACATCGGTGGTCAACGCCCGGATCGCACCCCCGTTGACCAACATCGCCAGGGAGTTGAGCAGCTCCTCGACCGTTGGCGCCGCAGCCGTCGACGCCAATCCGATAGTGTCACCGCCCCGGAGCAGCGCGCCGCCATCGGCATTGCCGCTCGGTGGACGAATCTGCAGGAACACATCGCCCAGCGGTGTGGCCGAACGCAATTCGGCGGTACTTCCCACTGGCAGCGGCACATCCTGCCGGATGCGCATGGACACCTTCGCGGTGAAGTCCACGGCCTCGATCGACGTGACCTCACCGATGTCGGCGCCGTACAGCCGTACTTTCGCCTTGGACGGCAGGTTCAGCGCGTCGGAGAACACCGCATTGAGGCCGTACGTCGCACCGCTTGATCCCGGCGACGGCAACGGCACGCTGTCGAGGCCCGCGGCGCAACCGGTCATCAGCAGCACGCCACCGAGCGCACCGGCCCACTGAGCCCCGCGCACAACGGATCTCGCCCTCATCGGGTCGGCCCTCCCGGTGCGGGTGCGGCCGGTTTGGGCGGTTCGCCCTGACCCGACGGACCGATACCGTTGGCCATCAGGTCCATCATCGAGGTCAGGCCGAAGTCCGGGCCGTAATCCTGCAGTGTCCCTGTCGCGCAACCCAACTGCTTGAGGCCCATCAGGTTGCACAGTTCCTTGTTCAGCTGGTTGTACGCCAACAGCTTGTCGGTCACCAGGTGGCCGCGGATGCTGCCACCCACCGGGTCGAGCGCGTTGTAGACGTTGTCAAGGGTCAGCGGCAGCACATCCAGCGTTTCCATCAACTCACGCTTGTTGTCCGCCAACGACCCGACGACGGTGTTCAAGTCCCCGAACGCCCCTTTGAGCTGATCGCGATGGCGATCCAGCAGCCCGCTGACCTCGTCGAGAATCTCATTGGCCTTGGCTCCGGTGCGCCCCGAGCCCAGGTTCTGGTCGGCGAGAATATCGCTCAACTGATGCACGTTGCCGCCGAATTTGCGGATGGCGTCATCATTTTCGGCGGCCGACTGGGTGAGATCGGAGACGCTGCGGATGATCTCCTGCAGGTTCTTCTGAGTCTGTGCCCCACCGTCGGGGCCGACCTTGAGCGCGTCGGACAACTTGGTCAGCGTCGATTTGATCTGGCTGCTGTTCTCGGAACTGATCCGCGAGCCCAGGTTCACCAGATCTCCCAGCGGACCACCACCCTCAGGGTTGCCACGCAGCGCGGTGCCCAGCTTGTCGATCATCGACAAGGTCTTGTCGAACTCGACGGGAGTCCTGGTGTGGCCCAACGCGATCAGATCACCGTCACGCAGCTTGTTTCCACCACGGTAAGGCGGGGTCAGCTCGACGTGCCGGTCGGTGAGGATCGATGCCGAGACGGTGGCGGCAGTGACATCACTGGGGATCGGGACCAACTTGTCGATGTCCATGGTGACCTCGACGTAGTTGCCCTTGTTCACCACAGTGTCGACCTTGCCGACCTGCATGCCCAGCACCGAGACCGCGTTGCCCGGATACAACCCCACCGCGTCCTGAAAGTGCGCTGTCACGGTGATGTTGCGCTGCCAGACCCGCGGCACCACCGCCGCCGCCGTCGTCACCGTCGCGACGACCACGATCACCAGAACCGCCCCGATCATCAAGGCACGCTTACTCATTTGCAGTCCTTGAAGTACTCGACGATGTTGAACTGGCGGGCCCGGCCGCTGATCGCACACATCCAGGAGTCGATCATGACGCCCGCAGGCAGAGTGATGTCGGCGCCGTTGCCGCTGCCGGTCAGGTTTGCGATGTTGCGCGCCGTCACCGGGGCGACCTGCAGAATGCTGCGGACCAGGGCGTCGTGCTCGGCAAGCAGCTTCGAAAACTCATGCAGATTGGCGATTAAGGCGTCGAGCTGCGGTTCATTGGCCAGGAGCGTGTGGGCCCGATCAGCCAGTAGCGTCACCCCGTCGAACAGCCGCTGCATCGCGGCCCGCCGAGTGGCGATCTCACCGAGAATCTGGTTGCCCTGCAGCACCAATGCGCCCAGATCAGCCTTCTGCCGGTGCAGCAGCGCCGCGATGGTGTCTGCGTTGGTGATCAAGGTGCCGAGCTGGTCACGGCGGGACTGGATGACGCCCGAAAGCGAGTTCAGATTGGTCAGTGCCTCGGGCAGGGCGTCGGGCACACCCTGCAGGCTGCCACTCATCACCCGCACCGACTCGGCGATCTTGTCCGCATCGAGCGGAGACAGGGTGCTGGTCGCGCCCTCCAGGGTCTTCTGCAAGTCATACGGCACCTCCGTATGACTCAATTTGATTGTGTCGCCGGCGATGTGGCCAGGACCGGCGGGAGAGATCTCCAAGTACCGCGAGCCCAGGATGGTCGTGAGTTTGATGGACGCCCGAGTGTCGGTGCCCAGCCGCACGTTCTTGTCGGCTTTGAAGGTCACCACCACGTGGTCGCCGGCCAGCTCGACGTTCTGCACCTCGCCGACGTTGATACCCGCGATGGTCACCGCGTTGCCCGACTTGATGGCGGCAGCCTGGGCGAACTCAGCGGTGTACTGCTTCTTCCCGAGGTCCAGGACACTGACCAGGACGACTGCAGCGACCATCACGATGATCACCATCAGGCCGATAACGCCGAGCCAGAACTTGTTGTAGTCCTCCAGAACTCGCTTACGCCCACCCGGGATGTTCGCCGGACGGAGCGGGCCACCGAACAGGCTGCTCATCGGCACACCGCCGTGTGCCACACTTCGCCGCCGTTGCCGGGTGTCGCCCTGGTGACGAACATCCGGAACCAATTGAGCAAACCTCGCCACAGACCGAAATCGAGATCGCAGGCATACACGTCGATGTAGGTGCCCTCCTGCCCGGCACGGGCAAGTCCTTTGAGCAGCAACGGCACGTTGGCGACCGCGTACGCCAAGCGGGCCTTTCCGTCCGTCACGCTGTATTTCAAGAATCCCGGGTCGCGGTCGATGAACTGCTGCATGTTCGGGGTGATCGCGTTGACGATCGCCGACAACCGCGACACGTTGGCGGTGATCGAACCCACCGAGGACACCAGTTCGTCGCGCCGGCCGTTCAGTGCCGCGATCGACACCGAGGTTTCGTGGAGCATCGTCTGCAGATTGGTGCTCTGCTTGGCCAGTGTCGTCATCAACTTGTCCAGGTTGGCGATCAAATCGCCCAGCGCCGCATCGGGACCCGCGAGGGTCTGCGTCAGCACCGAGGCCTGGGTCGTCAACGTCAGCAGCGATCCCTGGTTGCCCTGGAACGCCTGGATGATGGCACTTGTCAGGTTGTCCACCTGTTTCGGGTCCAGTTCGGTGAACAGCGGCTCGAAGCCGTTCAGCATGTAGGAGATGTCGAACGAAGGGTTGGTTCGGTTCTCCGGAATCTGGGCTCCGACAGGGAGTTTCCGCTTGTCGCCCTCCCCCTGACTCAAGCCCAGGTACCGCTGCCCGATGATGTTCTGGTAGGTCACCGAGGCCAGCGTGTTGGTGTACAGCGTCTGGTTGCTGCGCACCTGGAACGAGACCTTGGCCTGGTTGTCCGGCGTCAGCTCGATCTTGTCGACGCGGCCGACCCGGACACCGGCTACCCGGACGTCGTCACCTTCGGCCAACCCGGACACGTCACTGAAGATCGCCGAATAGCTCGACGTCGGTCCGGCGACGTTGCGCTGCAACGTGGCGAAAACCATCCAGGTGACGGCCACCGAGAAGACGAGGAACAGCGTCAGGAACACGACGGAGCTGCGCTTCAATTTCATGGCTGCCCCTCCAGCGCCGGGGTGACCTGTACGTCACTGCCGCGGACAACGGGCGCCAGCAGCAACTGTTGGGCGGATGTCGCTGGGCCACCGACGATCTGGCTCAGCTGGTCCTTCTCGCTCTGGCTGCCGACCGGTCCGACGGTCCCGCCGAACACCGATGCCGATTGCTGTTGAACCTGGCCGGCGGGCGCGCCGGCTTCTGCGGGCAGCGGCGGACCGGCCGGTGCGGGCACGGCTTGCTGGCCGGGCCCGGGTGCAGCCTGCGGCGCAGGCGGTGCATCGGGGTCCGGCGGACCGGGGAAGTCCGGCACGACCGGGACCGAAAAGCGCGGCGGCGCAATGTTGGGACGGTTCTCGGTCACCCACGGCGGGGTGGCCATACCCATCGATTCCAGACCGGGCTTCAGGTCCGGCGCGGTCGGAGTTTCCGGCGCGGTCTGACAGCTCGGGCCTTCCATCGCGCCATACCGCGGGCAGTCCGCCCGGGTGTACTGACGCGACGGATTCATCGAGATGGCCGCTTTCCAGATGAGCAGACCCGAGTCCTTGTCGAAGCCCTCGTCGTAGATCTTGTTGGCCAAAGCCTGCAATCGGGTTGACACACCATGGAATTCGCCGGCGTGGTCGGCCAGCACACCGATTGCCGGCGTCAGACCGGTGCTCACCTGGATCATGCGATCGGTCTGGTGGTCGAACGCGTCGGCCAGCGTGCCGGTGGTCCGCAGGCCACCGGAGAGGAATTCGGTGAGCTGCGAACGCTTCTCGGCGAAGGTCTGCATCGGCCGCACCGAACTGTCCAACGCGGTGAACAGATCCGGCGACACGGTGCGCAGGCTCTCGGCCGCGGCCTTCAATGCCGACAGCGTCGTCGGGCCGGTGTCGTCGGACCTGACCACCGTATTCAATTGCTGCATCACGGCGTTGAGACTGTGGCCGGCGTCGGTGATCTTCTGCCCGCGACCGTGGGTGGCCTCCGCCAGCGCCGCGAAGACACCGACATTGTTGGCGTCAGGTGACTGCCCCACCGCTTTGAGCAGCTGGCGCAACTTGGCCAGCACGTTCTGGAACAGCACCGTCGGCAGGGTCTGGTCTTCGAGCACGACGTCGCCGGAACGGATCTGCCGCGTCCCGCCGCCGTTCTGCACGAGCTGAACCGCCGACACCGCGAAGATGTTGGCCGGCACCACGCGAGCGGTCACGTTGTCGGGGATTTCTGCGGCGAACTGCGGCTGGATGTTCACGTGCACCACGTTCGGCTGACCGTGCTGGGACGGCGTCACCCCCGAAACCATGCCGACGATGACGCCGCGGAACTTCACGTCGGACCGTTCCGGCAGGCCGTCACCGATGTTGATGAGCTTCAGGTCCACCCGGATGAAATCGTCCAGCCTGCCTTGCGATTTGGCGACCATCAGCACGGCGGCGAACGCTGCGACCACCGTGAAGCACAGCCCGATGATGCCCAGCTTGCGGTCGGTCGATCCGCGCGGGTCGTGGTCGAACGAGTTGCCCATCAGCCACCGAACCTTGCGCCGCTGATGACGCCCCACAGCGCCATGGTGAGCAGCATGTTGACGATCATCACCACAGTGACACTGCCGCGCATGGCCCGGCCGGCTGCCACGCCGACACCTGCTGGACCGCCGGAGGCGAAGTAGCCGTAATAGCACTGGATGGTCGACGAGATGAACACGAAGATGACCGCTTTGACGGTCGCGAACAGCACGTCGCGGCCCTCGAGGAACAGTCCGAAGTAATGCAGATACGTGCCCGTGGACTGGCCCGCCACGACGCTGACAACCTGGCAGGACAGGTAGGCCAGCGCCAGCGCCGCCAGGAACAGCGGGACCACGGCGATCACCGAGGCCACCACCCGCGTCGCCACGAGGTAGGCCACGGAGTTGATGCCGAGGGTGTCCAGCGCGTCGATCTCGTCGTTGATCCGCATGGCGCCGAGTTGGGCGGTGAACCGGCAGCCGGCCTGGGCGATGAAGGCCATCGCGATCATGGCCGGCGCCAATTCTCGGGTTGTCGCGAACGACGAGACCAGACCCGTGGCCGGCCCGAGGCCCAACAGGTTCAGCGCGTTATAGCCCTCGACCGCGACCAGCGCCCCGGCCGTGATGCCAAGCACCCCAGCGACGTTCAGCGTGCCACCGCCTACCACGATGGAGCCGTTACCCCACGTGATGTCCGACAGCAGCCGCAGCAGTTCCTTGCGGTAGCGCAACCACATCGTCGGCATGGCCAGTACGACCTTGCCGAAGAACTCGATCATGTGACCGGTGCGTCCGGCCACTTTCAGCAGCCCGTTGCCGACCGCGGTGAACGGCCGCAAGAGTTGCGGGGTGAATGTTGACGGGGCTGCCATGTCAGATCGACGTCTTCGGGAACACGATGACGTACAGCTGGCTCATCACCACGTTGACGATCATCATCAGCAGCACGGACTCCACCACCGCGGCATTCACCGAGTTGGCCACACCTGCCGGACCGCCGCGGGTGTCCAGGCCTTTGTGACAACTGATCACCGCCACGATCACGCCGAAGACGATGGCCTTCACCATGGCCAGCGCCAGGTCACCGACGGTCGAGAACGACGAGAACGTGGCGATGAACGAGCCCGGGGTGCCGTTCTGCAGGTAGACGTTGAACATGTAGCTGGCGAGGTAGCCCACGAAGCTGGTGACGCCGGTCAGCAGCACACCGATGAGGACCAGTGCGGCCAGCCGCGGCACGACGAGGCGCTGGATCGGCGACACCCCCATGACCTCCATGGCGGCGATCTCCTCACGCATGGTCCGCGACCCGAGGTCGGCGCAGACGGCAGAACCGACCGCCGTTGCCAACAGCAGCGAGGCGACCAGCGGCGCGCCCTGCCGGATGACCACCAGGCCGGTGGCCGCACCCGACAGCGATGACGCGCCGACCTGGCCGGCCAGCAGGGCGAACTGGATCGACAGTGTCACGCTGATCGGGATGGTCACCAGAACCGTTGGAGTGAAGGCAGTTCCGGCCATGAACGCGGCCTGATCCAGGAACTCGCGTACTTGGAACCGGCCCTTGACGATGTCGAAGAACAAATACTCCAGCGTCCGCAGCCCGAGCACGATCTGCCCGCCGGCAGTGCTCAGCGACGCGATCGGATGGTTCTGCAGATAACGCTTCACCCAGTCGATGGCCTCGGCGATGGCGCCCCACTTCGCCAATCCCCCGCGCTGTGCCTGATCGGTCATCGGCCTGCCGCTTCCTGGCCGGGCTGTGGCCACTCGGTGGCGATGCCACGGCACACCAGTTCGTTGCTTGCGAGGGTCTGCGCAAGCAACTCCTCACGGCTCGGCTTCTGGCCGTAGCGCAGGGCGATACCGAACGGGATGGCACAGATCGTTTGAGCGGTGGCGCGCACGTCGACATCGGCGCGGATGTAGCCCTGCTTGATGCCGTCCCGCAGCAGTGTCGCGAGCACGCGGGCACCGTCATCGAAAAGGCGCTGGAATTCCTCGGTCATCTGCTGATCGACGCCGGCCGCCTGCACCACGATCAACTGCATCAGGCGCGGCTCATCGGCCAGCAGTTCGCTGTAGGCCATGCCGATACCCAGTAGGTGATCGCGGAACTCAATGATGGACGTCAGCCGTCCCGGCGTCGTATCGCCGATCGCGGCGAGCACCCGGGCGTTCACCTGGCGCACGGCGTGGTCGACGATATCGCGTTTGTTCTCGAAGTACCGGTAGAACATCGAATGGCCGGACCCGAGGCGCTTGGCAATGTGACTGATCGAGGTCTGGTGATATCCCCGCTCGGCGAACTCGGCCAACGCTGCTTCGATGACTTCCTCGCGTACCAGTTCAGCCCGTTTCGCACGCTGACGTTCCGCCATGGTCGCGCGCGCCTCGCCTGTCACGCAGATCACAGTAGCGTATCTATTCCGGTTTGGGACACAGTCTTCGCGAAGCGGAATGAATTGTCTCGCGCGCAAGTGGCCATGCGATGCAGATTTGCTGGAAATTGCACAGAAGCGCTGTCGCAGCAGAGTAGGGCGGTCCTCGCAGCCAAGTGGCTGTTTCTGCAATTTCGCCGAATACCCACAGCTTCGGCGGTCGCCGTGGTAATCAGCCGGGCCGCACTATCCTGCCCCCATGGCAACGGACCGGATCACCGTCGACATCCGCAATGGCATCGCCTACGCAACACTCAACCGGGCAAACAAGATGAACAGCCTCGATCTACCGATGCTGGAGGCGCTCGCCACGGTCCCCGGCCAACTGGCGCGAGACCGTTCGGTGCGGGTCGTGATCCTGCACGGCGACGGACGCGCGTTCTGCACCGGACTGGACTTCGCCGGCGCCAAACTGCAGGGGTTCAGCGCCGTGCGCAACTTCGGCAAGGTGCCCGGGCAGAAGACCAACCTGTTCCAGAAAGCTTGCTGGGCGTGGCGCGAGTTGCCGGTGCCCGTGATCGCGGCGGTGCACGGCCACTGCTACGGCGGCGGACTGCAGGTGGCCCTGGCCGCGGACTTCCGCATCGCGACGCCGGACTGCAAGCTGTCGGTCATGGAAGCCCGGTGGGGCCTGATCCCGGACATGACGGGGTCGGTGACACTCCGCGAGCTACTGCCGATAGATGTGGCCAAGCGGCTGACCATGACCGCAGAGGTGTTCTCCGGGACCGAGGCCTTGGGCTATGGATTGGTCACATCGGTTGCCGACGACCCGATGCAGGCGGCAGAGGGGTTGGCCGCACAGCTCATCGAGCGGTCTCCCGATGCGTTGGCCGCCACCAAGAAACTGTTCGACTCGACGTGGACCTCGACGCCGCGGTCAGCGTTCTGGACCGAGTCGCTCTTGCAGCTGCGGCTGCTGCGCGGCCGCAATCACCGTTTGGCACGCAAGGCCGGTCGGGACGGCACGCCGGTTTGGGCGCCGCGATCACTGGACTGAAATCCGGACTTGCCGCCGGGCTCGGCCTTGGGGCCGGTCTTGGGCGTCAGGGCTTTCGTCAGACCTTTCGCCAGCCCGGGCAGCGGGCCCGGGAGCTGCGCGGACGTCTGCGACGGTGATGCGAGCGCAGTTTTCGGCTTCTTCGGCGGCGACTGCGACGTGGTGACAGCGGACGAGGTGGCAGCAGACGGGGTGATCGCCGCCGTGGTGACGGGCTTCGACGCTGCCAGCGGTGCAAAGGCACCCGGCGCCATGGCAGCGGCGCGCACTTTGTTGACCTCGGTGACGATAGTGTTCGCGATGACCGTTCCGGCCGCGGTCACGACCCCGACGGCGGTTTGGATCCCTGCCATGGCCGCGCGGAGCGGATTGCCGCTCTTGGCCAGTTCCTGTGCGACAGCGTCGGGCACATGGAACGCGCCGGCGAGGACGTCGTTGAAGGCCGGGAAGATCACCGCCGCAACCACATTGATGGTACCGATGACCGCGACCTGGAGTACGCCGTGCGGCATGACGGTCGGCACCGGGTTCGGTACGACAGGTGCGTTGAGCGCATCGAAGGTCTGCTGACGGAATTGCTGGAACGCGTCGAGAACTGCGCCCGGGCCACCCAGGAACGCCGGGGGGATGTTGAGCAGGCCGACAACACCGACCTCAAAGGCATTCAGGGCGCGCTGCGCGGGAATGGCCGCGTCGGCCTCGATGGCCTTGTCCATGGCCGCCGCGGTGGGCCCCGTCATCGACGCGCCGGCGATGCCGATGGCCTTGAGCAGGCCGTTCGCCGGCAGTGCCGCGAGGAACACTCCCGGCTCCTGCAATGTGGTCGTGACACCCGTCGTGACGGTCTGCGCCAGCAGCGGACAGATGATCGAACAGTAGATGCCCTGGTTGTTCACGAAGCTGGTGAGCAGCCCACCCGGTGGAACCGTGGCGGCCAAACGGATTTCGCGCGCGACAGTCGGCGGCGACGAATGCTCGACGGTCGGGGCGAGAGGCGCCAAAGGTGCGACGACCACCAAAGCGACGGTAGCGGCCGCGAGGTCCGTTGGCAGGCGTGCGGAAAGTTGCATCGTGATCCCCTTACACAGCGGTTGTGGGTACCACGAACTACCGAGCCGTTCGGTTCAATCGGCGCGGGAATCGATCTGCGCGGCCAGCGCACCAAGGCTGATGAGGAGATTCCGGGTCGGTGGCTGCGCGAGATCGGCGACCGTGCTGGTGTTCAGCGACGCGTAGAACGCCGCCTTGGCCTCTGCCAACGCCGCACGGAGCCGGCACGCCGATTGCAGTGGACAGTCCAGCCCACTGCAATCGACCAACTCGGTGTCGCCATCGTCTTCCAGCGACCGCACGATGTCGCCGAGTCGAGCGGTGCGGCCGGCCTCGGTGAGGGCCAGTCCGCCGCCCCGGCCCCGGTCGGCATCGAGCCAGCCGGATGCCGCCAGGTGCGCGCACGCTTTGGTCGCGTGCGTGTACGAGATCTGCATGTCCTCGGCGATCTGCCGCGTCGAAATCCGCTGCCGGCCGTCTTCAGCGGCGAGCCGGATCAAGATCCGCAGCCCGACGTCACTGAAACCGGTCAACCGCACATGACCACGCTATTTAATCGTCATTTCCGATGCAAATAAGCGTTCCGGGCGTGCGTGCGTCAGCTCACCAGATGCTTCTTCAGCTCCGTGCGAGCGAGGGCGTTCTTGTGTACCTCGTCCGGTCCGTCGGCAAAGCGCAGGGTGCGGATGCCCGCGTACATCGCGGCAAGCGGGAAGTCCTGCGACACCCCGCCGGCACCGTGCACCTGGATGGCCTTGTCCAGAATCCACTGCACGGTCAGCGGCGTGGCGATCTTGATGGACTGAATCTCGGTGTGCGCGCCGCGATTTCCCGCGGTGTCCATCAACCACGCGGTCTTGAGCACCAGCAGCCGCAACTGCTCCACCCGCACGCGGGACTCGGCGATCCAGTCCCGGATCACGCCCTGCTCGGCCAGCGGCTTGCCGAACGCGACACGGCTCGCGGCCCGCTGACACATCATCTCGATGGCACGCTCGGCGACACCGATGGCGCGCATGCAGTGGTGGATACGGCCCGGTCCCAGACGGGCCTGAGCGATCGCGAACCCGGCACCTTCCTCGCCGATCACATTCGACACCGGCACCCGCACATCGGTGAACCGCAGCTCCGCGTGTCCGCCGTGGTCGTGGTCGTCGTAGCCGAAAACCTCCATGCCGCGCAGCACCTCCAGCCCCGGGGCGTCCCGGGGCACCAGGATCTGCGACTGCTGACGGTGACGTTCTGCCGTCGGGTCGGTCTTGCCCATGACGATGAACACCGTGCAGTTCGGGTTCATCGCGCCGGTGATCCACCACTTACGACCGTTGATCACATATTCGTCGCCGTCACGGACGATCGACAACTCGACGTTGGTGGCATCGGAGCTGGCCACGTCGGGCTCGGTCATGGCGAAGGCAGAGCGAATCTCGCCGTCCAGCAACGGCTCGAGCCACCGGCGCTGCTGCTCCTCGGTGCCGAACTCATTGAGCACCTCCATGTTTCCGGTGTCCGGAGCTGCGCAGTTGAACACTGCAGGTGCCAATTGGATACTGCGGCCGGTGATTTCGGCCAACGGCGCGTACTGCAGGTTGGTCAGGCCCGCGCCCTTCTGCCCGGGAAGGAACAGATTCCACAACCCGCGACGCCGGGCTTCGGCGCGCAGCTCGGTGAGCACCGGCACGCTGTCCCACGCCCACCGGTTGTCCAGAGCATTGAGCTGCTCATGGAACGTCTTCTCTGCGGGATACACGTGACTGTCCATGAACGCCGTCAGTTCGGCGACCATTTCGTTGGTCTTGGCGTCGTAGGCGAATTCCATATCAGTGCTCCTTGAGTGCGTTGAGGCCGGCGTCCAGCAGGAAGTGCACGGCGTCACCGGCGAACGAGAACCCGTCGCCGACGGTCTGTCCGTTGACATAGCGGTAGTGGATGCCTTCGAAGATGCCCGCCATCTTGAAGAAGGCCAGGCCCAGGTAGAAGGCGAAATCGCCTAGGCTGCGGTCGATTCCGGCGCGGTACCTGTCGATGATCTCCTGTTCGCTCAGGAAGCCCGGCGCCTCGCTGACATCACTGACCGCTTGCGCGGCATCCGCGCCGGCGAGCCGGCCGTACGCCACCATCAGCGCCAGGTCGGTGAGCGAGTCGCCGATAGTGGCCAGTTCCCAGTCGATTACGGCAGCAGGCCGGTCATCGGAGTCGAAAAGCACGTTGTCCAAGCGGTAGTCACCGTGCACGATGCCAGGTGCCGAGTCGGCCGGGACCCGCCCTGCCAGAGCCTGATAGAGCTCTTCAATGGCCGGCAGATCCCGGGTGTAGGCGGCGGCAAACTGCTTGTGCCACCGGCCGACCTGGCGCCCGAGGAAGCCGTCGGGCCGGCCGAAGTCACCGAGCCCCACCGATGACGGATCGACGGAATGCACCGCGACCAGGGTGTCGACGAGCCGCTCCGAAATGAGCCGGGTGCGCTCGGCGCCGAGCGCCGCCAATTCGGTGGCGTGCCGGTACGGCATGCCGTCGATCTCGGCCATCACGTAGAACGGGGCGCCGAGGACGGATACGTCATCGCAGAAGCCGTACATGGCCGGTACCGGCACCGCCGTGGGCGCGAGCGCCGACATCATGCGATGTTCGCGGCCCATATCGTGTGCGGTGGCGAGCAGTTCACCCACTGGCGGGCGCCGGACGATCCATGACGAATCACCATCTGTGACACGGTAAGTCAGGTTGGACTTGCCCCCGGCAATCAGTGTCGCCGACAAGTCGGCACCGGAGCCGGGCACGGTCGACGACAGCCAGGTACCCAGCCGGTCCAAGTCCAGCCCGGGCAGCTCGACGTGCGTATCCGCAGCCATCAGACGCCACCACCCAGGAGCACGCCACCGTCGACGGTCAACGTCTGGCCGGTCATCCAGCCCGCGTCATCCGACAGCAGGAACGCAACCACCGAACCGATATCTTCGGGAATGCCGAGTCGTTTCAGCGGGTAGTTCGCGCTGACCTCGTCCTCGCGCCCCTCGTACAACGCGGTCGCGAAACGGGTCTTGACCACTGCCGGAGCGACGGCGTTGACGCGGATGTTCGGGCCCAGCTCGACGGCCAGTTCCTCGGTGAGGTGGATGAGCGCGGCCTTGGAGACGCCGTAGAAGGCGATGCCCGGGGCCGGTCGCAACCCGGCGATGGATGCGACGTTGACGATGGCGCCGCCATGTTCGGCCTGCCAGGCCCGGTTCACCTTCTGCACCCACGACAGCGCCGACAGCACGTTGACTTCGAGGATCTTGCGCGCGGCATCCATGTCGATGTCCATGAGCGGCCCGTACACCGGATTGATGCCGGTGTTGTTGACGAACAGGTCTGCGCTCCCGAAGGTTTCGATCGCCTTGGCCACGACCGCATCCTGATGTTCGCTGTCGTCGCCGCGGCCGGCCACCGCGAGGGCGACGGCCGGCCCGCCGAGTGATTCGACGGCGGTGTCGAGCGCGTCCTGCTTACGTGCGGTGATGACCACCTTGGCGCCTTCGTCGACCAAACGCTGGGCGATGGCGAATCCGATGCCACGACTGGCACCCGTGACGATTGCGGTCTTTCCTTCGAATCGCGTGCTCATGTCAACTTCCTCGTGGCGTTGGCGGTACCCGGCCCCAGGACATGGGACACATAGCCGAAGTGTGCCACAGTGGCACACAGGCGCGCAATGTCCCATAATGGGCGGATGTCCGGAGCAGATTCGACGTCGTCCGCCCCGCCCGCGCGACTGGGAACGGCCCTGAGCCGCCAGGCCGCGGTCGACGCGGCGACGCGGCTGTATCTCGCGGGCGAGCCGGTCGACATGTCGGCCCTGGCCACCGAACTCGGCATCGGCCGCTCGACCCTCTATCGACTGGTCGGCAACCGCGAAGACTTGCTGGCCACCGTGCTGGCCGAGGCCACCGAACGCACCTTCCGGCGCACTGTCGCCGATATGGCCGCAGAGGCCGGACCCGACGCCGAACCGGCCGGCGGCACCGAATACATCCTCAAGGTCATGGACCGCTTTCTGAACGCGGTCGTCGACGCGAAGCCGCTGCAAACCGTGTCGCACCGAGAGCCGTTGTTGATCGTGCGGCTCATGCTGCTGCCCGGACTCGTGGAGCAGACCGCAGGGCGACTGGTCGGCGAACTCCTCGACGCCGAGGTGGCCGCAGGCAGAATGGAATTACCGCTTCCCACAGCCACTTTCGGCCTGGCGCTCATCCGGATGTGCGACGCGCACCTCTACGCGCCGCTCCTCGGCGGCGGAGCACCCGAGATCGGTACCGCGCTCGACCTGGTGGCCGCGCTCCTGGGCCACAGTCGATCCGACGAGGACTGATCGTCCGCCTGTTGCGGCGGTCAGTTCGGTGTCGCGGCAGCCAGATTGTCGGCCACCTCAGCTTCCCAACTCTCGATGGAATGCGTGGTGTCGATCTCGAACTCGAAGCGGTCCGTCATATCCGGTGTGACGTCTTCGACGTCGACATAGAACTGCTCGTACCAACGGCGCTGCTGATACACCGGACCGTCTTCCTCGGTGAGCAGCGGATTGTCGATGCGGGCCTTGTGTTTCCAGATTTCGACGTCCTGCTCGAATCCGGTCTGCACTCCCTCGATGAAAGTCCGTGCAAGTTCGGCGTTTTCCGCTTCTGTCATACCCGGGAGCTTCTTGACGATGGCGCCGTACTGCAACACGAACGAGTTCGGGCTGACCGGATAGTGTGAATTGATCAGGATGGTCTCGACGGTCACGCCATTGGACACGCTGCGGAGCCGGTCGATCATGTACGACGGCCCGAAATACGAGGCCTCCGAATAGAGAATGGACGTCGGGTCGTGGAAAGTGCTGACGATCATGTCGTCCCGGGGCGTCGAATCCATCACCTGAGTGGCGACATGACCCTCGAAGATGTTCTTGAAGTTCCGGGGAAATGCGTAGTGCACGTAGAAGAAATGCGCCATGTCGACGTTGTTGTCGACGATCTCACGGCAGTGTGAGCCCTCGATCAACTGGATGTTCCAGGTCCACTCCGTCCAGGCGTCCGTGCCGTATCCCTCGATCTCAGGGATGTCGACCTCCGGCGGAGGGGTGTTGCCCTGCGGGTCATTCCAGACGAACAGCTGCCCGTTACGTTCCAGCGTGAGCCAGGAGCGGGTGCGCGCCAGCCGCGGTGTCCGCTTGGCATAAGGCACCAACGTGCACTTGCCGTCGCCGCCCCACCGCCAGTCGTGGAACGGGCACGCTATCGAGTCGCCCTTGACGCTGCCGTACGCGAGGTTGCCGCCCATGTGCCGGCAGTAGGCGTCGAGCACGTTGAGCCGGCCCTGGCTGTCCGCGAAGACCACCAATGACGTTCCGAAGGCGTCGATCTGATGGGGTACACCGTCGTTGAAGTCGCGGATGAGACCGAGGCAATGCCAGCCGCGGGCGAACCTGGTCGGGTTCTCCCCCGCCTCGATCTGCCGGATTTCCGTCGACTCCTGCTCAGCGACCGACATGTGCTCCTCCATCGTCATCTTGTTTGGCGCTCGACCAGTGCGGGCATCGGTGCAGTGAGGAGGCCGACGATCATCGCCACGATGTTGTCCCTCGCCTCGGCCTCACTCAGGGCGCCGCGTACCACGTCGCGATGCTCATCGACATGACGTTCGTGGTCGGCGAGCAGCGTGTACATGACCGAAGCCATGGCGGCCATACGTTGGCGCCGAAGCGCTTCGGGCAAGTGATCGAGTGCGCGCAGCAGCCGCGTGGTAAGGATTCGGGTGGCCGGCCATTGCTCGGCCGTGAGGGTGAGCTCGGCCATGACCGCATGATTGCGGACGCGTTCGAGGAATCGCGCGTAGTGGCTGGAGCCGTCGGAATACGGAGTATCGAACAGCGGCTCGACCAGGATGGTCACCAGCGCGGTGATGCTGTCGTCGGGCTCACCGGCGCTTTCATGCTCGGCCAGCAGCGCCAGCCGCGCCTGCTCCAGCGGTGCTTGCCGATGACCAATGATGGCCGTGATCAAGCCATCTCGCGATCCGAAGTGATAGTGGACAGCTGAATTGTTCCGCTGCCCCGCGGCCAACGCGACATCGCGCAGGGAGACTTCCGGGCCGAATTCGGCAATCAGGCGTTCACCGGCGAGAAGAAGCTGCGTGCGCGCATCGGGCCGACTCACAGGCGTCAGTCTATCCCGCGCGCTTCAGAACGCAATCGCTAACGCTTGACCAGTTAAGCATGAACGCTTATTTTGGGTTTGCGTCGACGCCCTGCGCAGTTCGCCTCCCGGAAGGACCACCATGACCGTCTCGTATGGATCGATCTGCCAAATCGCCTGGGTTACAGATGATGTCGAGGCAACCGAGCAGCTACTGAGCAAGCAGTTCGGGGTCGGCGCATGGGTACGGATGCTCGATATCGAATTCGGGCCGCAGACCTGCCGCGTGCACGGCAAACCCGCGGATTTCACCGCCCATATCTCGATGTCGTACTCCGGCGACATGCAATTGGAGCTGATCCAGCCGGTACGGGGCACCAGCATCTACACCGAGTTCCTGGATCGCAGCGGCCCGGGCCTGCACCACGTGTGCTTCGAGCCGAGTGATTTCGATGCAGCGGTGACGTCGGCGAAGGAGCAGGGACTCGCCATCGTGCAGCAGGGTGAGATGTCGGGTGGCATGATGCGTTTCGCCTACATCGACGGTGCGTCGGCCGGGGCGCCGTACATCGAACTCGGCGAGTTCAGTCCTGAGATTCGCGTGATGTTCGAGCACATCAAGAAGACTGCGGCAGGCGCCCGATGATTCCGGAAACAGCTTCCGCGCAGAGCATTTCGTCGTTCTCCGATGAGGTCGACGTCCTGGTGGTCGGGCTCGGGATGGCCGGCGGATGCGCGGCAGTGGAAGCTGCCGCGTCGGGTGCGCGAGTGTTGGTACTGGAACGCGCCGCGGTGGCCGGTGGTACGACTGCCATGGCCGGCGGGCACTTCTACCTGGGCGGCGGCACCGAGGTGCAGCAGGCCACCGGCCACCCCGACTCCGCCGCCGAGATGGCGGCGTACCTGACGGCGGTGTCGACAGAGCCTGCACCGGAACTGATCAACGCCTACTGCGAGGGCAGCGCCGAACATTTCCGATGGCTGGAAGCGCTGGGCTTCGAGTTCGAGCGCAGTTACTACCCGCACAAGGCTGTCATCCAACCGGAAAAGCAGGGCCTGATGTACACCGGCAATGAACAGGTGTGGCCGTTCCGCGAGCAGGCGGTGCCGGCGCCCCGGGGACACAAGGTTCCAGTGCCGGGCGATACCGGTGGCGCCAGTATGGTCGTCAACCTTCTCGTCGAGCGACTGGCCGACCTGGGGGTGGAAATCCGTTATGAGACCGGCGCCTGCGCGCTCATCGTCGAGGACGGCCGGATCGTCGGGGCCACCTGGAAGCACTTCGGTGAGACCGGCGCCGTGCGGGCGAAGTCCGTCGTGCTGACCACCGGCGGTTTCGTGATGAATCGGGAGATGCTGGCGCAGCATCTCCCCCTACTGGCCGATGAGCGCGTTTTCGCCTTGGGCAGCAGCTACGACGATGGCATCGGCATCCGCTTGGGCCAATCTGCCGGGGCGGCAACCAAGTACCTGGACCAGGCGTTCATAACCGCTCCGGTGTATCCGCCTGCCACACTCCTCACCGGCATCATCGTGAACCGTAACGGGGACCGGTTCGTCGCCGAAGACTCCTATCACGCACGGACATCCGCGTTCGTCCTCGAACAACCCGACAGCGCCGCGTACCTCGTCGTCGACTCACGACACGTCGAGATGCCCACCATGCCGTTGGTTCAGTTGATCGATGGTTGGGAAGACATCGCCGAGATGGAAACGGCACTCGGCATCCCCGCGGGCCGGCTGCAGTCTTCGCTCGACCGATACAACGCGAACGCGGCACGCGGCGAGGACCCCGACTTCCACAAGGCCGCAACATATTTGGAGCCACAGGACGTCGGGCCTTGGGCGGCATTCGATCTGAGCCTGGGCAAGGCGTTCTACAGCGGCTTCACCCTTGGGGGCCTGGCGATTTCGGTCGACGGCGAAGTTCTTCGCTACGACGGCAGCGCCATTGCCGGGCTTTATGCCGCCGGCGCCTGTGCCTCCACCATTGCGCAGGACGCCAAAGGGTACTCCAGTGGCACTCAGCTGGGTGCCGGCTCATTCTTCGGCCGGCGGGCTGGGCGCGCTGCTGCGGCAGCGGCAAGGTAATCCCGGTAGCGTTGACTGCACGATGACCGGATCAGCTGACCTCCCAACCGTCATGCCCGCCGCGTTCATCGGACACGGCAGTCCGATGAACGCCGTGGAACGCAACCGGTTCACAGCCGCCTGGACAGAGTTCGGTCAGTCGGTGCCCCGACCCCGGGTGATTCTTGTGATCAGTGCGCACTGGTACATCAACGCCACCGCGGTCACCGCCATGGCGCACCCGCGCACCATCCACGACTTCTACGGTTTTCCGCAGGAGTTGTTCGATGTGCAATACCCGGCGCCGGGACTTCCCGAACTGGCCGACGAGATCGCCGAGACCGTCAAACCGACCTGGGTAGGGACTGATCGGGACAGCTGGGGCATCGACCACGGCACGTGGTCCGTGTTGGTGCATGCCTTTCCCGACGCCACGATCCCGGTGGTGCAATTGTCGATCAATGCCGAGAAGCCACTGGAGGAACACGTCGCTCTCGGCGCGCAATTGGCCGAGCTGCGCAGCCGGGGCGTGCTGATCGTCGGCAGCGGCAACATCGTGCACAACCTGCGGGCCATGAATCCGCGGCTGCCTGACGGCGGATTCGATTGGGCCACAAGGTTTGACGATGCCGCGGCCGATCTGCTGACCGGTGCTCCCGACCGCATCACGCGGTTGCGCGACCATCCCGACTTCGCGGCCGCCGCGCCGACGCCGGATCATTTCATCCCGATGCTCTACCTCGCCGGGCTGTGTTCGGCGGCCGACACCACGGCGAGCGTGCTGGTCGACGGCTACACCTACGGGTCGCTGTCGATGACGTCCTACGTGGAGACGTGATCAGCGACGAAACCGTCACAGGTGCGCTGATGATATCGGGGCCGCCTCAGCAGGAAACGCGCTAGGCCAATCCGGGTACCGGTGACGACGACGTCGGTCCAGACACCGGCGGAACCGCGCTGGGCGGCTGCAGGCCGTAGCCCGCGGACGGGCCAGGTGGCGTGCCATATGTCTGCGGCGGGCCGGGCAGCGCGCCGTACCCCGGGGCTTGTGGGCCATAGCCGGGCAGCGTCCGAGTGGAGCCGGCAAGAAGCTTGGACGTCACGAAAGCCGCTGCCTCGTCGGTGTATTCGGGGACGTAGCCCTGCGTATGCCCACTCCAGGAGTTGCCCGAACCGGCGTGGCAGATCGGGTCGGCGGGATTACACAGGTCGATCGCTTTAGCGCTGAGCGGCGAATTCTGGGTCGGTGGCGCTCCGTCGGTGCGGTCGGCCTGGTTGCCGAAAGTAGCGATCGCCGCAATGTTTTTCATGTACTCCGGGGGCAGCGGACTACCCCAGTTGATACCGGAGAAGCCGGCGACGATGTTGACCACACTCGCGCCTTGCGAGTAGCCGCCCAAGACGATCTTGGTGTCGGGACAGGCGGACGCGGTGGATTTGATGTGCGCAATCGCGTCCTTGGCTCCCTCGCCACTGTGCCGCTGCGTGATGGTGGCTTTGTAGTCCACCGCGTAGGACCTGATGACCAAGCCGCTGGGCTGCTTGCGCAACGCGTCGACGAGAGCGTCACCGACCCGGCCCATGCCCGCCGGCTCATCGGTGCCGCGCGCGAAAATCACTTCAGCGTCGGGGCAGTCGTCGGCGGCAGCGACCGGAGCCGCGCTCGTGATGATGAGCGGGGCCGTGACCGTCAGCAGCGCCGCAGCGCCAGCAACGCCCGAGCTACGTACGTGGCGAAACAGCATTTCTGCATCTTACCTGCATTCAGAAAAGTATGACAAACCTCTGACCTGGCAATATGTGTTGCACAGCAATCAGCAATCAGCAATCAGCCAACGCGCACCGCTTCGGCGAGTTTCCGGCAAATCCTGCCGGACGTATGCCCAGGCTGGTCGCCGGGAGTCGGCAACGGACTAACTGTGCGGAATCAACGCCAGCACATACATCGCCACCACCGCCGGCGGTGCCAGCAGCGGTAACCACGGCAGATCGATATTCACTGCGGTGGCAATCACCCCGGCGAGCGTGAAGCCGAGCATGGCGATCAATGTCGGCCGCGTCATGGTCACCACGCCGGCTCCGGCGGCATACCGCAACAGCAAGTACGCGACGGCAGAAAGCCCCGACAGTGCTGCGAATACCGGCGGCGGGTCGGACACGGCCAGCGCCAACACGGTGAGCAGCACCGCACCGGTGGCAGCCGCCCGAACCAGAAGTCCGGCGCCCACCGCCGCCAACGCCACCATCGACACGGCGACGGCCGTGCCATGGGCTTGGACCCCGGCCGCCGCGACCATCAGTGCCCCGAATCCTGTCGACAAGGTGCGGGCGCCCGGCTGCCCCCACCCGGCAGCCGTATCGGCCGTCATCGCTTCACCGTCCCGCGGCGCACCGGCATCAACCGCAGCGCCTGATCGAGGGCGGCAGTCGACGGCCACGGCACCACGTCGACACCGACGATGCCCATGTCGCGGTACATCGCGTGTCGCTGCAGCGCCCACATGCGGGCCACGGTCGGCGGCTGATCGCCGTCGAACGGCGGCCCCTCCAGGACGTCGACAGCGACCACGGCGTGCCTGCGGCTCCGCAACTCAGTGAGCGCCAGTGCGAATGCAGTGTCGAGCAACGTCGAGAAGGCGAACACGACAGCGCCCGGCGGAACGGCCACGCGCGGCGCCAATGTCCCCGTGGTGACTTCGTATTCGCTCCCCACACCCAACGCGGCATCGAGCACCCGATAGAACTGGCGCTGACCGATGTCGGCACCGATCCACCGCGGGCGCGCGCTACCGAGCGCGACGATGCCGGCGCGGTCACCGTTTCGCAGCGCGCTCTGCACAACCTGGGCGGCACCGAGAACGACCCGCTCCAGCGCGGCCGTGGCTGGGCCGGGAGGCTGCATGCTGGTATCGATGAGGACGACCACGTCCGCGGCGCGGTGGGTCAAGCGTTCGGTGACATGCAGCCGGCCCCGGCGGGCGCTCACCGGCCAGTTGATGGTGCGGAGTTGATCGCCCGGCAGGTAGGCGCGGACGTCGGCGTACTCGACACCCGGACCGACGTGCCGGGTCAGGTGGGTGCCGAGCCGATCGGGCAATTCGATGTGCGGAATCGGCGTCGACTGGGGCGGGGCAACCGGAAAGACGAAGACTTCGGCGGCCTCCACGGTGCAGGTCCCTGCCAGTAGTCCCCCGCCGGCCAGTACGTCGACCCGCGCCTGGATCGGATACCTGCCCCAGCGCTCGGCCGATACCGCGACGGTCTTCAGCTGTGCGGAACTGCCCTCGAGGACCTTGACGTCCATTCCCGATTCGACCGACACCGCGACCTCGCACGCGATGGTTCGCGCGTCCGTCGTCGTCCACACCGACAGCTGTGTCTCATCGGTCTCGAAGCACCGGGTCAGAGCGGGCCGCCCGTGTACGTACACCTTGGCGGACGGCCGCTGCCAACTGATCGAGCACAGCACACCGAGCAGCGGCGCGGCGAAGGCCACGAGCTGCCACCGGCCGAGCACGGCCGCGGCGAGGGCGACGCCGGCACACGTCGCGATGGCCTTCGTGAGCGACGAGGCCCGCCAACGCAATTCAACTTCGCGTGGTTCGGTCGAATTCGTCACGACGGGCCGCCCCGGGTCCGCGGCACGGGCAGGCGGTGCAGCAGCTGCGCCACGATGTCCGACCCGTGGACGCTGCGCACCCACATCTCCGGTTTCAAACTGATTCGGTGCGAAATAACGGGAATGGCCAATGATTTGACGTCCTCGGGAATGACGTAGTCCCGGCCGAACAGTAGGGCACGCGCCCGCGCCAATTGAACGAGATCGAGCTCTGCCCGTGGGCTGGCGCCCACCACAACCTGGGGATGGCTGCGGCTGGCGGCCGCCAGGGACACCACATAGTGCAGGACGTCGTCGTGCACCGTCACCTGCTCGACCGACTCCCGCATGGCAAGCAGATCGTGCGCATCGACGATCTGGTTGACCGTCGGTTCGGCCGAACCGCGTTCCAAGCGGCGGCGCAGCATCACCGTCTCGTCGGCACCCGACAGGTACTTCAACTCGACCCTGACCGCGAACCTGTCGAGCTGTGCCTCCGGCAGCGGATAAGTGCCCTCGTACTCGATGGGGTTGTCCGTGGCGAGAACGATGAACGGCGAAGGCAGTCGGTGGGTTTCGCCGTCGATACTCACCTGGCTTTCCGCCATGGCCTCCAACAGCGCAGCCTGGGTCTTCGGCGGTGTCCGGTTGATCTCGTCGCCCAGCAGCAGGTTGGTGAAGATCGGCCCGCGCCGGAACTCGAACCGGCCGGATTGCATGTCGTAGATGGTCGAGCCCAGCAGATCAGCGGGAAGCAGGTCCGGGGTGAACTGCACGCGAGTGAACGACAGGCCCAATGCTCGGGCAAAAGACTTGGCTATCAACGTCTTCCCGAGACCGGGCAGGTCCTCGATGAGCACGTGACCGCCCGCGAGCACCGCGGTCAGAATGAGGGTCAGCGCCGCACGCTTGCCCACCACCACGCGTTCGATCTCGTCGAGCACCGCCTCGCAGTGGGCCGTCGTCAGCTCTGCCGGCATCGTCATGCGCGATCCGCCTTCGGCTTCTCGCTGGTCGTCATAACCGCTCCAATCGGTGCAGGATTTCATCGAGCGTGGCCCGGCCCGGCCCCGGCTCGTCGCGGCAGGACCGGCGGACGTCGTGCGGATCCACCCACTGCCACAACTGATCCCCGAAGACCATCCGGCCCGTCGCGCGCATCGCGGCCGGGTCCCTGGCCTGCTGCGGGCCGGTGGCCATGAAGAACTCTCGGGCCAGCGTGGGCCGCAGGTGCTGGTCCCAGTCCCCGCGGGTGGTGTCCGACCACTGGATCAGCGTCTCGGTGCGAACGACCCAGTCCCGCAGCGACTTCTCGGCGTCGTTCACGGCCGGCTCGGCGACTTTCGGTCCACGACCGGCCAGCCGGCGGCGTACTGCCAGCAACACGATCACCGCCATCGCGGCGGAGGCCCAGCCGACGGCGCGGCGATCGGTGAGCAGCAGTGTGACCAGCTCTGCTCCCACCACCAACGAAATCCCTATGAGCCCGACCCTTTTCATGTCAGGCTCCGGAGCTCGCCGAGCACCCGGAGCAGCGCATCCGCGGCAATCTCCCGATGACGTTCGGTCATGACGTGGGGGCTGAAGCGTGCCTCGGCGAACAAGGCGACGAGTTCGGTCGCACTGCCCGCGTGCAGAGCATGGTGCTCGACGGCCCGGGCCAGCACCTCGGAGGGCGTGTCGGAGTCCTGCGGTGCGGCGCCGGGAGCGTCCGCGAGGGCACGCTCCATCGCGGCGTAGCAGGCGATGATCGACTCGCGCGGACCGCGGCTGCGGTCGCCGATCTCGGCAAGGCCGAATTCTGCCGCCCGCGTGAGGGTTTCCGGTGTGGACTCACCGACTATCGATTCCTGGCGGTGAGCGACCGACGGCGGCGTTTCGGCAGCGCGCCGGCTTCTGCGGAGCATGACACCGCCGACAGCCCACAGCAACAGCATTGCCACGGTGGCAGCGAGGAGGTAGCCGAAGACGCTGGGTTCCCGTTGACGAGGCGGTATCGGTGGCGGCCTGGGTGACGATGGCGGCGGTGGTACCCCCGCCATCGGTGCGCTGTTCCGCGGGGGCACCGAGAAGAGCAGATCGGGCAGTTGCAGCAGATGCAGATGTGAGAACACGGCGAGAATCACCAGCCAGGCGAGGAGCGCTGCGACGCCGATCAGCAACAGACGGCGCACCGGCCTCCATTTGAGTTTGCCGTCGAACGAGCCCGACAGCGGAAAGGGTGCCGACGCACCGGCCGTCCTCGGGCGCCGGAGCGACGCGATGAAAGCAATCGCGACGATGACCACCGAGACGATCAGCAGGGTGTCCAGGCCAACCTGGCTCGCGGCGCTGTTGGCCGGCTTCTCAGGCTGGGGGTGATCGCTCCCAGGTAGGTGTCCGCGCAATGCCAGGGTACCGACGAACAGCAGTGCGATCAGCGCGACCACACGCCCCAACGCCTTGTCGATACCGTTCATCGGTACACCGCTCGATCGGTTGCCTGACCTCCATCGTGGCACGCGATGGCGTGTCCCGGAGCAATACGTCGAGAACAGAATTCGGACCTGAGGCCGGTGGGTCATGAGCCGCCGGGTAACAGTTCCACCGGGCCTTCTGCGCCTTGTTTACTTAGGTCAGCAGTGCCTGCGGCGCGGTCAACCGTCGGTTCGCTACGCCGGTCTCATTCGTTCGGCGAGTCTTGTTCCCGATACACCCGAGGGCCGGCCGGAGACAACACCGCCATCTCGCGTAACTAGCAGACGCACCCACGTCGAAACCAAACCCGCACGGCGACTGATCAGCGGCGAGAACGACGCGCTCAAGCAGCTCCCGTGGTGCCGTCTGATCACGAATTCCCGGATACGCATCCATGCTGGTACGTGAGCGCCGGCCCACAGTGAAATCACTCGCAATTCAACCCGTCGACTAATGTGTCGACGGGCGCCGCAGAATAGAGGACGACTGGCTTCCCACTGAGCGGTACAAGCCATTGACACCCAACGTTCACGTCGTTAGGTTCGCCGTGAATTGATCGGCCGACAGATCGATTATGTCGCAAGTTGTCGAAAACCCCAAACCATAGGCCAGGAGCCGTTATGACAACGCACGCAGAGCCCGATACATCTGCAATCAATACTTCTAAAACTCCATTCGCGGTCGAGGATCCCACCTCGATCAACGCAAAGCGTTACTACTCGCCCGAATTCGCGGCATGGGAGGACGAGAAACTCTGGAAGCATTGTTGGCAAATGGCCTGCAGGGAAGACCAGATACCAGAGCCCGGCGACTATATCGAATACGAGATTCGCGGCCGATCGATTCTTATCGTGCGGCAAGACGACTACTCCGTGAAAGCATTCTTCAACGCCTGCCTGCATCGAGCTACAGCACTCGGCGAGGGCACGGGAGAGTTCATGGGCGGACAAATAGTGTGCCCATATCACGGCTGGCGTTGGAGTATCGACGGAACGAATACCGAAGTATTCGCCGAGGGAGGATTCGAAAAACGTTGCCTTGAGCCAGAAAAACTACGTTTGCGCGAAGTCCGCACGGCAACGGCGCTAGGCATGATCTTCATCAACACCGACCCAAACGGCCCGTCGTTCGCCGACACCGTCGGACACGCCGTACCCGTCTTCGAGCGCATCGGCTGGGATCGGATGAAGGTCCGGTGGTGGAAGTACGCAATCCTTCCGGCCAATTGGAAGATCGCACAAGAGGCGTTCATGGAGTCGTATCATCTTCCCCAAGCGCACCCGTCGCTGAACATGGGGGCCACTGAGTACAACAACGCCACCACTTACGAAGTGCTGCCCGGCGGAAACGCACACATGATCGCCCCCACCCTCCCGCTTCCAGACGGAATGACACCGGCCGAGTACTTCCGCCGATATAACCAGGCCATGCATCACGATTTCGTGGCGTATCCTACTGATCGCGAGATGTTCATCCAGGCAGGACTTCAAAACAGAGACATCCCTGAAGAGAACTACGTCGAGGCATTCTTCTCAGAGCTCTACGCGTATGCGGAATCGGCCGGAATCCCGCTGCCACCACCAGAAACCGGTCTCTTCGCATTCGGCCACATCTTCCCCAACCTCACGCTGCTCAGTCAATACGGATCGGCAATCATGTATCGTTCGCGGCCGCTGGGCGATGGCACCGATCGTTGCTTGTACGAAGTCTGGGCACTTCAAATCCCAGCAGACGGTGACGATTCCGATCCACCCGAACTAGAAGGGCCGATGTCGATGGAGGATTGGCCGCGAATCCTGCAGGAAGACTTCGCAAATGTCATCGGACAGCAGAAAGGTGTGCGTTCAGAGGCACTTGACGGCCTCATCTTCTCCGAGACGCTGGAACCGATGATCACCAATCATCACCAAGAGCTCGACCGTTACCTCCGGGCGTACTGACGCCATGGACGAGACCTACACTGTCCGAGTCGAACCGAGCGGCATCGAGTTCGAAGTCGGCCGCAAAGAGACCGTGTTCTCCGCCGCCGCCCGTGCTGGACTGCATTGGCCGACAATATGTTACGGACAGGTGCGATGCACCGCATGCGCGTTGCGAATCATCGATGGCCGACCGAACACAGTTGAGCCGACCACGGCAGAGACCACGTTGCTGCGCCGGATGGCGGAGTCTGGCGGCCGTCGGAGGCCTCAACGTGAGCTCCGATTGGCTTGCCAGCTCAAACTCCGCGGGGACATCACCGTGCATAAGTCTGGCGTTCGTCCAGCCACCGACAGCACCCCGGTGGCAGCCGCAGACTCCATCTCCGCGGCGAAGCAATGACCACGTCGTCGGTACCTCGCGGTTTCAGCGTCTGCCAGGTCGCTGTCAGCACCTCCGATCTAGCGGGCAGCCTGCGGTTGCTAGACAACCTCTTTGGCTTCCACAACGCTGGTGGCAGCGCATTGTGGGGTCAGGCTATGCGCGTCACGGGACTCACCCCAGACGCGCGCGCGTTGGTTTGGTGGCTAGTCGGTGAGCAACCATTTTTTCAGCTAGAACTGTTCGAATACACCCACCCCGTTCCCGCCGATGTCGGAGCACATGCCGAGACCGGCCGCCATGGATGGGTGCGGATCGGAATTGCGATCTCCGACTTTAGCCGCGTCACGAATGGCCTGTCCGACTTCAACATCGAGCCACTGATTCCTGCCACGGGCCCCCAAGGATCGCGTTCACTGTCATTTCGGGAACCGTTCGGGGGTTTCGTGATCGAAGTCAACGAGGCTCTCGACACCGTCGGTCCACGGGTCCTATACGCGACGCAAATCGTCCATGATGTCGATCTCGCCGCACGTCTTCATGCCACCATCCTGGGTGGCGCGATCGAGCCACTCGAGTCGATCGCCGTCGATCGCCTAGCGCGCTGGCCCGCCGGGCAGGGCGAGCCAACTGGGTTTCTAGCCCGCTACGACGAATTCGCCATCGAAGTCCTGCAATACCCCGAAGGGCCAACCACATCGCCGCTACAGCGTCGAATCTACGATCACGGCATCATCAACCTCGCCCTTGGCACCCGTGACTTCTCGACCGCAGCGGATCTCATAGAGCGCCTCCAGGCCGACGGTCACGATGCCACCGAAGTGATCCAAAATGAGCAGATCGTCGGTACCTACTTCGTAGACCCCGGCTGTGAGTTCGAAATATTCTCGCTGCCTGAGGAATACGACAACCTGCTCGGATTTGGTGCGACGACGCCGTTTGTTGCAAACATGGGCTTCTGACATCGACACCCTGGCGGTGGCGCTACCGAGTCTCGCCTCCGGCGAAGTGCTACCCACGTCGTACGCACCGAGGAGCAGGAGAGACAGCAATGAGGCCCACGAATGATTACGACGTCATCGTCGTCGGATTCGGTGCAGCTGGTGCGTGTACCGCGATTGCCGCAGCGGAAAGAGGCGCAAGAGTACTCATCGTCGATCGCGCCCTTGGCGGCGGCGCCTCGGCGCTATCCGGTGGAATCATCTATGCCGGTGGCGGCACCGCCTACCAACGAGCCGCCGGCTACGACGATAGCCCCGACAACATGTTCAACTACCTCCGCCAAGAGGTCAATGGTGTGGTGGACGACGACACCCTCCGGCAATTCTGTGACGGCAGCGTAGAGCGACTAGCCTGGCTGGAACGACACGGCGCCCGCTTCGGTTCGTCACTGTGCCACTACAAGACGTCATACCCAACCGACAGTCACTACCTGTACTTCTCCGGTAACGAGAAGGCCCACCCATACAACCGCTACGCCGTTCCGGCGCCACGGGGCCACCGCCAAATCGCCAAGGGGATGCGCTCAGGTGCCGTACTGTGGCAAGCTCTGCGCACCTCAGCGCTGCGCCTTGGCGTGACCTTCATGCCGATGACGCGCGTAGAGGAACTCGTGATCGAGGGTGACCAGGTCCGCGGAATTCGAGGCCGTACCCTAAGCGGCGCACGTTCACGGGCCGCCGCCCAGTTCCGCTATGGGACCGCTGCCGGCGCGAAGCTGACCAATTGGGTGCCGCCCGTTGGCCGCCGCTTCAACGCCAGCGCGGATGCAGTATGGCAATCGAATGCCCAACCCATCGCGGTCACAGCCAACGCTGTGGTCCTGGCGGCCGGTGGGTTCATCTTCAACAACGACATGCTTCGGCGCCATGCGCCCGACTATGCTCTGGTGTCGCCGCTCGGAACTGTGGGCGACGATGGAATGGGTATCTTGTTGGGGGTCAACGCCGGTGGATCAACCGCACACCTCAGCCGGGTTACCGCATGGCGATTCATCTCACCCCCATCAGCAATGACTGAAGGCATCACCGTTGGCGTCAGCGGCGAACGCATTGCCAACGAAGACCTCTACGGCGCCACCCACGCAGACATCATGATTCGAAAATTCGGCGGCAAGGGCTTCCTGGTCCTGGACCATCCAACCTGGATACGCGCACGGCGACAGCTGCGCACTCAGACCCAGCTGTTCCAGAAAGCCACCATGGCCCCGGCATTCACCGTGGCTCATCGCACCGCGTCTACCGTTTCGGCGCTTGCCGACAAGCTAGGAGTGTCACCATCAGGATTGATCGCAACCGTTGCGGCCTACAACGATGCGATCGCCTGTGGCACTGCCGATCCCGCGCACAAGGCCCCCGAGCTCTGCACACCTCTGCTAAATCCCCCTTTTCACGGCGTTGACATCTCGCTGCGGGCCGCGCCAACCGACTTCATGCCTGGACTGACCCTTGGCGGCCTTGTGGTCGAATCGGCTTCCGGCCAGGTGCTGCGCGAAAATGGCGCTCCCATCCCGGGTCTTTACGCGGTCGGACGCACTGCCGTTGGCGTGTGCTCGAATTCGTATGTCAGCGGACTGTCGCTCGCCGACTGCGTCTTTTCAGGTGGCCGCGCCGGC
Source organism: Mycobacterium sp. FW102-FHT13B02 (assembly GCF_058790275.1). NCBI lineage: Bacteria > Bacillati > Actinomycetota > Actinomycetes > Mycobacteriales > Mycobacteriaceae > Mycobacterium > Mycobacterium sp. FW102-FHT13B02. The sequence continues at coordinate 375,993 of NZ_JBYTCM010000003.1, forward strand.
GAACACGCCGCGCGCGCGGTCAGCCGCAAGCGGCCGCTGTAGACGCCGACGCTCGGGCGGGCGTCGCCTGCTTCCTAAATGCCGGCAGGACCCGTTCGAAGAACAATTCGACGCTAGGCCATGCGATATCGGGGTCGATGCCGGCCAGCAGCGGCGTCAGCATGATCGGCTGCCCGACAGAGTCCAACTGATTCATCAGCGCGACGCATTCGTCCACTGTGACCACTTTGTACAACCCACTTGCACGCGCGGCCGCCAAATCAGCTACTGGCACGAACGGCGTACGCAGATCACCTACGACGGCCTCGGTGGACCATTTCCCGTAGCTGTTGAGATCGTGGAATACGTGCGGGCCCAGCTGGTCCCACGCTTTCTCCGGATCGTCCGATACGTGCACAAACAACGCCGTCGGTACGTTCAGAATCGCACCCGGCTCGCGCCCCAAGGCTCGGCATTCCGCCCGGTACAACTCTCGAATCTGGGCATCAGGCACCAACGGGAAAAACCCGTCGGCAAAGCGGGCCGCGCGCCGAGCCGACGCCGCTACTCCTCCAGCAACGTAGAACGGCGGCCGAGGAGATTGCACCGCGCGCGGCGTTACCGTGAACTCGCACTCACCGACGCGAATATTCTCGCCGGCCAACGCCGCGGCAATCAACGGGATGCCCTCGTCGAGGAGCATCGCGCGCTGCCTTAAAGTGCGGCCGAACATAGCAAACTCGCGCGCAACGTATCCGGCTCCGACCACAAGATCGACGCGACCGTTGCTGATCTGGTCCAGCACTAATGTCTGTTCAGCCACCGATACCGGGTGGTGTAACGGCAGGATCACCACGGCCAGTCGAATCCGAGCCTGCCGCGAGCGCGCCGCAACCGCACCGGCAAGCACCGTGGGTGCCGGACAGTAACCGTCGTCGGAGCCATGGTGCTCTGTCAGCAAGATGACGTCGACTCCATGCCGGTCCGCATAGTCAGCCATCTCCAGCGCCGCGTGATACAAGTGCGGCATCGGTGCTCCGAATGACGGGCCGCGCATATCGAACCTAATGATCGACTCCACAGTGGTGGCTCCTTTCAGGTCAGCAATCAGTGTTGACGGTGCTAGGAGTCATTCCCCACTACCGCACCCCGGGTACTGCACATTTGATTGATCTGTCGACTAGCTGATCGATTCCGGGCTTAGCGCGGCGGCGTGAGCATGGCCTGCCAGGTCTTGCCCGTTTCACCTCGGGGGACGAGATCAGCCGCAACGTAGGTTCTTCCATCTGGACCTATATACGAGCCAGTGGCCGGTTCATAAGGTGCGATCGTCAGCGCCGGGTTGGGAAGGGAAGCCGGCGATCCGCTACCCGACGTAGCGGCCCGCGGCGTTCCGGGAGGCAGCTGCGGGATATCTTGACCCGACAAGGTCGCGTTGGGGTCACCTTTCCAGTTATTGCCATCGTTAAGTGGCACGTATTGCTCGTCGCTTTCGCACATCTTGACCGTTGGCGCACGCTTGCCAGGACGTGTCTCGCACGGAATATTGCGTGCCCCACGAACATTCGTGGCAGCATCCTGCGGGACGCGGCAATATAGGTCACCTGTCGGCCGGTTCGGGGCATCGATGTTGGCCGCGGTACGTCTTTGGGTGGCCGGAAGAAATCCGGTTGTGCACGGCGCCGGCAAATTGATATTGAGGTTGAAGTCGAGATAACTACCCACATATGCCTGTTTACTGTCGTGGTTGGCCACCACGTCGCCCTGCACCATCGACACGCCTTGCGGTATCAGCACCAGCAACTGCTCCAGATCATTGCTGTATGTGACGGCGACTTGCCCGATGCTGATCAGGTTGGCAAGGATGACCGGTAAGGTCGGCCTTAGCCGGTCGAACAGTTGACGTGCCTGATCGGCGGCTGCACCGCCGGTATCAATAACTCTCGCCATCGCATTGTCGTTGGCGCGAAGCTGACCGGTGATGTCAGCCAGATGCGCCGCCCATGATCGGATGTCGCTGCCCGCGTTGATCTGTGCGTTGAGCAACGGCCCGGACTGGTCAATGACGGTGGTGATCGAATCCAGGTTCGCACGAGCATCGATAGCCAGCGTCGTGGAGCCCTTCACGATCCGAGACAACTCAGGACCTAGCCCACCGACCGCAGTGAAAGATTCGTCAATCGCGGTCTTGAGGTTGTCATGCGGAATTGCCCGCAATCCCCTGTCAGCGGCATCGAGTAGGGCATCAACCGCCGGCGGGACCGAGGTACTGTCCATAGGTATGACGTCACCGTTTCGCAAAGGCCGCGATGTGGCGTCGCGCGGAGTGAGCGCCACATACTGCTCGCCAACCGCGGATTGACTATGCACGGCCGCAACGAGATTCGATGGGATTTCGATTCCCGAATCCAACGACAGCTCGGCCGTCACGTGGCCGTCGCTGGTTAGTCGAACTGCCGTAACCTTGCCTACTTGGGTGCCGCGGTAAGTCACGTTGCCCGTGGCGTACAAGCCGCCAGATTGCGGCAACTCGACAGTGACCTGGTAACGCCCGAGGCCAAACATTGCAGGCACCTTGATGTATCCGAATATCATCACAGTCCCTGCGATCAGCGAAATAACCGCGAAGATCGCAAGCTGGATCAGAATCCTTCTACTGAAGTGCATGTCACCGCCCTTGGTCAAAGTGGTACGGAACAACCAACGGATTCACTGCGGTGTACGGGCTCGGCATCTGCCCAATTGTGCGGCCCCACTGCATTTCCAGTTCGGTCAGCGACCCTTCGAACCGGGTTCCGGTCAGGAACGCCGCGTCCAACCGACTCAGTGTCAAATCGATTATGGCAGTGAGATTTCCGTAGTCACCGCGAAACCAGTTCTCCAAGGTGTCCGCGGGGAATGGGAATGTCGCCAACATTCCCAGGGAGCGGGTGAGGGCCGGCCCGGAATCTGCCAGTGACTTCACCACCGGGGCGATCTGGTTCAGTTCTTTGACCAGACTGTCTTTGGTTTGACGCAGGGAATCGGCGGTAAGCGCGCTGAACTGGCCGAGCTTGTCTACTGCGTCAGCGATATGGCTCCGCTCGTCTCTAAGCACGGCCAGAGCATCCGGGATGGTTCTCAGCGCCCGGTCGAGGACCGGTTTGTCATCGGCAAACTTGCCTACCAGCCGGTTCAGGCTGTCAGTTGCATCGATGATGTCAGCGGTCTGGTTGTTGACATTCGTGAAGAATTCGTCAAGTTGATGCAGCAGGCCGCGCAGGTCCTGTTCACGGCCGCGGAACGCCGTGCTGAACGTTTCAACTATGTCTTGGACACGCCCCACTCCGCCGCCGTTGAGGAACAACGAGACAGCGGCCAATGTCTGTTCGGTCGACGGGTATGCGCCCGCATTGGCCAACGAGATGAGCGATCCCGCGTGCAACTTTCCCTGTGGTGCAACGGCAGTCGGTGCGGCCAACTCCACATGTAGCGAACCGAATAGGCTGGTCTGGCCAATGGTGGCCGTGGCGTTGGCAGGTAGGTTCACCTTCCCGTCGATGCGCATCGTCAGCAGTGCATGCCAGCCTTGTCGCTCAATCTTGGTGACGGTGCCGACGTTGACATCACCGACCCGAACGCGGGAATTCTCCTGGATATTGCTTACGTCGGGCATCTGGGCCTGCACGACAAATGAGTCTTGGCCCCCGCCGCGCGTGCCGGGCAATGGCAGCGAGTTCAGCCCCCGCCAGCCGCAGCCGGCAAGCACACTGGCCAGCACCGCAACGGTCAGTACCAGCGCCGAACGACGTCGGCGTACCGCGATCATGACCGGGGCCCTGGCGCGGCCATCAGCCCAGCGAGTCCGGTGCTCGGATCGGTAGCTGCGGGGGCAGGCGTGCCGACCCGTGTCACGTCGCCACCGGACTCGCCGCCCACTTCCGATGCCAATGGCTTTTGAGCAGAGCGCACTTCGGTCGGAGCAGGAGCAGCGCTTGGCTGTGACTCGGCTGGCGTTGGCGGGACGTAATCGGGCCGGAGCCAATCCTCGCTGTAGGTGACTTCATTGGGCCGAGCCTGTGCCCCCACACCCATGTTGAATCCCAGCGGCATCAGATAGTTGTACTGTCGGTTCTTTACGATGGGCGCCAAATACTGGACGCACAGTTTGGCCGATTGCTCAGCACCTAACCGCGACGCTGCCTGAATGGCCCCGCAGATGAAGTTGAGGGGATTGCTGAAGTTGGTGCCGGCCAGCACTCCCGTCACCGAGCTCTGGGCGGGTTCGTAGATGTTCACGTAGTTGCTCAGGGTGGTCGGCAGTAGATGCAGCGATTGCTTGATGTCGTCGATGCTGCCGCCTAATGCCGCGACGACTTCAGCCGTCTTATCCGACGTAGTTCCGATCGCATCCCGATTGTCGGCTACGAAGCTCTTCACATCCGAGATCGCGGTGCTGAGATCATTGATCGCCCGTCCGACCGCCCCTGGATCGTTGGCGAGCAATGCCGTGACTGCAGCAAAATTCCGGTTGAGCTGGCGCATCAGGTCTGTGCTGTCATGGAGAGCGGACACCAAGACCGCGAGGTTGCGTAGGGTGCCGTAGATATCGGCCGAGTGGTCGCCAAGGATCGACAGTGACTGCGAGAGTCCCGTCACCATGCCGCGGATACTGGCGCCCTGCCCACGGACATTGTCGGCGATCGTATTGACGAATGCACCCAGAGTTGACACGCCCCCGGGCGTCGTGGGTTGCAGGGTCGTCGTCAGACGTTTCAGCTGGCTCCGCAGCTCATCCCACTCCACTGGCACCGATGTGCGCTCAAGCGGCAGCACTGCGTTGTTCTGCAACTTCGGTCCCGCGGTGTAGACGGGGGTCAACTGAATCGCCCGCGCTGTCACCAACGACGGGGACAGCACCACTGCCCGAACGTTCGCAGGCACCGCATACCGCTGATCAATTGAGAAGGTGATCTTGGCTCGTGCCGGCTGGGGTTCGATCTTGTCGATCTCCCCCACTGGCACGCCAAGGATCCGGATCTGATCTCCCGGATAGAGCCCGATGCTGCTGTCGAAGTAAGCGGTCACCCTCGTCTTACCGATGGCATCTTTTGTCCGGAGCGCAGCAAATAGACCCAACGTCGCCGCCGACACGAGCACCAATGCCAAGCCAACCCGTACTGCAGTCCGGCGCATCATGAGCCCGCCCCAGCCGGCGGCACCTCACCAGGCGCCGGAACCAACACCGGTGACGGAGCCGTGGTGGATTCAAAGCCTGGTTCCGGAGCAGTCGGAATCGGTGCGCCCGGTGGCGGCCCACCGTTGGGTGGTGCTGGTAACGGTTCCCGGTAGGGGTAGCGGGGATCGCCAGGCTTTCCGGTGATCGCATCTGGCAACGTGAGGTTGGGCGCTCCGCCCTGCCCGGTCCGAGGAAAGGGGATTGGCAGCGCAGGAGTGGCGCTCTGTCCAGTCTGAGGGTCGGTCAGCTGCGAAGGAAGCTTCACATTGGGATCGAGCCCCAGGTCGGAAAAAGCGGCATCAACGAATGGCTGGATGAACTGGCCCGGTAGCAGGTTCGCGACATACGCGTTGAAAAACGGACCGGATGAGACTGATTCACCGAGCGACATCGCGAAGCTGTTGAGCCGTGAGATCGATTCTTGAACTCGTTGCTTGCGATTGGCGAGAATGGCAAGGACCCCGTTCAGCTTGTCCAGCGCCGGCCGCATCTGCTGGCGGTTCTCCGCGATGAATCCCGACAGCTGGCGGGCCAGCCCCGACACGTGGCCCGAAATCGCCTCCAGTGCCGTGCTTTCGCTCCGAAGTTGTGCCAGCAGCGCATTGGAGTCGGAGATCAGGTTCACGACTTGATCGCTACGATCAGCCAGAACCTTGGTGGCCTTATCAGCGTTGTCGAGCAGATTACGCAACCGTTCATCGCGGGTATTCAGAGACTGCGAGAACCGAGAGAGATTGCGCACCGCCAGCTGCAGCTGTGGTGGGGTGTCGGCGAACGCATCGGCCAGGGTCGTCAACGACTGCGAGAGCTGGCCTGTGTCCAGCCCCTGAACCGTCGTCGACAAGTCGCCGAGTGCGTCGCCCAGCTGGTAGGGCGATGTCGTGCGGTCGACCGGAATCGGCCCCGACAGGGCAGCGTCACCGCGTGGCGCCAGCTCCAGAATCTTCGCTCCCAGAAGACTTTTCGTCTGAATTGCAGCCTCCGTGCGATCGCCGAGGCGAACGTCGTCTCTGATTTTGAATGTCACCAGTACTCGCGGCCCGTCCAAGGCGACGCCCGATACCTCGCCGACTCGGTAGCCAGCGACCTGCACTGCCGCACCCGTCGACAGACCGCCGGCCTCAGCGAAGTAGGCTGAATACGGCGTGTCGGAGTGCACCAGCGGAAGGTTGTTGTACTGCAGGACCGCCACCACGGCACCGGCGGTCAATGTCAGACCTGTCAGACCGACCTTGATCGGGCTACGTTCGGCGAAGAATTTCATTTCGGCGCACACCGTCCCGTATCTTGACCAGCCACTTTCACATACACGGGCTGACCACCTTTACCGTTGAGTTTGAGCACTACGTCACACAGGTAGAAACTGAAGTAGTCGCCGTAGAGCCCCTGCCGCCCGAGCAACTTGTACTTATCAGGCAGTGTGTCTAGCAGATGATCGAAATAGTCGTGATCGGCCAGTACCAGACTCGCGGCTCGATCTGTCTGAGCTAGAAGCTCTTTCGCTGGCGGCCGAGCTCGTGTGAGCACATCAGCAGTCGTCGCGGCGGCAGCATCGGCATACGCCAGCCCGGTACTGATATCCGACTTGCGCTCGGCCAGTCCCTTGATCAGCTCCGACAGTGAGTTCACCGATTTGTCGAACTGGTCGCGCTGATCACCCAAAGTCCCCAGCACAACTTTGAGATTGCTGATCACCTGGCCGATCAGCTCATCGCGATCGGCCAAAGTGCTGCTGACCGCCGCGGTCTGATCCAGGAAAGAACCAATCGTGGACCCCTGTCCTTGGAACGCAGAGACCAACTGCCCGGTCAGTGCATTGACCTGGTCGGGATCGAGAGCCCGAAACAGCGGGCGGAAGCCTCCGGTCAGTGCGTCGAGATCCAAGGCCGGTGCCGTGTGTGACAGCGGAATCGTCTGGCCGGCATGAAGGATCGTTGCGTCCCCGATGCCTTCCTCTAAAGCCAGATACCGGCCACCGATCAGATTGTCGTAACGGATCACCGCCTTGGTTCCGTGGGTGAGCACCACTGAGGAATCAATCGCGAATTGAACATTCACGGTGGTTCCCGGCGCTAACGCGATCGCCTTGACCTTGCCGACCTCTACGCCGCCGATGCGGACAAAATTGCCTTCGGAGAGCCCGCTGATGTTGCTGAACTGCGCGTTATATGAGACGTAGTCGTCGAAACGTAACTGGGCGAAGATCGCCAGTAGCGCGACGATCCCAAATATGCAGACCACGACGAAGACGGAGAACCGCCACAGCGCACCGGTGAGTGACACCCTCACTTCGGCACCTCCTTCACTGGATGGTCAGTCACGGCGCGGGTGACGCTGGTCCACTCGGCGGATTGGGGTCAACAGGTGGCCCGCCTCCAGGGGCAACACCGGGCTCCGGCTGTGGAGCCGGTGGGATGCCAGGCCATAGCGGTACCCCGCCGGGTCCGTAGAGTGGCGCCCCGTACGGCGGCGCCCCGGGATATGCGATCGGCCCTGGCGCCGGGCCGGGCAGGCAGTGCCGCACCGTGGCCGGTTCAGGAACGGCCCGGGTCACAGGCAGATAGTCGGCGTAGCAGGGATGTGCCAGGCCTGGGTTTGGCCTGATGTCCAGGCCCGTGCCCCACCCCGTGTTGGTGACGAGTTGGCGCACGGGGAACGCCTTGCTCGCATCTGGCAGAGACCCGCACCCCGGCTTGCCACCTGGTCCGCCTTTGGCCGCCACAATTGGCAGGTTGTCTGGGAACACGTAGGGGTCTTTACCCATCAAGAGCGCAGCATCCGCCACATACGTGCGGCCATTGCCGCCGATCGCGGCAAGCGCGCCATTGTCCAACCACCATTTCGCACCGACCAGCATGCAGGTATAGGTCGGGTTGTACTTCAGGAGCAGTGCGGTCGTCGGCTCGAGAGTGTTGACTGCCTCGACAAAGCTCTTCTGATTCTGTGCGATCAAATTGGTACCCGACTGGGCGAACCCAATCGTGTTGAGTAGCAGAGCGTCCAAGGCGGCACCGTGCTCAGTCACCGTCTTTCCGGTGACGCTCGCCGAGTCTAGAACCGACAAAATATCCTGCGCGGCAGCACTATACGTATCAGCGACGCCCTTGAATGCTTGCCAGTTCTTCCGCATCGTCTCGGCGCGAGGGTTGAGAGCAAGCAAGACCTCGTGCGCGTCGGTGATCGACTGACCGATTCGCTCACCCTGGCCTTGAAATCCCACCGACAGCGCGGTCAGGACCGCGTTGAGCTTCGCCGGATCGATCTGGTTGAGCAGACCGACCAGATTCTGGAAGACGGTGTTCACCTCGGTGGTGACGTTGCGCGACTCCAGCACCGTGCCCGCCGACAGGCGTTGCTCAGTGGGATGATCGGGATAGACGAGATCGACGTACTTCGCGCCGAAGATGGTCGTCGCCCGGATCTGAGCCCCGACGTTGGCGGGAATGTTGGGAATCTGATCGGGTGAGATTTCCAACTTCACCATGACCGGATCGCCCGAGCCGGTGATCGCTGCGACATGACCGACTTGGACGCCGTTCATCATGACCTTGCCGCCTGATTCCATGATCAGACCTGCCCGACTGGAACTGAGAGCCACCGGTACATATCGAGTGAACGAGTCGCTGTACAGGCCGGCGGTCATAGCAACGAGGCCGGCCAAGACCACGACAAGAATGAGTGTCCACCACGCGGGATGGAGCCGATGCTCCCCTGGTCTCGGTTCCATCGCTTACGACGCCAGGTGGAAGTTGCCGGACTGACCGTACACGGCCAGCGAAACCAAAAGGCTCACTGTCACCGCCGAAACCAGCGACGCCCGCACTGCGCGACCGACCGCTTCGCCCACTCCCGCCGGTCCACCGGATGCGGTGTACCCGTAGTAGGTATGTACCAGCATGATCACAATTGCCATCGCGATCGCCTGCACGAATGACCACAACAGGTCGGTCGGGATGAGAAAGGTGTTGAAGTAATGGTCGTAGACGCCGGTCGACTGCCCGTAAATCATCGTGGTCCCGAGTCGTGCAGCCAGGAACGACATCAGTACCGCTATGCAGTACAACGGAATTACCACAATCACCCCGGTCAGTACGCGCGTGGATGCCAGATACGTCACAGATCGGATCCCCATCACTTCGAGTGCGTCGATCTCCTCGGAGATTCGCATCGCGCCGATCTGAGCGGTCGCGCCCGCTCCGATGGTGGCGGCCAAGGCGATACCGGCGGTCACCGGCGCAATGATTCGCACGTTGACGTAGGCAGAAATGAAGCCGGTGAGCGCCTCCACGCCGATCCCAGCGAGCTGGTTGTATCCCTGGACGGCGATCAGTGCACCCGCCGACAACGTCAGGAATCCGACGACGACGATCGTTCCTCCGATGAGTGCCAATGCACCAGTGCCCAAACTCATTTGAGCAATCAGGCGAATGATCTCGGCCTGATAGTGAACCAATGCATCACCGATCGAACGGATGGCGTGACCACAGAACTGGGCCTGGCGGCCAATCCTGTTCCATCCGGCAATCCAGGGGCCGGCATAGCGGCGCCAGAACGATCCGACCCGGCTTGGCGCGCTCGCGGTCATTGCGGTCCTCCGAACTGGACCGCCGTAATGATCAGATTGATCACGTAGAGGGCCACGAACGAATAGACGACCGTCTCGTTGACCGCATTACCGACACCAGCCGGTCCGCCGCCCACCGAAATGCCCTTGTAGCAACCGATCAAGCTCGCCGCCAGACCGAACAGACCCGCCTTGACGAAGGAGATGACGACATCCTTGACTCCGGTGAGCAGGGTTAGACCTGCCACGAACGCACCGGGGGTCACATGCTGGACATACACCGAGAAGAAGAACGACCCGACCAGGGTGGACAGCGACACGATCGCCGAAAGCAGCAACGCCACGACGCATGCGGCGAGCACCCGCGGCACCACCAGCGAACGAATAGGGTTGATACCGAGCACTTTCAGGGCGTCTAGCTCTTCTCGAATAGTGCGCGCGCCCAGGTCTGCGCAGATCGCGGTAGCCCCTGCACCGGCCACGACCAGCACTGTGACGATCGGTCCAAGCTGCGCCAACGAGATGCCTGCGCCTGTGCCCGCGAAATCGGCAGCGCCGAAATCGAAGAGCAACACATTGAGAGTGAAGGCCGCCAGAACAGTGAAGGGAATGGCTAGCAGTAGCGACGGGACGATGGATACCCGGGTGATGAACCAGCACTGCAGGAAGAACTCCCGCCACGCAAATGGACGCTGCGGTATCAAAATCAGAGTGTCCAACGCCATCGCGTAGAACTCTCCGACGCCACGTAGCGGCTTGGCGTAATCGGCTCGTCGCGACATCAGAAGCCGCCGAATTCTGCACTGGTACAAAGCCATAAGCCTGCCCAGTCGCCGGAGTATGGCCCGGGCCGTCGAGAAACGCAGCACGCCTCTGCCAGGCGAAATCCAACGCCCTCTGCGAGCGCTGCAGGACCGCAGCACCCAGTTCGCAGGACCATCATGAATCTCCTTGCTCAGAGCAGAATTACGGCACAGGCCATGGCTAGGGCGGGTGCCTACCGCCGACTTGCGGCGGTTGACGTCACTGCCATCTCAGTAAGTAGCGGTAATGACGTCGACAGTAGGATCAGGACCAGCGGGTTCATAGTGACTATCCGCTCAGCGGGAGTAATTGCCGGTTTTCTCCGCGCAAATTTCTTAGATGTGCTAGGCCACGGCAGCCTCAAGCTGAGCCGCGACGCTTTTTGCAGAACAAGGTAGTTCGATATATCAGCGCATTCTTGTGCCCGATCTTCGCCACCGACCAGGCGAAGTCAGGCAAGTAGCGGCCCACTACCCAGTGGCTCGCGCCTGGAACGCCGCCACGGTCTCGCTGAACTCGGGGGTGCCGAAGGACGTAAATTCTTCGGCCAGTGCGTATTCAAGTACGCCGAGCGCAGCCCGGCTCAGATGCATGTTCATCGCCGCCTTCGATGTGCATACCGCCTGCGACGGAAGTTGTGCCAACCGCTCCGCCAGACCGAGAGCCCCATCCAGCACAAGATGGTCCTCCACGACTCGGGTCACCAAGTTCAGCTTGTCTGCGATCGGTGCCGTGATCCGATCACCCAGCAGGACATACTCTTTCGCCTTCATCATGCCGATCAGTAGCGGAAGCATCGCCGCCCCGCCATCGCCGGCGGTTAACCCTACGGCGACATGAGGATCAGCCAAGTAGCTGCTCTCCCCCATTACCAACAGGTCGCTGAGTAGGGCAACCGAACAACCCAATCCGACTGCGGGGCCATTGACTGCCGAGATCAGCGGCTTTGCGAAATTGATGACTTCCAGAAACAGTGTGCGTGCCTCGGCAAACTGCGCGCGACGCGCCGACGGATCATCGATCAACCGGCGGAACATCGCCATGTCTCCGCCGGCCGAGAATGCCTTCCCGGTCCCCGTAATCACCACCGCGCGTACATCTTCGTCAGCACCGAGTTGCCGCCAGATCAGCGACAACGCATGGTGGAGTGGTTCGTTGATCGCGTTGAAAGCCTCGGGCCGATTGATGCGCACAACGTGCACCGCACCAATCTTCTCCACGAGCAACCACGGTGCAAATTCCTCATATCCAGCAAGGGTGGCAATGTCAGGGACGGTAGTCATCGATCTCTCTCTTTGGCGGAGGGTAGGTAAACGGAATGCGGGACCGGTTGGTCCGTAAGTGTTGGGACACCGGGCACGGTCACGGCAGAGCTCGCAGCGTGGCCAGCGGCTCGCTACCCGACCAATCGTGGCCCCAGTAGCTGTCCGCAGAGATCTCCTCGGCGCAGTAGTAGTCGTTGTCGACCTGCCACCCTTGAGTACCGAACTCAATATCCCAGCCACCGGGCGCTCGCACGTAGAACGACACCATCTTGTCGTTGGTGTGCCTACCCAAGGTGGATGACACTGAAAAGCCGCTCTTAGCGACCCGATCGAGCGCCTGGCCCACCGCATCAAGGGTGTCGACCTCCACCATGATGTGGACCAGCCCCGGTGCGCCGAAAGCCGGTGTCGGACACAAGGCCAGACTGTGGTGGCGTTGGTTCACGCCCAGAAACCTGACGCGCTGCGCTGGCACGCCCAACGGCAGGGGCAGCCGAAATGCCCCCCGAGGCAGGAATCCCAGGACGGTTGTGTAGTAGTCGAAACTCTCCCGCAGATCGTCGACCGGCAGCACCACGTGCCCCAATCCCTGTGGCCCGGTGACGAATCGAGATCCGTATGGAGTCACCGTGGGCGTATGGTCGAGCAACGGGCCGTGGAATACCTCCAACACGGTGCCTGACGGATCTGCGAACGACACCAATTCCTCGACACGGCGGCCATCCGCTTCGTCCGCAGTATGGGCGTGCACCTCGAAGCCCGCCTTCTCGACTGCTTCGACGACGTCGAGCAACGCGGCGTGGTCCCGCACTTGCCAGCCGACCGCCAGCACCTGATCAATCTCGCCGGGCACGACGACGAGGCGAGCGTGGTGCTCGTCCATCCGCAGATACAACGCATCCGGGTCGGGACCGCTGCCCTCCGCGAACCCGAGCACGTCAAAGGCGAAGGTGCGCCATCTGGCGATGTCGCTCGTCTGAATACGCACGTAGCCAAGGGAATTGAATCTCGGGTTACAGTTTGTCATGTCGGGTGTCCTTTGGAGGTCTGGTGGCTGAGGAGGATTCGACCTCGCTAGATCATGAATTTCAGCTTCGGCGGCGGGTCGATCCCGAGTTGCGCCATCGAAGTGGCTTGGTAGACATTGCTGGGTACATGGATCACATGGTTGAGTCCGGCATGAATGTCGCGCCAATAACGTTGTAATGTGCCATGATTGCGAATTGCATTGCCTCCCGCTCGCGCGAAGAGGGTGTCGACCGCGGACGCCGCACGCCAAGCCGCTCGCACCTGGATTGCGCGGCCGACCGCTCTGTCGTAGAAGGTCGGGGTGCCGCCGGACGCAACGATCTCCCACATCCGATCGGCGTTGGAGAGCAGTGCCTGTCGGGCAGCGTCGATGTCCGCTGACGCCTCGCCGATCGCGAACAACAGGTTGGCGTCCTCGCGCACGGCCGACCCCATCGAGTCTGAGCGGGACCGCTGGTAGTCCAAGTGAGCGACCAGCGCACCCTCGGCCATCCCAATGATGGCCGAGGTGATGCCCAGGGGAAATACGTGCGACCAGGGCAGCCGGTACAGAGTATTCTCACACCCGGCATCAATCTGGGCTTGCCCACTAAGCACCTGGTCACCGTTCATCACACGGTAACCGGGGACATATACATCGTTGACGACGATGTCTTTGGAGCCAGTTCCCCTCAGGCCGAGCACATCCCACGAGTCGGCGATGATCTCATAGTCGCTGCGCGGCAGAATGACGTGCAGCATGGTCGGCGGAAGCAATGCCTTTCCGTCATCGCCGCCGAGCATTGCCCCCAAGATGATCCACCGGCAGAAGTCGGTACCCGACGAGAACTGCCACCGCCCACTGAATCGGTAGCCGCCATCGGCCGTCGGGACAGCGATGCCCTGCGGTGCATACGGTGAAGCCATCCACGTGTCGTCATCCTCACCCCAAATCTCCTGCTGCACTCGCGGATCGGCGAAGCCCAGCTGCCACGGGTGCACTCCGACCACACCGCTGACCCAGCCGGCAGCCGGATCCAGGGCCGCCAGACCCATTACTGTTTCAGCGAACTCGCGCGGTACGGCCTCACGGCCGCCGTAGCGCTTCGGCTGCAGCATCTTGATCATGCCGGCATCGCGGATGGCAGCCGCCGTGTCGGTGGTCAGCATGCCCAGTCGTTCCTCTTCGACCGCGTCCAGTCGAATCTGATCGGCGCTGGCCATTAGCTTCTCGAGAACTGAATTTGACATAGCTAGCTTCTCCTCAGGTTGCATCTAAGATTGCTGTGCGGCCAAATTATTGAAGGCCAATATGTTGCGATTGATGTCCTCATCCCACCGCTCTTGAGCGCCGGAAGTATCGACCTCGAATTCGAATCTCGCGACCATCTCCGGTTTAACGTCTTCGACATCGACGTAGAACTGCTCATACCACCGACGTAGTTGATACAACGGGCCGTCTTCGTCGCAAAGTAGTGGATTATCGACGCGCGTCTTGTTCTTCCATACCTCGACATCCTGGAGAAAAGCTGCGCCGAGGCTGTCTGCAAATGTGCTGGCGAGTTCTTCAGCAGCCTCATCGGACATCTCGGGTGCCTTCTTCACGATGGCTCCCCATTGCAGTACAAAGGAGTTCTCGGTGACCGGGTAGTGGCAGTTGATCAACAGCCCCTCGGATGACACACCCCCAGCTGACAAGGTCTGCCCGTTCACCATGAACGAAGGACCGTAGTAGGTAGCCCAGGAGTTCATCAGCAGGCCTTCTTGTCCGTAGTTGGTCTCCAGGTCGATGTCGGGGCGCCCGGTCGCGGACATGTACTGCGATGCGATATGCCGGTCGAACACATTTCGGAACGATGTCGGCTTCACCAGATGTACGTAGTAAAAGTGCGCCATATCAACAACATTGTCGATGACCTCACGGCAGTTGGTACCTTCCACCAGCAACGAGTTCCAACTCCAGTCCGTCCATTCACCGGACCCGTATCCGTCGAGATGCGGGATGGTCACGTCGTCTGGTGGTGGTCTGCGCTGAGGATCGTTCCAGACGTAGAGATGGCCGTTACGTTCCAGAGTTGTCCACGACTGAGTCCGGGCAACCCTCGGCACCCGGCGCGAGTATGGAATCTCGACGCAAGCCCCAGTTGCACCCCAGCGCCAGCCGTGGAAGGGGCAGGAGACGGCGTTCTCTCTAATGGCGCCCTGTGCGAGGTTTCCCCCCATATGCCGACAATATGCATCTAAGACATTGAGCCGGCCGTCGCTTGACTCAAAAACCACCAGGGACGTCCCGAATGCGTCTATTTGGTGCGGCTTTCCATCTCGAAATGTTCTCTCGAGCCCAAGGCAGTGCCAGCCACGGGCAAACCGGCGAATTTCCTCGCCACCGTCGATCGTTCGGACGTCGGAAGCACCCGATTCAGGACAGGCGTTCATGCATATCTCCATTTCCTTGGAACGACCGCAATTGCGGGGAGTACGACTACTATTGATGGTGCGCGTGACAGATATCTCAATCCAGAGATATTCCGGTTAGCGGGAGACCATGTTCTGCCGGCTTTTACTTGAGCGCTCAGTCGACCCACGGCCCATACGTTCGATAGCCGTCTGAGACTTCGACGGCGACGTCAGTTATCGTCAATTCACCACGGGTGCAATACATCACACCTCGCGCGACTTCGCGACAGCCACGAATGGGCACGGCAGGATACGGTTGCTGAACCGTGCGGCTACCAGCCGACCGAATCGGATGTTGCTACCCGGCATCGCACCGAACCCATACCGCCAAACGTTGCTTCGACAACGTCACCGGGCAACAGACAAGAGGCCTTCGTCGGTGAGCCGGGCAGCACCACGTGGCCCTCCTCCAACACCATCCCGCGTTGTCCCAGCATGTTCGCCAACCACACCAGGGCATTGATGGGCGAGCCGAGAACCGCGCCACAGAGTCCCGACACAGTTGATTCGCCGTTGAGCGACAACTGAACGACCGACCGGTCGAGTTCGATCTCGCGTAACAGAGAGGGCTTGCCCCCCAAGATCACTCCGCCCGACGAGGCATTGTCGGCAATGGCGTCGACGATTGTCAGGTCCCACGGCTTGAAGCGGGAGTCAACGATCTCCAAAGCCGGCACCACGAAGTCGACTGCCCGGAGCACATGAGCAACGGTGACCCCAGGTCCAGCAAGCGGCCGTCCAAGCACGAAGGCTACTTCGGGCTGGATTCGGGGCGAGATGTACCGATCGATCGAGATCGGGTGATTCTCCGGATGGAACATGTCCGTGAGCAAGTGGCCGACGTCCGGTCGATCGATACAGTTCTGGGCCTGCGCAGCGGGCGAGCTGAGCCCCATCTTGTGGCCGATGACCGCCTGACCTTCGGCTACCCAGCTTGCGACCTGCATCGTCTGAATTGCGTATGCGTCCGCGATGGAAGCGTCTGAGTACGTGGCGATAACGGGATCGACTGGCACGCAACGGCTTCGTGCAAGCAACAGGCCTTCGGCGCATTGCCGTTGTTCGTCTTCGTTCATTGCTCCCCGCTGCATTTCGCTCCCGGCCGGAGGGTCGGGAGGTTATGTCCGACAGTGACCGTCAGGCCATATGCAGTGCACTGACCGATCGGCCATTTCCTAAGTCGCCGGCCCGGCGGCATGTCGCGCCGACCGGTACGCGAACACCATGGATGTCCCGATCGGGGCGCCCGGGCCGACGTAGACATGACCAGTGGCAGACGCAGTCGTGTTACCAGATGCGTACAGACCCCGGATCGGATGATCATCACGGTCGAGGACCTGCCCATCGGTGTTGGTCACCAACCCGCCCTTGGTACCGATGTCGCCAAGTCCGATCTGGACGGCGTGAAACGGAGCCTTGTCGATGGGAATCAGACATGGATTTGGTCCGGCGCCCGGCAAGGCAAAAAATTGGTCGAACTCGTCGTCACCCCTGGCGAAATCGTCGTCGACCCCGCTCTCGGTAAACGAGTTGAACCGGCCAACCGTCTCCGTCAAAGCGGACGACGGCAGTCCGATGCGTTGAGCCAAGCCTTCCAGCGTCGGATCGGTATGCCACAGACCAGCTTTGCGGAATTCGGTGACGTCGATCGGATCGACCACGGCGCACGGCACCGTTTCAAATCGATCATCGAACACCCACCATATCGGCAGTGCAGGCTCACCGAGCGCCTCAAGGTCCAATATCAATTGGCCCAATCTCCCGTAGGGCAGAGACTCGTTGCCGAACCGCCGCCCCGTGCCGTTTACAAAGATCCCGCCCTGGAGGCCGACCAGGAACGAAGAGCTGTCGCCGGGACGAGCCAACATTGGCGCCCACCACGCCTCGTGCATCCGAGCAGTGACCCCGCCCGCTTTGAGCCCAGCAATGATCGCATCTCCTGTGTGGGTCGGCGGCGCCCCAGTCCAACGCACTTCGCGGTTACCCTGCCACCGGCTGCGCAACTCCTGATTCGCCTCGAAACCACCGGCACTGAGGAGGACTCCGCGCACTGCGCGGTACTGCTCGCGCCGCCCATCAACCAGCGCCTCCACTCCGAGGACGCGGCCGTCGTCGAGAATCAAGTCGGTGAGGCGCGAACTTGTCTGGACCACCACGTTTGCGCGACGCCGCAAGGCCAACAGCAGCCTGGCGATCAATGCCTGTCCGCCAACGAGTTCCGTGCGGTCCGACTCCAGCCCTAACCGATCCTGGGGCACGGGAGGTCTGATACTCGCTGCAACCTCTGTCGCCATGGCCAGCGGCAGTGAGGCCGCGAAGATGCCGCGGCCCGCACGGACGCGGCCTTCGGCCTCGAAGTATTCGGGAAACGGCTGGTACTCGAATTGCAGGTCAGGTTCACCCATCAAGAACTCGACAAGTTGGCCTGCTGTGTCAACATAGGCGTGCTGCATCTCCACCGGCGAAGTGTCCCCGGCCAAGCCGTGCAGATAGGTGAACCCACTTTCTGCGGAATCAGCCGGGTTGGCGGCCGCGGTGACCCGATTTCCGGGCAGCCACATACAACCACCGGCGTAAGCGGTCATCCCGCCGAGAACCTCCGCCTTTTCCAAGACCAACGTTCGCAGGCCTCGCTCGGCGGCCGCTAGTGCGCCGGTGAGACCGCCTGCACCGGATCCGACGACGATGAAGTCGAATTCGGACGTCGACGCCAAATTTCTCCCAGTACCAACGCTCATCGCCCAACTACTCACTTTCAGCCGATTGATCGAGTTTGATGCGAACTATTAATCGCGAAAATTGGCGACTGAACCAGTCGCCGTAGTCGATCGGAAATAGGTCAATAGCTCCGCTGTAGGACCTCATATCGACTGTGATATGTACGTTGTCAGATTGCTAGATCGCTTCCGCTGAGCGGTTACGGAAATTCGCGGTGACCGCGTCCGCGGGACGAAGTAGGCCGACATTCAGCGCCCGATGAATGAGGCCGGGCGTGCGTGATCGACCGCGGTCAGCCCTTCGACGCAATCCGCTGTACCTGCCAGTCGCACAACCGATCGGCCTTCCTCCGACAGCGCGGCAGCCACGGTCGAAACCAATCCATTCCAAAGCAATCGCTTACCCTCGGACACCGCCAGTGGCGCCGAACTCGCCAACGTCGATGCGACAGCGCGTACCTCATCGGCGAGATCGGCGTCGGGAACTACCCGCGTAATCAGCCCGATCCGCAATGCCTCGTCGGCATCCAGCGTCGGATTGAGCAGGACTATTTCCATAGCCTTCCGGAAGCCGACCAGATGCGTGAGCATTGCGGTCAGGCCACCATCGGGCACCATTCCGACCCGAACCGCGCCCGACATGAATCGTGCGGAATCAGCAGCGATGACGAAGTCCGCACTGCCCAGCAGACCGAGGCCGCCGCCGCCTGCCGCGAAACCTTGGACTGACGCTATAACCGGAACATCGAGAGCCAGGATCGCGGCGGTCACGGCCTGCAACCAACTCGACACTTCTTTGATGTGAGCGGGCAGGTCATCCGCATGCGCGAGGAAATCCCGGATATCGCCTCCACTGCAGAAATGCCGGCCCGCTCCGGTGAGCACGACGACCCGGACGGTGGGCTCTACGCGACACTTCAGCAAGGCGCGGTGGAGGGCCGTCAGTAGCACCAAATCCATCGCGTTGGCCGACTCAGGCCGGTTCAGCGTGACAGTTGCTATCCCGTCGGCGTTGATGTCGAGCAGGACGGCGTCATTGTCAGACGCAATTGACACGTCAGCTCCCTCACGTGATCGTTGTTCGTGCGAATCCAGAACTTCGCCGCCTCCGTACGCCTCTCGGGAACGACGGCCGCATAAAGCCACCGACATCAGCGACAAGTGCGGTGGTATCTGGTAATGCTAGGCCGCCAACACCTCAATGAGACTTGTTTCCCGGCGAGCGGGAGACATATTCCGACCGACGCAGACTTGAGTAACTTGAACGAATAGGACCATCCGTCTGAAGTCACATCCATCGCGTTTGCAGAGGAGTACGCATTGTTGGCACCGGAGGCACTCAGCTACGAACAGACCAGCCGCGAAATCAATGGCGAATATCGCCTGCACTATCACGATGCCGGCGTCGGGCCGGAAGTCTTACTGCTACACGGTTCAGGACCCGGAGTTAGCGGATGGTCCAACTTCTCCAAGAACATCCCGGTTTTCGCCGAGAGATTTCGCACGTTGTGTCTCGACATGCCCGGATTTGGCGCGAGCCCACCCGTCCCGTGGCAGAAGGTCTATTCGCAAGTGGCCGCGGACGCCGTGCGATCGTTCCTCGACGCACTACAGATTGACCAAATTGATGTCATCGGCAATTCAATGGGCGGAAATGTCGCTGCCGAATTGGCACTCGCACATCCCGATCGAGTTCGGCGCCTTGTCCTGATGGGTCCGGGAGGACTGGCTGTCAATACGCTTTCCCCACAGGTCAGCGAAGGCGCGCGACGCCTCTTCGAGTTTCTCGCCGATCCGCGCCGCGATCGAATGATCGCATGGGTGGAGACGATGGTCAGCAATCCGGCGCTCATTACCGAGACGTTGATCGACGAACGGATGGCCAATGCGCTGAAGCCAGGCGTTGTCGCAACAACAGCCGAGATATTTGCGACCTTTGGGAACCCGTCCCTGAACACGACACCCGCGCTATGGGCACGAGCTAAAGACATTTGGCAATCCACGCTCATCGTCTGGGGACGCGATGATCGAATGCTGCCGCTCGAAGGTGGCCTCTTCCCCTATCGCCAGTTGCCGAACGCCGAGCTCCACATCTTCTCTGAATGCGGCCATTGGGCACAGATCGAACGCAAACACGATTTTGAGCGCATAGTCATGGAATTTCTTTCTCGAGCATACTGATCTGGCACATCTTCAGAGCAGGATGAGCCGGATCGAAAACGGCCGACATTCAACAAATGCGGAATGATTTCACCACGCGGCAGACTACCGCAGATCGCAATTTCTGATGACGGCCATCGGACCGGGATTTCTTGGTTTACACGACCGCGACGCCATTACCGCGCAGCACCATTATCTAATCCATAGTGTAGGATACCCTAATGACTGACAAGCAAAGCCCAGACGATCGCGGCGACTTCTTGCCGTTGTCAACGAATGGTTGGACGGTGCTTGGAATCGTGTCCTTCAGCAATGGCTTATCCGGCTATCAAGTGAAGAAGTGGTCCGACTTCGGACCCGGATTTTTCTACATCAGCCCATCTTTCAGTCAAATTTATTCCGAGCTGAAGAAGCTTGAAGAGATGGGCCTAGTAACTTCGCGTGAAGCCGATTCTGAAGAAAATGCGAGAAATAAGCGCCTGTATTGGATCACCGCCGACGGTAAGCAGGCGCTAGCCGATTGGTGCCGCAATTCTCCGGTCGACAGACCGGTGCTCAAGCATCCGATGCTGATGAGAGTGATGCTCGGTCATCTCAATGAGTCAGGGAACTTGAAGTCCATCCTGATGGAACACATCGAACGCTCCGAAATGCAGTCCGAACAAGCAGCTCACTATGCACGTTTTGCCAGTTCTGACCCGTACTTCGCCTACGTATGGATCGCCTTGAGGTGGGCCGAGCGGTACTACGCAGCGGAGCGCACTTTGGCGATCGAGTTGCTCAAGGACCTCGAACTCGCGGCCGAGCGGTTCGTCGAGACCGACACCGCGCCCGAGTGGTTCGAAGCCGCGCCGTTCCCCGGAAGGGGCGACGGCCCAGCCGATCCTCCGCCCAATACCAGTCGCCCCACCAACTAGCGCTTCGCGATTACGCCGGGGCGTCCCGTAACTGGCTGCGAAGCAGCTGCTTTTGTACTTTTCCACTCGCGGTGCGCGGCAAGTCCGTCACGATGTGAACTTGTTCCGGTCGCTTGTGCGCAGCCAGACCGCGTGCCTGCAGATAGGTACCGACATCTAACAACGGGCCAGATGCTCCGGCGGCGACTATGAGAAACGCCGCGACGCGCTCGCCCATTACCGGATCGGGATAGCCCACGACGGCGGCATCGAGTACCTGAGGATGCTCGTGTAGGTGCTTCTCAACCTCCAGGGCACTGATGTTCTCGCCGCCACGGATGATGATGTCCTTCATTCGCCCCCGAACTGTGAGCGCACCCGAAGCATCAAGATCGACTAAGTCTCCAGTCCGAAAGAAGCCGTCGCTCGTGAACGCAGCAGCATTGAGCGCAGGATCGAGATACCCGAGGAAGAGTTCGGGCCCCCGCACGACCAGCTCACCGATCCCGCCCTGACCGTTGAGCACGTAGCCTTCGGCCGGCGACACCGGCCGACCGTCGGTGTGGGCTCGCTGCTCGACGCTGGCCTCAGCGCCGGACATACTGTACGTGGGCATTTCGCTGAGTCCGTAGGTTCGGGTCACCAGGCAGTCCAGAACCTGGGAACTACGGACCACCAGGTCGGCAGGCACATCAGCGCCCCCACAGATAAAGACCCGCAGACTGCTAACTTCACCGCGCCGCTCATACTCGCTGGTCAATCCTCGCAAGAATGGCGTCGCTCCAAGGCTTACCTTGCAGTCGTGACGTTCGATGCACTCCACCGCTGCCTCGGCCCGCCACACGTCAAGAAGCGTTGTGCTTTGCCGCAGCAGCGTCGGCAAGTAGACGCCGTACACAATGCCGGTCAGGTGCCCGATCGGTGATGCCATGAATGTGCTATCTGCGGCACCGAGCTGCAGTTCGCGGATGACCGAGCGCATCTCCCAGACGATCGTCTGATGACTGTGCAAGACGCCCTTGGGCTGAGATGTGGTACCCGAGGTGTACAGCAACAGACAGATGTCCGCAGCGTCACCAACAGGCTCCATTTTCAGCTGCCCGCCCATCAGCTCATCAAAGGTATAGAAGCCGTCGGGCAGGGGACCTTGGGGCCTCACAACGATGACAACTGGAGGATCAGCCAGGTCCGGTAGAATCTCGAAAAGCAAGGCGACATAGTCGAATCCCCGGAACACGTGCGGGATGAAGATCACCCGGGACCCTGATTCAGTCAGAATGAATGAGAGTTCAGCACGCCGATAGGTCGTCACAACCGGGCTCACGACGCAACCTGACCAGTTGACCGCGTGGATCGCCGCCACCGCCTCCGGCCAGTTTGGCAAAAACACCGTCACCACATCGTGACGCGTGACCCACCGCTGAGTGATCGCGGCAGCCAATGTCGCGACTCTCCGCCGTAGTTCGCCATAACTGACGTCTTTTCCGTCGCCGCAGACTGCGGGGCTCTCCCCTGCCTCCCGGCTGGCCTCGTCGAGGAACGTGCTCAGGGTCCGGTTTTCCCATAAGCCCATGGCGCCGTAGTCGATATCGCTGGGCCTAGTCGCCACTAACACGTCTCTCACTCCTCTACCTGTCTGGTCCGAACTCCTCGCCCCACTGCGAGACGGACCCAGGGCCCGCAGGCCAGCCCATCAAGATTCACTCAGGTGTCCTGTACATGTTCGAGTTACGGCTAATCGTCGTAGGACACGTACACCCGATCGACAGACGGCAGTGCCTGGCATGCCAGTACGTAGCCCTCTGCGACATCATCGGATGACAAAGCCTGACAGTTGAGCATCGACACGCTCCCCTGCATCACCCGACAGACGCACGCGCCGCAGTGCCCCTCCGTGCACGAGAACGGAACGTCAACTCCGTTGTTCAGCAGTACATCCAGCAACGATTGGCCATCGAACCACCGGGCCGAGTGTTCGCGACCATCGATGCGAGCAGTAACTTCACATAACGCATCACCCATTGGTGCTTGCCTCTCCATAATTCAAATGGCCACTCACGCCCGGTACTGAGACCGAGGAAACTCGGCGAACAGCGGCCGACTAGATATGGCGACAGCACCATGCAGAATGCTCGACTGGATCGCCGCCCTCAGCGCAGAACATCGTTCAAAGCCCGAGCGCCCCTCACCCCGCTCGGCCTGTTGCGCGAACTCACGGCACAACACATCGGCTGCACCGACCCATTGCACACATATCTGATGCTCAGTATTGCGCTCCACGAACACAGTGTTGTCACAATTCTGGCACGTAATTTCCTGCACGGTTTTCTACCCCATCAACGACAAGTGGTAATCCGGGCCGCCAACTCAAAGTCACGGCTGCGGTCTGCCGCAGCCCCGCGGTCGCGCCACTACATCGCAACCCGATCGCGTCCCAGCCGGCCGTAGATTTGCGCACCGGTGTGCCGCAGCAGGGCAACAGTCTTCGCATCCGCCGAAAGACTGCCGATCCGACCGCACAGGGACACCGCGGCGACAACGTCGCCCTTTGCCCCGACGGGCGCTCCCAAGCATCCGAGACCGCGCATCGCTTCTTCCCGGTCGTAGGCAACTCCACGGAGTCGAATCGCAGCATATTCCTGCCTGATTCGGATCCCTTCGGCGCGTGGCGCCGATACCTCCGGAGTGGAGAGGAAGTTTGGCGTAACACGAACAGCGTTGGCCAGCAACACCTTTCCGAGACTCGTTGGTTGCGCGGACCTGCGTCCACCGACACGGGTATCGACATCAATACTGAATTTTCCGTCGAGTTTCTCCAGATAGACGACGTCCGAGCGATCCAAAACCGCAAGGTGGACCGTGAGGCCGGTCAGTCTGTTCAGCTCGCGCAGGTAGGGAAGTGCGGCACTGTGGAGCTGATCCTGTTGAACTGCAAGGGTTCCCAATTCAAATAGCCGCAATCCGAGCTGATAGTGAACGCCGTTGCGCCGCACCCACCTTAGTTGAACAAGCCTCTCCAGCATCCTGTGCGCCGAGGAGCGCGGAACTCCGGTTCGGCGAGCGATCTGGGACAGCGTGAGTTTCCCCGGGCCGTCGAAGGCATTCAGGATCAGGTCTGCCCGGTCGATTCCGGCCGCAGGTGAACCGTTCTCCAGCTGCGTGGTCATCATCGCCTCCGCCCTACGGTGACCGAACCTCGGTCCTGCATCACACGAACAGTACGTTACTACTGGGCATATCGCAATAGGGTCTTTAATGCCCGTTGAAATGATAGATACGCAGCGCACCAGCGCATTTAATCTCCCAAGCTCGCCTCCACCCTCATTTGCTACCTACCTAGCAGGTATATGAACGTGTTCGACGCACCCAGCTGCGACAGCCTCAGAAGACATAGCGCGCAATCAAGTCGGCAACCACTGCGGGCACCTCAGATCCCTCGACTTCGACGGTATGCCGCACGGTCAGGTTGACGGCACGGTCGCCTACCCGGTCTGCACCGAGGAGTTCCGAGCTAACCCGGATCCGATCCCCAGCTCTGACGGGCGAAAGGAATCGAACTCTGTTGAGCCCGTAGTTAATTCCCATGCGCGCACCGGTCACCCTGAAAGTGTCCTTGCTGAGCTTCGGCAGTAGCGCCAGCGTTAAGAAACCGTGCGCGACAGTGGCGTGGTATGGGCTCTCGGTGGCAGCCCTGACCGTATCGACGTGGATCCACTGGCGATCCTCAGTGATGTCGGCAAACGAATCGATTCGATGTTGATCGATGACCTTCCACTCACCTACGCCGAGCAGCTGACCAACCGCAGCCACAGCTTCATCGATGCACGTGATCACCTTCATGTCATCTCCTTCTTTTATATAGTTATCTATATAACTATATAACCAGCGTTGTTGCTGTTCCAGCCATCGGGATTGCGATGGACTCCGTCCAATACAGTTATATATTTATCTGTAGTAGGGGCCACCTGACAAGCGCCTGCGGCATAGAAGGAGAACCAGATGCAGCTCACTGCCGATGAAACGGCGCTGCTCGGCGATTCGGTCCGCGCAGTCTGCGACCAGCTGGCCACCGAAGAGCGAGTCCGCGCCGCCGCGTATGAAGGCGACGGCACAGACACCGAACTGTGGAAAGTCCTCACCCGGAAGGTCGGTGTGGCGGCAATTGCGATCCCGCAGGATCACGGCGGCGCCGGCTACGGCACGGTCGCACTCGGTGTAGTCGCCCACGAACTCGGGCGTGCGCTCGCGCCAGTCCCATTTCTGTCTTCCGCGGTTCTCGCCACCGGCCTCCTGGTCGAAACCGCAGACTTAGCCGATGAGGCCTTCGCTTCGCTCGCCACTGGTGAGCGAACGGCTGCGGCGATTCTCGGGCTCGATGGCGGACCTTGGTCGCTCGGTACCGCGCTCACTACTGCCACTCGCGTCGGTAATGACTGGACATTGAATGGCACAGCGCGACACGTGCTCGGCGCTCTCAGCGCGGACATACTGGTCGTCGTCGCTCTTCCCGACAACGGCAACGAGCCGGCCTTCTTTGTTCTCGACGCTGACGCTGAGGGCGTTACCCGTACGCCCGAGCGGGTGCTCGACTGCACCCGGCCGATGGCCACCGTTACTTTCGCCGCCAGCCCCGCCAGACGACTGACAGGCCGTCAACCCGCGGCCGCCGGGATCGCTAGAGCGGTACACCGCGCAATGGCCGTGCTCTCCGCAGAACAGGTGGGCAGCCACGAACGCGTACTCGAGATCGCCGTCGACTACGCCCGTACCCGTGAACAGTTTGGTCGCGCCATCGGCAGTTTCCAAGCCGTCAAACACCGCTGCGCCGACATGCTGGTGAACCTTGAGTGGTCACGGTCGGCATCGCACGCGGCACTGCAAGCAGCTGATGATGTTCCCGGTGGGGCTGCCGACGAACTTGAGTGGCGCGCAAGTATGGCGAAGGCGGTGTGCTCGGAAGCGTTCCGCGACGCAACACACGCCAACCTACAAATACACGGTGGCATCGGCTTCACCTGGGAGGACTCCGCCCATCTCTATCTCAGGCGGGCCCGGACCGACGAAGTTCTGTTCGGGGGCCCGTCAATGCACTGGGAACAGCTGCGAGGAAAGGCCGAATTGCTGTGATCGCCAATCGATTCCACGACGCCAACGCCGTTGGCGAGATTGCAGGAAAATGATGGAAACCCACACCGAGCTCGGCGAGGACGCTGCTGGCGTGCGCGCAGAGATCCGCCGCTTCCTGGATTCGGCACCTAAACCGGACGGACTGCGCAACTACGGCCCGACGCCCACCGACACGGATGTCACCCCAGGCCGGCAGTGGCATCGCTATCTCGCCGATCACGGGTATGCCTGTCTGCACTGGCCCACACGACACGGCGGCCAGGGCGCATCTGTTCTGCGGCAAGCGATCTTCGCCGAGGAATGCGCTCGCGCGGAGGTCCCGCGCCAGCTCGGAATTACCGCAATCGACTTGGTTGGCCCCATCCTCATCCACTTCGGGACCGTTCTACAGCAGAGCCGATACCTGGAACCGATACGTCTCGGCGAGCACGTATGGACCCAGCTATTCTCCGAACCGGACGCCGGGTCCGACCTGGCGGGCGTCCGTACACGCGCCGAACAGACAACATCGGGCTGGCTGATCAACGGTCAGAAAGTGTGGAGTTCGGCGGCGAAATCAGCGCAATACGGCCTATTACTGGCGCGCACAGGCAGCGATAGTCATCGAGGCCTGAGCATGTTTGTCGTGCCGATGAACGCGACCGGGATAACCGTCCGGCCCATCACTCAGATCGACGGCGAGAGCAAATTCAACGAAGTCTTCCTCGATGGGGTCGAAGTTGACCGGGATGCCCTGATCGGCGAAGTCGGCCAAGGCTGGCAGCTTGCGATGTTCACCCTCGGCCGCGAACGGCTGACGCTGGGCTCTCAGGCGGTGTCGATGTTCAAACTGCATGCGCGGATGGCTCAGGCAGCCCGCGATCGCGGACTACTCGATCCAGTGCTCGCACGGTCACTGACCCGACTGTGGGCGAGGATGTGGCTGTTGCGTGCGACCTGGCAGCGCGCCGTCGACCGCGGCGACGTGGCCTCTCCTGAGTTCTCAGTGCTCAAACTCATGACCTCAGAAACAGATCGCGACCTCGGAGACCTGGCCACCGAAGTCCTCGGCACGGACGCCTGCGCACATTCCGATGACAATGATCTGGTTCACAGCATGCTGGTCGGTCGCGCCCAGACCATCCTCGGCGGAACCAGCGAGATCCAACGCAACGTACTCGGCGAACGCGTCCTGGGTCTTCCCAAAGAGCCACGGTGACTGCACATGCCGGGCGGATGCGTATTCCGGCCCACCGCAAACAGTCTCGCCGTGAACAGCCCCGAGATGCCAAGGAGAGACCATGATGACCGCACCCTTGAACGGCCAAGTAGTCCTGGTGACAGGTGGTGGACGCGGTATCGGCCGAAGCCACTGTTTGGCTCTGGCTGCTCTCGGAGCCGCGGTCATCGTGAATGACCCCGGAGTCAGCCGCGACGGCAGCGGCGGCCAATCCGCGCCGGCGGCAGCCGTTGTCGAGGAAATCCAGGCTGCGGGCGGTACCGCCATTGCTCACACCGGTTCGGTGTCGGCGTGGGCAGATGTCGCCGACATGGTCTCCGCCGCGGTCGATACGTTCGGAACGCTCACCGGCGTGGTCAACAACGCCGGGATCTTGCGCGATGCCACCGTGGCGAACGCCACCGAGGAAGACTGGGACGCAGTCATCGCCGTACACCTCAAAGGCACATTCGCCGTCACGAAGCATGCCTGTGCTTACTGGCGTGATCAATCGAAGTCCGGGCGCCCGGTCGATGCGCACGTGGTCAATACCACCTCCGGCGCCGGTCTGTGGGGCAATGTCGGGCAGTGCGCATACGGAGCGGCCAAGGCCGCCATTGCCAACTTGACCGTCGTCACTGCGCTCGAGGCGCGCCGCTACGGCGTTGCGGTCAATGCGATTTCGCCTCTGGCGGTGACCCGGATCAGTGAAAGCTTCTTCAGCGCCAACCAGGCATCCGACACCGCACTCGACCCGGCACGTAGTTCACCAGTGGTGGCGTGGTTGCAGTCACCGCAGTCCTCATGGCTGACGGGACAGATCCTACGTATCAACGGAGCTCGACTCAGCAGGGTTGAAGGGTTCACAGAAGCTGCCAGCTCCTACCACGCCAGCGACGGAATATCCCTGCAATACAAAGAAATAAGTGACGCCGTCAGTTGGCTCTACGGCACCGCACCCCGTGGCCTTGCCGGTCCGCTCCCCCAGAACTGATGTAACTGGTAGAGACGATCAACACCCGGAGCAGCCGGGTCCCACCAAACCGAGGAGATTCCAGTGCCGGTACCCGTTGACAGCGCCTGCGCCGATCGCGCTCGGGAGTACCACCTAGATCACGCTTGCTACCGGCATGATCTCCGCCGCTACCTGCGTGATCTGGAGTGGTCCAGCGAGTGGCGCGACGCTCCGCACACCAGCGCCGAATCCGAAATGACGCACGGTGCCGCTGTGCTGGCCCGACTCCACCAAGCCGGCTGGAATCGTTATGGCTGGCCCGAACACGCTGGCGGGCTCGGTGGCAACGAGGTGCACCGCGCCATCTACTACGAAGAACTCAGCCATGCCATGCTCCCCGTCCCCGCTCAACACTGGACCCTGGAAACCCTTGGCCCAGCGCTGATCACGTTTGCGCCCGAACTCGCTTCAGCGTATCTGCCGGGCTACCTACGCGGCACCGAGTGGTGGGGTCAATGCTTCTCAGAACCGGAAGCCGGTAGCGACCTGGCTGCACTCCGGACTCGCGGCACCGACGACGGGCGTGGCGGCCTCATCATCAACGGCCAGAAGATATGGACCAGTCAGGGCCCGACCGCGACCAGGCTCCTGGCGCTCGTGCGCACGGGCACAACAGAAAGCCGTCACCGCGGGCTGACCATGGTCATGGTCGACGCGAACGCCGCCGGCGTGACCGTGCGTCCGATCTCCTTGGCCAGCGGTCGACGCGAACTCGCTGAGGTCTTCTTCGACGACGTCGCGGTGCCCCGCGCCCGAATCGTCGGCGATATCAACGGCGGCTGGGCCGTAGCCATGCATCTCATGCAATACGAACGCGGTATGTACGGCTACGCAGTATTGACCAGTGCCCTCACACAACTCGGGCATCTGCGCGCGTACATCAAAGCCAATGGCGCGGCTGCCGCGCAACGAGAACGTTTCGCGCGCATCTATGTCGAAGTGCTGGCAGCCCAGGCCCGCGCCGCAGCCACCGTGCACGCTCTCGCCAGTGGCGACGCCGTCGGGCCCGGCAGCAGCATTGACAAACTTCTGTTCAGTAAGGCTGAAAAGGCCGTGCACGACCTGATTTTCGACGTCAAACACGGCCAGATCGTCACCGGCGCCCTACCCAGCACTCCTGCGGAGCGCGATCAAGCTCGAGCGGATTGGTGGTACTCGAGAGCGGCAACCATCATGGGTGGCACCGCCGAAGTGCAACGCGGCATCATCGCCGATCACATCCTGCAACTGCCTAGGGAGAAACGTTGATGAGCGCTACCGGTGACGAAACTTGGCCGATCGTCGAAGAAGCGGTGCTACGCCTCTTTGCCGAACTCCCTGCCGGAGAACACGTGCCGCTCGGCCGGCAATTGGCGGAGATGGGTTGGGCAGAAATCGAATCGGAGTATCCGATCGAATCCGTCGAGCTGTTGTTCCGCGCTCAGGGCCGATATCTAACCCACACCGACTGCCTCGACCGCGTCATGCTCGCCGAACTCGGGCCCTCGCTTGGCGGCGCTGCCGACTCAGTCCTGTTGCCGTTTCCCGACGGCGGTGTGCCGAACAGAGAGCAGGTCGCCGGGATTGTCCTGGGCCCGCTGAGCGGACGAATCGCGGTCGCAGTGCCCGGTACGGACGGCGCAGTCGAGTTGACCATCATCGACGCCGATCAGCTCCGCGGCGCCGCACTCGATACTTTCGACCCCACGACGTGCTGGACCCGCGTGTGGGGCCCTACCCCGATCACTCCCGGGGCCAACGCTGCCCACGAGTGG
The DNA here is from genome assembly GCF_058790275.1 of Mycobacterium sp. FW102-FHT13B02. Lineage (NCBI taxonomy): Bacteria > Bacillati > Actinomycetota > Actinomycetes > Mycobacteriales > Mycobacteriaceae > Mycobacterium > Mycobacterium sp. FW102-FHT13B02. The sequence continues at coordinate 406,155 of NZ_JBYTCM010000003.1, forward strand.
CGGCGTGCAATTGCCGCCGCGCAGCGTGCCCTGGCGACCGAATTGACCGCGGTCACCGAACAGCTTCTCCAGATCGCCGTCCAGCACGTCACGGTCCGCATGCAGTTCGGAGCCCCAGTTGGCGCGTTTCAATCCCCCCGTCATCTACTGGCCGATACCTGGGCAGATTTGGCAGCCGCTCGCGCTTTGCTCGCCAACGCATGGCGCTATGGCGGGCCGCTTCCGGCACAAGTAGCCAAAGCCGCGGCCGGCCGAGCCCACCGCGGCGCTGCCGATGCTGCGATGCAAGTCTGCGGCGCAATCGGATTGACGGTCGAACACGTACTGCACCGCTACGTCACTCGGGGCGTGCAACTGGATGCGTTGTGCGGGTCCTACCATCAGCTTGAGACACAGCTGGCCGAGGAGCTGTTCGCGGCAACCGACGCCGCAGCACTGCCTGCGGTCATCACCTGCGGCTGAGCAATCCAGCACGAACACCATACATCTGAGGCTGGTGGGGAACTCGGTTCCCTACCAGCCTCAGATCTATGGCCCAGCGACGCGCGGACCTCAGCCCTTTTCAGCGGACAGGATCGTCACCGCGGCCACCGCGGTCGGCCCACCGACGTTGTGCGCCAACCCGATCCGGGCACCGTCGACTTGGTTCGCAGCCTCTCCGCGCAGCTGACTGAACAGTTCGTAGCACTGAGCGACACCCGTTGCGCCCGGTGGGTGGCCTTTGGCCTTAAGCCCACCGCTGGGATTGACCGGCAACGCACCCCCGACATAGGTCTCACCCGACTCAATCAGTTTGTAGCCCATATGGCGTTCGGCGAAGCCAAGATCCTCATAGCTGATCAGCTCGACCCCGGTAAAGCAGTCGTGCACCTCAGCCACATCGATATCACGTGGGCTTATGCCGGCCATCGACATAGCAGCCTTCGCCGCCCGCACCGTCGCGGGGAATGAGGCCATGTCGTCCTTGTGCTGATGCATCACCTTGTCCATGCCCAGCCCGACGCCACGCACCCAGACTGGCCTGTCGGTGTAGCGGTCGACGACGTCTTCGGCGACCAGAATTACCGCTGCGGCGCCGTCGCTCTGAGGAGTGCAGTCGTAGAGGCCGAACGGATCGACAACTATCGGCGCTGCCAGCGCCTGCTCCACACTGATCTCATAGCGCAACTGGGCCTTTGGGTTATTGACGGCATGGAAGTGGTTCTTAACCGCCACCATCGCCATGTGTTCTTTGGTTGCAGGCGACTCGTGCAGATAACGCGTCACGTGGAGGGCAAAGTTCGCCGGCGCTACAAGACCAAGCGGATAGTCCCACGCATTGTCGCGCGTGAGCGTCGCCCATTCCCAGAACGTCGAATTCGTCGCCGTTTCCCTCACTTTGTCCGCACCAAGTACCAGCACCACGTCGTACAGGCCCGAGGCGACCGCAATCGCCCCGTTGCGAATCGCGTCATTTCCTGTCGCGCAGGCATTTTCGACCCTGGTCACCGGTATCTCGGTAAGGTCCAGCGTGTCGGCCACAATGCCCGCCGGGAACCCGTCACTAGTGGTCAGCTCCCCAAACCAGATGGCGTCGATGTCAGCCTTTTCGATCCCTTTGTCGACATGTGCCACTGCTTCGGCGTAGGCCATAGGCACCAGATCTTTGAGACCTAGACCGAAGTGTTCACCGAAAGGCGTCATCCCGGCCCCGACGATTGCAACATTCCTCATGCTGTCACTCCTTGCTTTCCCGGCCAGAACGCATAGCCATAATCAGGAATACCGGTCCGCATCGCGATCCTGCGGAACACGATCGCGCCGGGCTGTCCGACTGTCACCTCTCCCGCCGGCACGCCGGTCACTTTCAGCAACACGCGCACGGGGCTATCGTCAAGCTGGACAACCGCCAACGAGTAGGGTCCCGGCAGGTCAGGAACCGCGAGCCGCACCGTTGTGTGGGTGTACACGGTCCCCGAGCGCGGAAGAGGCTGCATGTGTTGTGGGGCCGCCAAACCGCCCGCCGAATCCACCCGCAATCGCGGCGGAAACACCGGCCGGGCATCGATACCCGGCCGCTCCACGAAAATGGCCGCTTCCCAACGCAATTTCGGATCGAAAGCGCGCTCGTAGGCGGCTAGCGAGATCGGGATACCGGTGCCCGACGCGGACGTAAGGGATGGGCGCTCTCGGGCCAGCGGTTCATCACGCACGACAAGCGCCGAACCTTGGCCCAAGGACAACTCCGCGACAGTCGCGCTGCACTGCTCGACGGCGACTATCCAGCCCGAAACCCGTCGCTCGATCCCTTCCGCGATCGAACGCAGCACGGCCGCACCAGAACTCGCGGATTCGGTGATGGCCGCCGACGCATGCCACCGCTGGTCCAACTGCGCCGCCTTTGCGCCGACGACCGCGATTACCGGGCCAGGACCTGACAGATTCAGCCGCGCCAAAGTGCCTTGGACGCCAACGTTCCGCTCCAGTCGGGCGTCACCGTACACGTGCCGCACTCCATCACTACCCCGTGCCACAATCGGCAAGCTGCGGTTCTGACGTGCCAGAACCCGCACCCGGAGGTCAGATCTTCCCGTCAGTAGCGCGGCCGCGCCCCCTGATTCATCGGCCGCGATTACCAACGTGCCGTCACTGGCTTCGGCAACCTGATCCAGCACCGTCGGCGCCCCGCCGAGCACCTCAGTCACGGCAACGTCGGCGGGCAGAGACAACCCAGCCAACAACACCGCCCCGCTACCGCCTTCGAGCAGCGGATAATCGCGTGATACCAGCACTACCCGGACGGCAGTACCGGCTGGATCGGCGGCCCGCCCCGCAGCCACTGCCATCGTCACCGCGTCTTCATCGGGCCCTGACACACGCCGGCCACCTACCTGCCAGGGCGGCAGGTAGGTGCCGATCGAGACAACCGCACTCATTCGGGCCCCTTTTCGCGTTGATGTGACGGGGCGATTCCCTCGTCACTCCATTAGGTATATAGTTATATCATTAACTGTATAACCAATCTCGTGAACCCGTGCTGATTAGGAGACCCGTGAACAACTCAACCCCGCGCACGCTCAACAACCGCGTCGTCGTCATCACCGGCGCCAGCCGCGGCATCGGGCGCGAGATCGCAATCCGGGCCGCGGCCGACGGCGCCCACGTCGCGCTACTAGCCAAGACGGCAACTCCGCATCCCAAAATCACTGGCACCCTTACCGAAACAGCGCAAGCTGTTCGCGCCGCCGGTGGGCAAGCCCTCTCACTGGTCTGCGACGTGCGCGAGGCCACCAGCATTCAAAATGCGGTCACCGAAGTCGTCGACACCTTTGGCGGCATCGACGTCATCATCAACAACGCCGGCGCCCTGGACTTGCGCCGAACGCCGGAACTCCCGCCCAAGAACTTCGAACGCCTCCTCGCCACCAACGTCGCAGGGCCATTCGCGCTCGTGCACGCCGCCTATGACCACCTGCGCCGCTCCGACGCCGCGCATATCCTCAACGTCTCCCCACCCCTCAACTTGACGCCCGCCTGGGTTGGCGCGCACGCCGGCCACACTGTCGGCAAGTACGCGGAAAGTCTGCTCACTCTCGGCTGGGCTGCCGAATTCGCCGCAGTACCAATCGCAGTCAACTCTCTGTGGCCCGCCACCACGGTTGCCAGCACCGGCATGATCGCCGCCATGGGCGAAGACGTGATCACCGCCCAGTCGCGAATCCCGAAAATCATGGCCGACGCTGCCCACGCGATCGTGACCCGGCCAACCGCCTGCAGCGGCCACTTCTACACCGATGAGGACGTCCTCACCGAAGAAGGCATCACCGACTTCTCGCGTTATCGGCTCGCAGCCCGGGAACAGGACCTCACGCCGAACTTCTACCTGTCCAATGTCTCGCTCCCCACGGTGTAGGGGGCGATCCAGTGAGCAGCTTCGACGTCCTGTGCGCCAACGATCCCGATCTGGCTGTCCAGCGCACCCGCATCCGCGACTTCTTGCGCGCCGACCGCGCCGCATACGGCTGGCAGCCCAACGTAGATTCCTGGCTCAGCCAATGGGATCCGGCATTCAGCGCCCGCCTCGGCGACGCCGGATTCATCGGGCTGACCATTCCCCAGGCGTACGGCGGCCAGGGGCTCGGGCACCTCCACCGCTACGTAGTCACAGAAGAACTGCTGATGGAGGGGGCGCCGGTTGCGGCACACTGGATCGCCGATCGCCAAGTGGCGCCGGCTCTGCTCGCATACGGCACTGAAGATCAGAAGAGCCGGCTGCTGCCAGGTATCGCGACCGGGCGGCTACACACCGCCATCGGAATGAGCGAACATCAGGCGGGCTCCGACCTGGCCGCAGTACAGACCAAAGCCGTCCGCACCGATCACGGCTGGGTTCTGAACGGCACCAAAACCTGGACTAGCGGCGCCCACCATGCCCACCAGATCGTCATCCTCGCGCGCACTACTCCCCTCGACCCTCACCACCGGCACGCAGGTCTAAGCCAGTTCCTTCTGCGCACAGACACCCCCGGCATCACCGTCAGCCCGATCGTCTCGATGTCCGGCGAACACCATTTCAACGAAGTGCAGCTGAACAACGTCCACGCCGCCGATAGCGACGTGCTCGGCACAATCGGCAACGGCTGGCACCAAGTGACCGCCGAACTCTCTTTCGAAAGAAGCGGTCCCGAACGGATACTGTCCACCGCGCCGCTCGTCGAGGCCGCCGTCAGTGCGCTGTCGGCAAACCCAACGATTGACAACCACGTGGCCGCCACCGTCGGCGACTTGCTCGCCCGGCAAATCTCGCTGCGCCAGCTATCCATCAGTGTCGCCCGCGCATTGGCCGACGGACACGATGCCGCGACAAAAGCAGCGTTGGTCAAAGACCTCGGCACCCGCTTCGAACAGGACTCCGTCGACGTCATCGCAGACTTGCTCACCTACGCCCCGGACCGCCCGGGCTTACCCGACCTACTCGCCAACGCCTGGCTGCACAAACATGTGTTCACATTGCGCGGCGGCACCAACGAAGTTCTGCGTGGCGTGGTCGCGCGTGAAATGGGCCTGCGATGACCGCGACCAACGCATTACTCGGTGGGCTCTTCACAAGCGCACCAGCAGACCACGATGACCACACAGCGCCCCTTCGCGATCTGGTCAAGCAAATTGGAAAACGCTCCTTCGACGCCCGCGTCGGCCACCAGCACCGACCCGATGTCTTCGACGACACCCTGTGGTGCCAACTCGAGGACACTGCACTGTCGCGTTTAACCAGCACTTTGGATCTCGACGCCGGCCCCACCGAGGCGGCCACCATGCTCTATGAGCTCGCGCGCCATGCCGCCGCGGTGCCCATCGCCGAAACCGATCTGCTCGCAGCGTGGTTGGGCCAGCAGAGCGGACTGCCAATTCTTCAGCACGGGCCGATGACCGTCGCGATTGCCGACGCCACAACGGCGGGTGACCAGATCACAGGCGTCGCCACCAACGTGCCATGGGCCGCGACCTCAACGATGGTCCTCGTCGTACGCATCGGCGACACCCGCTATACCGCGCTCGCCGAGCAGACCGAGATTCGCAGTGGTCAGAACCTAGCGGGAGAACCCAGGGACACCGTCCACTTCACCGTAGCCCGCGACGATCTTCGCCCAATTGACGTGCGCGTCTACACCGAGCTGATTCGTCGAGGCGCCTGGGCCCGCTGCATGCAAATGATGGGGGCGCTAGACGCCACCGCTGCACTGACCGTCACGCACACTCGTGACCGCGAGCAGTTCGGGCGAGCACTGAGCAGCTTCCAATCCGTTCAACACGCGCTGGCCACGATGGCCGGACAGATCGAACGCGGCCGCGCCGCCGCGACCATGGCCGTCGCTGCGGCAACCGACTTCGGATTCAGTGCCCCACAAACCGAATTCGCGGTCACCGTCGCCAAGACCGTGCTCGGCCGTGCCGCCTCCGACGTCATCACCATCGCCCACCAGCTTCACGGCGCCATCGGGGTCACTGCAGAACATCCGCTGTGGCGATACAGCACACGACTACGCAGCTGGTCGGACGACTACGGCACCACCGTCCACTACGCACAACAGCTCGGCCACGCCGCCTTGGCCGCCGCCAGCGTATGCGATCTCACGATAGGGAACCTCGCCCCGCCCAGCACCAACCAGGCCGGTCACCTCACGTGATCTCGGACAACAATTGGCCAACAGCGTCCTTGCGCCTGGCCGGCCGCCACTCGGAGCTAAGCTAAACATTCAACTAGATGATCATTTAACGCTATACGCGCCGCTCAAACGGCGCGGTGGAGGACATACCATGGACGTCCATAGCCTTCGAGAACCCAAGATGGCCGATCGCGTCGCCACAGTGCTGCGGAAAATGGTTGTCCGAGGCGAGATTGCCGAGGGCACCATGCTCCCTCCTGAAACTGCGCTGATGGAACGGTTCGGGGTGTCCCGACCAACACTGCGTGAAGCGATTCGAGTACTGGAATCCGAGTCCCTCATTGAAATGCAACGTGGCGCGCACGGTGGCGCCAGAGTCGCCCGCCCCCAACGCGAAACCCTTGCTCGCTATGCCGGCCTCATCCTCGAAAGAGAAAGCGTCACACTCCGCGACGTCTACGACGCCCGCATCGCCATCGAGATACCGATGATCAAACAACTCGCCAGCGATCAGAACCTCGCGGTCATCACTGAGCTAGAAGACATCGTTGCCCGCGAAGCGACACTTGCGCCCGGGAGCCGCGGGGTCGACCAACTCACAGACTTTCACGCCGCGATCGCTCGACTGTCGTCGAACCACACACTGCGCATCATCAGTGAAATGCTGCACCACATCATCGAAAAGGCCAACCGATCGCTGCAACCAACCACCGGCCCGCGTGCCGAACAGGCCCTGCGTCGCTCCGCCAAAACACACCGGATGGTCTTGGACCTCATCAAGGCAGGCGAGGCAGAGAAAGCGGGTGAGTTGTGGACCAAACACCTGCAGAAGGCCGAAGAATTCCTCTTCGCCAACTCTGAGATGTCCACGGTCGTCGATCTTTTGGATTAGGTCCAACTGACACTGTTGATCCTCGTCAAGAAATCCGCACGTCGCGGCACCGCATTGCACAACCGGCCGCCAAGAGAATTCATGGAGCAGTCCATATGAGCACCTCATCCCTGGTTCAATACCGCGTCGACAACCGTGTCGCACTGGTCACCGTCAACGATCCCGACCGCCGCAACGCTGTCTCCGCCGGCTTGTCGACCCAGCTACGGGCGGCGGTCACGGAGGCCGAAAGTGACAGTGGCGTGCACGCATTGGTCGTCACGGGCGCCGGTAAGGCATTCTGCGCGGGCGCCGACCTAAGTGAACTTGGCGTGGCCACCGAGGAGGGCCTGCTGGGAATTTATGACGGCTTCATGGCCATCGCAGGATGCACGCTGCCGACGATCGCTGCCGTCAACGGCGCGGCAGTCGGCGCCGGACTCAATCTCGCCCTCGCCACCGACGTCCGCATCGCAGGCCCGCATGCCATGTTCGACCCACGTTTTCAGAAACTGGGTATCCACCCTGGCGGTGGCGCAAGCTGGATGCTGCAGCGCGCTGTCGGTCCGCAGATTGCCAGGGCTGCATTGCTTTTCGGCATGAAATTCGATGCAACCACCGCAGTGCAGTACGGGCTGGCATTACGGGTCGCCGACGACCCCGTAGCCGCCGCCCTGGAATTGGCAGCCGGTCCGGCCTCCGCGCCACGCGAGACCGTGCTGGCGACAAAGGCGTCGATGCGGGCCACCGCGGTACCCGGCTCGATCGACACCGATCTCCATCAGCTCGCACTACATACCGAGCTCAGGCCTCAGGCGATCTCAATCGCGTCACCCGAATTCGCTCGCCGCCTGGCGGCCTCAGGCCGGCGCTGACGTTTCGACGGCTACCGAATAGTGGCGGCCAGGTCGCCCGACATCGCATACAGCTGCGGTCCCCAGCTGCCCCAGTCATGTTGGAGGCCATCCGGGAAGCCGAAATGCGCATTGTGCCCACCGGCTGTTCGGTAATGCGAATAGAAGGTCAGGTTGCTACCTTGAGCCTGGTCGCAGTAGCCGATCATCGCGGCCGGATCGCTGCACGTCACCGTCAACGGACTGAACACCCACAGACGAATGTTGTTGTCTATCAACAACCCGATATGCGCGTTCGGGTCGTGCCACTTCCAACGCCCGAGCTGCGCCGCGCCCCACATAGCTTGAGTGTTCACTCCACCGAACCGCTGCATTCCTTCGGTGATCGCGCCATTGAGGTCGGTGGCCGACGGATACAAGAACCCCGACAGCGAACCGGCGAACCGGAAGCGGTCCGGATGGAACTCGGCCAGCGTCAGCGCTGCGGTGCCGCCCTGCGAGGCACCGACGATTCCGTGACCATTCGGCGCCAGCCCCTTGTTGGCCGCCAGCCAGTCCGGGAGCTCCTGGCTCAGGAACGTCTCCCACTGCTTGCTGCCGTCCTGCTCCCAGTCGGTGTAGAAGCTCCACGCGCCGCCCGCCGGCGCGACCACGGAGATGCCCTTACCGGCCAGCGTCCCCATAGCATTGCCGGCCGTCACCCAGTTGCTCACATCGGGACCGGCGTTGAAGGCATCGAGCAGACAGACAGCGTGCGGTCCGCCGCCCTGGAAGGCCACTGGAATGTCACGGCCCATGGCTGCAGACGGCACCACCAAATACTCAATTTGGCCAGCGGCCTTGCTGGTTGCTGTGGTCCACAGACACACCGCAAGAGCGGCCACCGCCAGTACGGTCCGCAGCGCCAGCGCAACCGACCGCTTGCCCCAACTCAGATCACCGATCGACGAACACTCCCCGGATACCCGGCCAAGGTTTGACATATTCGGTCACCTACACCGGAGGATAGGCCGGGGGTGGATATGCACCGCGCAGGGCCCACGGCAACCAGTTGAAGAAGTGCTCGATCTCATCGCTGGCGTCGTAATCTGGACTCGGATCCATACCTCACCTGTCTTCTTCGCATTACCGTGGATGATCACCGTGCGCGATTCGGGTTACCCAGCAGCAGAACTGAATCACACGCGTTCTAAGTCGGACTTCCGTAGACGGCCACCACCACAGAACGGTCGATGCTGTTTTCGGACCAGACACCCATTTCAGTGTTGGCACAGTTACTCATGATCGCCATGTCGGATGGGTTGTAGTACCACTGGTTCAGGATGTCGATGCCGTTTATGGCGAGGGCTGGGTTGATGGCAACGGTTTCGGCTACAGACCCGCGATAGCCCGCCGCCCGCGCACGATCAGTGACAGTCGAGCCGTCGGATCCGCTGTCACCGTCTAGGTTTCGGTTCGCCATGAGGTCGTCGGTGTGCCATTGTGCAGCGAGCATCAGTTGGTTGCTCATTCGTATGTTGTTCGTACATCCAGCCTGATGCTGGATGGTGTAGATGTTGGCCACCACACTGTTGTTAAGGCGGCTGTTGTCGGCCAACGCCGCCGAGATAGGTGCCAGCGCGAACGTCACTGCGCCAAGTGCCAGCACTGTAATGGTTTTCATTACGACTCTCATGCGGGTCGGTATCCGGCCGCGGACTGGCGTAGTTGCCAGATCTGAGCCGGACACAGTTCGTTGACGGCCTGGTTGATCAGATATCCGGCCTGGTATTCATCGGTAGTCTGTATGTCGTCCTTGACCTTGGCGATCAGGGCACCGTACGGACGGCCAGCGCTGACGTCGTCGCACACTCCATAGCCGTACTGCAGGGCGTCCTCAGGTCCGCTGAAGTGATAGCCCGGACGGACCGCGATGTTGAAGACGTAGGCGACGGTATCCGCATCGGCGACTGCCGTGTTCAGCATCGCACTGGCCGCGATCGCCATGAGGATGACCGCTCTAGCAACGCTTCGCTCAGTGAACATTCCGGGTTTCCGGCTTACATCGGCTCGAACTGAGAAATAAGCCAGCGGCTGCCGACTTTGTCCAAGGCGACTTTCACGCACGACGTGCTGGAAGTCGGAGCATCAGAACCAACAATGATGCTCTGATTCACGAACAGCAGCACGACCGCATGCTGGTCGCTGGCAGACAGCGACGCCGCTGCCGGCACCGTGGCTAACGAGGATATGTGTTTCTGCTTGGCTCCGGGGATAACGATGTCGTGGATCAACGACGAATACGAGTCCTTGAACGCACCCGTCAACCGGTCGCGGGCATCGTTAAGCGTCCTGTCAGCCGAATCGGATTGGTAGGACAGCAGCGCCACAGCGCTTTCCGTTGCCGCATGGATCGACTCGGTGCGAGCGGTGTCAGCCGCGGTGGCTGAGTGGTCTTGATACGACATGAACCCGACGGCAACAGCCAAGAGCAGTACCGCTGCTGGCAGCAGACCGAAGGCAACCAGCCGCCAATGCCCACCGGCCTGTCCGTGCTCTACGCACGGCTCGACCGCAGTATCGGTCTCTGGTTCTGATTCGCGAGTTTCGCTGTTCTCATCTGCAAACTCGTTCGCACTGTCATCGCCGAGATCGCTTGGCCGGTCGAGCGTTTCGCTTGTGGATGTCACCTTAGTACTCCTGTGCGTTGTGGCCGGTCGGGCACAAGTTGGCCATCAGGGCACGAACTCAACATTTGAAATCTTCGCGTCAGTTCCATTGCCTTGGACGCTGATTCGCATCCGCCAGCGACGCGGCTCCTGCTCGGGAGCACCCGCCGATACGGTTTTCACCGATACGGCTACAAGCACCTGGGCTTGATTGCCATCTTGTGATTCGACCCCCGCACCAGAGACAGTGCCCGTCGACACGGACCGCATCTGTTTGACTACATCGACAAACGGCTGGGCGCGCTTCTGGAAGTCCTCGCGGAATACGCCGGTCGACGAATCCAAAATGCGCTGGACATCCTTATCGACCTCGGAGTAGTTGATAGTGGTGAGGTTGACGGCCCCCTGCTTGGCCACTTCAACAAACATGTTGCGCTGGTCGTCGGCCTGCTGATGGCGGTGGCTGTCGTAGCCGAGCCATCCGCCCAATGCAGCCAACCCAACTGCGATGACCACACTAGCCCAGATTGCCAATCGAGCCGGTGAACGCCGACTCGAAAAAGAGTCTGCAACAACTGGTTTAGCCGAGTCGTCGTCGAGATCGATGTCATCGGCCACATGCTCAGCATCGCCCTCGATTTCCGGGCTGTGCGCTGCCAGTTGCTCGACGACATCAGCATCGGCTGCCATGCCTGCTCCTTATTGCCGTTCGATCCAGTGATCCTGAGGCACGATCAGTCGGCCACGTGACTGATCGATTAGGGGCGAAACGTAGCGAGACCGATTTGAGGTGTCAACGGTGCATACCGCTGAGCGGGATAACCGGCCATTTCCAATGCGGCCGCGGCATAAGTGTGCGAAATTCCGCGGCCTCGTTTCTGATCCCCTTGGCAACCAGTCGACGCGGCGGCGGTGAGCCGAGCAATGTTCAGTCCGATCGTGAACCCATGGACCCGGTGTATACGACAAGGTCTGCACGCCAGCCGAGCGACCACCCACTGCGTCGACGGACGGCTCCATCGCACCGGCATCGACCACGAACGTGAACCGACCCACATCCTGGCCTGTGGCCACCACATCACGGTCCGTAGCTGGGTTGGCGGAGTTAGCTGATCGCCCCATACGAGATCGCCCGCCAGCGGACCACAGAAGGAGGCCCGACTACCTGAACTGCTGGACGCCGTGGCCGCCGGGTATGGGGTTTGGGCAACACCGCGCCGCATGGACGGCGCACTCCCCACACCCGGCGGCGGCTCTGCCGGCCAGCGCCGAGGTCACAAGACGTACAGCATCTCCTGATAGGTGGGAAGCGGCCAAAGATCGTCTGCAACAACGCCTTCCAATGTGTCGGCGGCCGCCCGCACCGCGTCCATCTTCGGCAGCAGGGTCTGTGCGTGCGCGGCCTCTTCGGCGGCGGAATCACCGCCGTGTTCAGCCAGGGCCGCCTTCAACGACGCCAGCGCCGCAGTCAACTCCGAGATCGGCGCGCCGACGGTTTCAAGCAGCGTCATGTCGGGGGCCAGCCCCGCCGCCTTCAGTGCGGCCACGTTCTGTGCCAGCTCGGTCTGGTACCGGATCGCGGCCGGCAAGATGACCGTCGACCCGAGCTCCAGTGCCAGTTTCGCCTCGACACCGACGGTGAGCGCGTACATCTCGTACCGGACTTCTTCGCGACTCTTCAGCTCACGCGCGCTGAACACCCCGTATTTCTCGAATACTTCGATCGCCTCCGGAGTCGACAGCTGCGGGATGGCGTCCAGCGTGGTCTTGAGGTTGGGCAACCCCCTCGCTGCAGCCTCGATCTGCCAATTTTCGGAGTAGCCATCGCCGTTGAACACAACCGCTCCGTGCTCGGTGATGATCTCGGTGAGCAACGTCTGGACTGCCGCGTCGAAGGCTTCCCCGTCACCGACGGCCTTCTCCAGCGCGGACGCCATGTAGTCGAGCGAGTCGGCCATGATCGTGTTGAGGACGATCATCGGGACGTTGATCGTCTGCCCTGATCCGGGCGCCCGGAATTCGAATCGGTTGCCCGTGAACGCAAATGGGCTGGTGCGGTTCCGGTCGCCCGGATCGGTCGGCAGCACAGGCAGCGTGTCGACGCCGATGATCATGCTGCCCTTGCCTTTTGACGAAGTCGCCGCACCTTTGGCGATCTGCTCGAAGACATCGGCGAGCTGGTCTCCGAGGAAGATCGAAATGATCGCGGGCGGCGCCTCGTTGGCCCCCAAACGATGGTCGTTGGTGGCCGAGGCCACCGAAACCCGCAGCAGTCCGCCGAACTTGTGCACGGCCCGGATCACCGCGGCGCAGAACACCAGGAACTGGGCATTCTCGTGTGGGGTATCGCCGGGCACCAGCAGACTTCCGAACTGCGCGTTGCCCATTGAGAAGTTGACATGCTTACCGGATCCGTTGACGCCGGCGAATGGCTTCTCGTGGAACAGGCATTCCATGCCGTGCTTCTTGGCGATCTTACGGAACACCGTCATCAGCAGCTGCTGGTGGTCAGCGGCGATGTTGGCCCGCTCGAACATCGGCGCGATCTCGAATTGCCCTGGGGCGACTTCATTATGGCGCGTCTTGGCCGGAATACCGAGCTTGAACAACTCACGCTCGGTGTCCATCATGAAGGCCAGCACCCGGTCGGGAACGGACCCGAAGTAATGGTCGTCGAATTCCTGGCCCTTGGGCGGTTTGGCACCGAACAGGGTGCGACCGGCGTTGATCAGATCTGGGCGCGCCAGGAAGAAGTGGCGGTCGACCAGAAAGTACTCCTGCTCCGGGCCACAGAACGACACAATCGGGTCGAAATCCTTGTGGCCGAAAAACTTCAGAATGCGCGCTGCCTGGGCTCCCATCGCCTGCTGACTGCGCAGCAGCGGCGTCTTGAAGTCCAGCGCCTCACCGGTCATCGAGACGAACACCGTCGGGATGCACAACGTGTTCCCGTTGGGGTTCTCGAGGATGTACGCGGGGCTGGTGACGTCCCAGCCGGTGTAGCCGCGTGCCTCGAAGGTACTGCGCAGGCCACCGGAGGGGAAGCTTGACGCGTCCGGCTCGCCCTGGATCAACGTCTTACCCGCAAACTCCGCCAAGGTCTGACCGTCTGACACCGGCTCCAGGAAGCTGTCGTGCTTCTCCGCGGTGAGCCCGGTCATCGGATAGAAGACGTGCGCGTAGTGGGTGGCGCCCTTGGACAGGGCCCAGTCCTTCATCGCCGACGCCACCGCGTCCGCGACCGCCGGGTCCAGCTTCGCGCCCTTTTCAATGGTGGCGACGACGGACTTGTACACGGACTTGGGCAGGCGTGACCGCATCTCGGCGACGCTGAAGACGTTGGCTCCGAAGATTCCACCGGGCTCCTCACCCGGCACGAAACTGACGGCTGGAGGCACGTACGCCTCGACCATGTTGATCGCCTGCAGGCGTACGGCATTTCCGCTCAAAGGAGTTCCTCATTCATCACGATCGCCCGCATCGTTACGGACGGTTGACCGCCAACGCTATAAACGCCTCGTGGCGAAACTGTTACGCACGCGTCAACGTGGCAATTCGTCTCCGGCGTTCTCGCCGAGGATCGTTCAAGGTCCCGGACACGGGGGTGACGCGCGTCCACCTTTGCTCATGCACAAGACCAAGGACACCGCATCCTCGGATAGGAGTGCTGGTGTCAGAACTGCTTGCAAGAGCAGGCCACGAATCGCGGCAACGGCGACGGTGGCCATGCACAGCGCCTCCTTGGCGTCGCGCCCCTCACGTTCTGCGAGCGAGGCCAACATCATGGTCAGGTCGTCGAGCGAGTCGATGAACTCACGAAAGTCCCCTGGGCTGTGCGCCGCAAGTCCTACGACGTGGAAGAAGCCGCGGACCCGCGACAGCCGCTCCGGATGGCTGTAGGCCCGCCAGATCGCCACGACAAGTTCATCAAAAGTGCCCTGCTGGGCGGTCTCGAAAAACGCCTCGTTGTCACGAGATCGCTGCACCTTGAGCATCGCCGCCAAGACGCCCGAGAGTGACCCGAAGTGGTACCGCAGCAGGGCGTGGCTGGTCTCGGCTCGGGCGGCGACCTCACGCAGTGACATCTCCGGCGAGGGAAGCGACTCCCCGAAGGCAGCGAGAAGCCGAGCAAGAAGACGCTCGCGCGCGCCGCCTTTGCGTTCCGCGCTTGACAAGATCACTCCCGCACTTTATCCATTGGATAAGTATTGTCCAATGGATAAAAGCCGCTGAGAGCTCCGTGCTGCGAGGCCGGCCGACTTGCGAAGGACCTTTGATGAGCGCCATGTGGCAAGGCTGTCTCGCGGACACCGAGTACTTCGAGATGCGTTCCAGCGGTGGGCACGACTACGGAGTCTGGGTTACCACGCCACCCGGCTACGACAGCACGACAACACGGGTGCCCATCGTGTATGTGCTCGACGGCAACTTTGCCGTGGGTCTGACGGCTCCGCTCATCGTCACCCAGATGGACCCCATGCAACGGATCGAGCCCTACATCCAAGTCAGCGTCGGGTACGCGGGCGAGGAAGCACAGGACTGGGATCGGCTGCGCAACAGAGACTTCGTGCCACCCGGTGAGCCCATCGCCAAGGAGCTCATCGATGCCGTGGAGATGGGATTGCAGGCGGGCATCAGGACACGCGAAGAAGCTGACGCCTACCTCGCCGAATTACGCGACACCCACGCCGATCTGTTCCTGAGCTTCCTGACCGCGGAATTGCACCCGCGGATCGCACACGACTACGGCACAGCCGCAAGCGGTCACGGCCTTTTCGGCTATTCCTACGGTGGACTTTTCAGTCTCTATGCCTGGCTCACCGGCAGCACCCTCTTCGAGAGCATCGGAGCGGGCAGCCCCGGAATCCTGGCTGAGAACAGTGAGATCTTCGCGCTGCTTCACGAGATGGATGACAGCCGGCGGGCCGCCAAACTTCACCTGACCTTCAACGACCGAGAGCTTCTTGGAGATTTGGCCGTCTATCAGAGTCTCGCGAAAAACACGGCCACCGTCCTTCACCGCCTCACCTCGTGCGGCGCAACGGTCACCAGCGCGCTCCTGCACGAAACGCACGTGACTGGCCTGCAGGCCTCGTTCCTCAGCTACCTCAGGACCTGCCGCCCACGGTAAGCACGAGCCGCCTCGTCTCTTCTCCGGACGCAAAACCGCTGCCACGGAACGCAACCGAGCAATTATCGAGGCGGGAAACGCCATCATTTCGTTTCTTCAACCAGCTTCTCCAGAAGCGGTGTCAGCCTGAAGTCAACGAGCTTGCGCATGACCAGCGAGGTGTTGGTCTGCTCGACACCGTCGATATCGAGTATCCGGCCGGCCACCCGGTAGAGATCGTCTGCGTCACGGGCGACTACGTGAATCAACAGGTCGATAGCACCGCCGAGTCCCTGCACTTCGACGACTTCGGGAACCTGCTGCAGCGCTCGGGCGATGGCAGCGAGCTTGCGCTGCGTGACGCGCGTCAGGATGAACGCCGTCAACGGGTAGCCCAATGCGGCGGGATCGATGCGTCTCTCGAACGAGCGCAGGACGCCTTGTCGTTCCAACTTGTTGATGCGTGCCTGGACGGTGTTGCGCGACAGCCGGGTCTTGTCGGCCAATGCGATCACGGTGGCCCGAGGGTCATCGTTGAGCGCCTTGAGGATCCGAGCATCCAAGGCGTCGACTCTGGTTTGCGTGGTCAAAATGACAACCTCCAACTGAATGCCCGAACATCGACATCAGCAAAATGCTCAGTCGACCCACGTGAACTTGTCCAAAGTGTAGTTCGATGCTCGACTTGATAGCGAGTTCTGCACCCGTACGGAGCTCCGACGACCGCCTCACCGCGGTCGGTAGCGCCCACGCTCTCACCCGAGCAGGCGTGCTGCGACCCGTCGCCGCCGTGTTTACGACCTGAGCACGGCGAAGGCCGGTCCCCACAATCTGGAACTCGTATGCAAGGAACCCGTTGATGGACCGCTCGCAATCAGTCGATGCACGGCCTCGTGTCGCCGACACGTCAGCAGACGCCGCCCTCCGCGAAATCGAGGATCGCGTGTTGTGGCTGTCGACGTCGATCATCCACCACGCCAACCGTGTTCGGCCCAATCCGACCGGCCTGAAGGTGGGAGGCCATCAGGCGTCGTGCGCCTCCATGACCTCGATCATGACGTCGCTGTGGTTCGAACAGCTTCAACCAGGCGATCGGGTGTCGGTGAAGCCGCACGCCTCGCCCGTGCTGCACAGCATCAATTATCTGCTGGGCGAACTCGATCAGAAGTACCTGACTACTCTGCGCGAGTTCGGTGGTCTGCAGTCCTACCCCAGCCGATTGAAAGACCCTGATCCCGTTGATTATTCGACAGGCTCGGTGGGGATCGGGGCGACCGCGCCGATATGGGGAACGATCGCCCGCCGCTACGTCGATACGCAGATCGGCGCCGCGGGAAAAGGTCGCCAGTACTCACTGGTGGGCGACGCCGAACTCGACGAGGGGGCGGTCTGGGAAGCCATCCTGGACAACTCCGTCGCCGAGCTCGGCGAGATCGTCTGGATCGTCGACCTCAACCGCCAATCACTCGACCGCGTCGTGCCGAACATCGCTGCCGGACGGCTGGAGGCAATGTTCTCGGCCGCTGGATGGCAAGTGATCAATGTGAAGTTCGGCGCCCAGCTGGAGACTTTGTTCGGTCATAGCGGCGGGGCCGCGCTGTGCACCCGCATCCTCGAGATGCCCAACCCCGAGTACCAGCGTCTATTACGCTGCACAGCCGAAGAACTGCGGGAGAGGTTGCCCGGCAACGGAATAGCGGCCGACCAGATCTCGATGCTGATCCGCGACCTGGATGAGAACACGTTGTTGGCCGCGATCCGCAATCTGGGCGGCCACGACCTCGGCGCACTGCGCGCCGCCTACGCCCAAATCGATGACACCCGTCCGACGGTGATCATCGCCTACACCATCAAAGGTCACCGACTGCCCACCCAGGGCCATCCCCAGAATCATTCGTCACTACTCACCATCGAGCAGTACGAGCAGTTCGCCACGGAACTCGGTATGGACCCGAGCAGACCGTGGCAGCGTTTCGACACCGATAGTGCGTCCGGAGCACTCTGTGCCACGACTGCCGAGAGGCTGCGGCGCGAGCCGGTGACACTGTCGCCTCCGCCAGCCGTGCCCGTTGACACTGGTCGCACTCCCTCGGGCACATCGTCGACCCAGGCGGCTCTGGGCCGAGTGCTGCTCGACCTGAGCCGTCAAGCGCCCGACGCGGCCAAGCGTGTAGTGACCGTGAGCCCTGACGTCAGCTCAACGACCAACCTGGCCGGTTGGCTCAACAAGGTTGGCGTGTGGTCTCCCAATGAACGTCGGAACTGGTTCGACGACGACCCCGAGACGATCATGCACTGGCGGGAGAGACCGACCGGACAGCACATGGAACTCGGTATCGCCGAGACCAATCTTGTCGGCCTGATCGGTGAGCTCGGCGCGACGTGGAGCCGGTGGGGCGAACCCCTCTTTCCGATCGGTGTGGTCTACGACCCATTCGTGGAACGTGCCCTGGAGCCGTGGTCCTACGGCATTTACGCAGGCGGACAATCGATTCTGGTCGGCACCCCCTCAGGTGTGTCACTCGCGGCCGAGGGCGGCGCACATCAGTCCATCAAGACACCGTCAATCGGCCTTGAGCAACCTGGTTGCATCAGTTACGAACCGGCATTTGCCATCGATGTCGAGTGGACGTTGCTGTCATGCATCGGTCAGTTGGGCCGGCCGGACGGCTCGTCGTCGTATGTGCGACTTTCCACGCGGCCCGTGGACCAGACTTTGGCATCGGTTCCCGACGATGCCGCCGCCCGAGAGCGCCGGAGAAAACAAGTGGTCGCCGGTGCGTACATCCTGCGACGAGCCGGTGGCACACCGCAGGTCACTGTGGTCGCAATGGGAGCGATGATCACCGAATCCCTGCGGGCGGCCGACCGGCTCGCCGAGGAGGGAATCGATACCGACGTCATCTGCGTGACCAGCCCCGGCCTGCTGTTCGACGCACTACGAGCTCGCCGCGGGCTCTCCGAGAGCCCCAGCTGGATCCTCGACCAGGTCTTCCCGGCCGAGCGAGCGGCCCCTATGGTGACCGTGCTCGACGGGCACCCACATACGTTGGCGTTTCTCACCGGCATCAACAATGTGGCGGGAGCCGCTCTGGGAGTGAGCCGATTCGGACAGGTCGGCTCGCTCGACGATGTCTACCGGTATCACGGCATCGACACCGACAGCATCGTCAGCACAGCACTCGACCTGGCCGAACGGAGCGTGAAATGAACTCCGCCACAGGCATTACCAACGTGGAACTGCCCGCCCTCGGCGAAGCGGTCACCGAGGCCACCATCACCCGGTGGCTCAAAGCAGTAGGCGATGAAGTCCAGCACGACGAACCCCTGCTCGAGGTCGCCACCGACAAGGTCGATACCGAAGTCTGCTCCCCCGCAGCCGGGATACTGGCTCAGATCATCGAACCGCAGGACTCCGTGGTCGGGATCGGCGCGGTCATCGCGGTGATCGGCGCTGCCGACGCAGCGCCCACCGAGGAGACAGCCAGTGAGCCAGAGAGCGTTCCCAAGGTCGTCGAACCGGAACCGGAACTTGAACCGGTTGAATCACCGTCGGAGCGGGTCGAGAAGCTCTCGCGGATCCGGCGCACAATTGCTCAGCGCATGCTGACATCACTGCAGACATCGGCGCAGTTGACGACCGTGGTCGAAGTCGACCTGACCAATGTCGCGCTGGTGCGCAACCGCAACAAAGCCGAATTCCAGGCCCGGACCGGCCAGAAGCTGTCCTACCTGCCGTTCGTTGTGGGCGCTGCCGTGGAAGGCCTTGCGGCACATCCGGTGATCAACTCTTCATTGAACACCGACTGCACCGAGGTCACCTATCACAGTGCCGTCCATCTAGGTGTTGCGGTAGATAGTGACAAGGGTCTGATGGTGCCGGTGATCCGTGACGCCGAGTCAATGACGTTGGCCGGCTTGGCAGAAGCCATCGCGGCTGCGGCCCTGGCGGTGCGATCGGGGACGGTGCGGCCTGACGATCTGTCGGGAGGAACTTTCACGATCACCAACACCGGAAGCCGCGGCGCACTGTTCGACACCCCGATCATCAATCAACCCCAGTCGGCCATCCTGGGCGTCGGGACGGTGGTCGAACGGCTGGTCCCTCGGCGCGATGAACTCGGCAACCTCGTGGTGAAGACCAGTTCAATGGCCTACCTGTCGTTGTCCTACGACCATCGGATCATCGACGGCGCAGACGCCGCACGTTATCTCGGCACCGTGCGCCTGCGGCTGGAGCGCGGCTTCGACGACGCGGAACTTCGATGATCAAGCAACCCCCAAAGTCGAAGCGACCGGTGCCACGACCGACAAACGTCAACTCGCACAAGCTCATTGAATACGGTCGCATGCTCTCGTTCGTGGCTCAGTGGGGACCGTTCGATCACGGCGACGAGTACATATTGCCGGAGTTCGGCATAGCACCGTCAACCTTCTATCATCGAGTGCTGGCGCTCGTTCAGGAAGCCCCGCCTCAGCCGATGCGCGAATCCGAGCGACAACGTGTGATCGCGCTCTGTTCGACGAAACTCGCCGCCCTCGGCCTTTCCGATCAAACTCGTGCCGCCAATCACCCGCCGAGCTCTTGACCGCGGAGACCGCATGCCCTCTCGGACGTGAAGCCGCATGGTGCTGAACACGATCGACCGCACCGGGAAGGTGCTCGACCTCTTCACGACTGAGACACCAGAGTGGGGTGTGACGGCGGTAGCCGCGAGCCTGCAACTGCCAAAGTCGACGACATTCGACATCATGTCCAGTCTCGCGGCTATTGGTCTGTTGCAGCAGACTTCAGGCGACCGCTATCGACTCGGCTGGCGCGTTCTGCTCATCAGTCGTCGGCTCATGCGTTCCAGCTGTTTCAACGCCCATACAACTCGCCATGTGGCAGCGCTCGCCCACCAGCTCTCAGCTGTGGTGACCGTCGGCGCTTGGGATGGCCAAGGCGTTGTCTGTATCACCAACGCATCGGCGGACCCGACGGAACCGATTCTCACTCACGGAGTTCACATCTCCGGTCACACGTCGGCACTCGGCAAACTGCTCATGGCGCAGCTACCGTGGCCTACGGTAGAAGAACTCATCGACCGACACGGATTACCAAGGCTCACGGAGAACTCAGTCGTTGATGTGAATATCCTTCATGCGCAGCTCATCTCCGCCCGGCGCGACGACGTCGCGACAGAGCACGGTGAAACCATCCCGGACCATTCTTGCGTCGCCGTAGGCATCCACCAACGTGACCACCGGGCCATGGCGGCGTTATCCATCAGCGCACCAACGGAACGCCTTCTGAACCGCAGAGAAGAGTACATTCGCATCGCCAGGCGGACAGCGCGTAGCCTTGTCCAGAACGCGGTTCCGCCGCACTGAAGCGCAAAGTCGGCTGACCAATCCCGATGCGCGAGTGAGCCGCAAGACCGCTTGTCAGCAAGGCATAGTGGCTCTCGCGGCACACGGTTTAGCGGTGTGGGTCGGCCGAGCGAAGGAGGTTGCCAGCTCCTTCGGCGCCGTTGACCGCGTCACCGTGGCCGACGGTAGATCGTCGCCAAGCGCCACGCTGGTTCCGGCGACGTCAGTTCCATGAGTGAAGAACATCGCGCCCATTCCTACCGCTGCCGCCACACCCATCGCCGCTGACAGCGTCCTGAGGCTTTCAGTGACGCGTCCAATAGTGTTGGCTCCCAAGATGTTCTCCCATCGAACGTGACGGCCCACCGAAATACCAGAAGGCCGATAGCAGTGATGGAAGCCACACTGCCTGCAAAACGTGATGCACGTCATTGCCTGTCCGACTATTTCGGATGAGCCTCTTCTCCGCGTAGACGGGGAGCGGCCAGCCGGATTCCTCTGCGCCCCAATATGTCTGACCACCAGCGTCGACCCAGTGCGATGCCCGCGCAACAGCGAGCTCAGGGACCGGTAGAACCATGAATCGATCCGCGCGTACGGCACCGATCGTCTCCGCCGTGACCTCCGCTGCGCTGATTCCGCTGCCGGACTTGATGATCGACTGTGCGCCGATCCGGCGCGACAGGCCTGGGGAGTTCGACGGCCGGTGCCCGGCCGATTCCTGATCTACCGCCGGTGACGACAGCAACCCTGTTCTCGATCTGCGTTCTGATCCCGTCCCCGCCGGTTTGATGTGACCGCAGTGGCGATGCCGATTTAGCGGGGCAGCACGGTGACGGGAATCTCGCCGGACTGGTATCGCTGCCGCATCAGCTTCTTGTCGTACTTGCCGACACCGGTGCGCGCGATAGAGCCGACCACGGCCCACCGCTCAGGCAGCCACCATCGCTGTACGCGCTCCGCAAGCCAAGCCTTCAAATCTTCGACCCTCGCGGCAGAGTCGGGGCGCAACGTCACCAATGCGAGTGGCCGCTCATCCCAACGGGTGTCAGGTACGCCGATCACGGCGGCTTCGACCACATCGGGATGGCCGGCCAGAGTGGTTTCAAGGTGCACGGAGCTGATCCATTCACCGCCGGACTTGATGACGTCTTTGGCTCGGTCGGTGAGCGTCAGGTATCCGTCTGCGCTGATGTGTCCGATGTCGCCCGTGTGGAGCCAGAGTTGGCCGTCCGAGTCGGCGGAGAAGCTCTCGGCGTCGATGCCGCCGTGGTAGCCGCCAGTGATCCAGGGGCCACGCACGTGCACTTCGCCAACCGATCGGCCGTCGCGGGGCAGAACAGTGCCGGTCTCGTCGACGATGCGTCCTTTGGCGCCGAACAGGAATCGGCCCGTGCTGTTGAGCTTTCGCTGCTGATCGGTCGTGGCCGCATTGCCTGGGACGTCGGCGATCGTCACGATGGGACTGGTTTCGGTCATGCCCCACGCTTGGACCAGCGGAACCGCGAACTCATCGCGATACGCGGTGACAAGGGACGCCGGCACCGCGGCGCCGCCACACAGCACTCGACGCAACGAGTCGATTCGATGGCCGGGATTGTCGCGCAGCCACAGCAACATGTCGTTGAAAACCGTAGGGACACCGCCAGATACAGTGGCGCCGTGTTTGGCGATCATGTCGACGAGCGTGTCGGGTTTGAGGTGGCGGTCCGGCAGTATCAGTGTTGCGCCGGCCATCAGCGACGCATACGGAATGCCCCACGCATTGACGTGAAACATCGGGACTACGGGGAGCACCCGGTCACGGGAGGAGATTCCCGCAACGTTGGCCGTGCAGACGGCAAGGGCGTGCAGATAGACCGATCGATGACTGTAGACCACGCCTTTGGGATCCCCGGTGGTTCCGCTGGTGTAGCACATCGCCGCTGCGCTGTGTTCGTCGAGCGCTGGCCATGCGAACGTGGTCGGTTGGCTGTTCACGAGTTGCTCATAAGCGATCACGTCGGGTACCAGAGCTGATACCTCGGCCAGCTGAGCGTCGGTCGGGTCCCCGGCGATTACCAGCGCCGCCAGCTCCGGCATCAGCGGCAACGCTGGGAGCAACGTGTCGAGCAAACTGGCATCGACGATGATGATCTTGTCCCCGGCATGGGAGGCGATATAGCCGAGCTGCTCAGGCGTGAGCCGAATATTGAGTGTGTGCAGGATCGCGCCAGAACAGGGCGCGGCGAGATATGCCTCGAGGTGCCGCTGGTTGTTCCACATGAAGGTCGCAACCCGGTCACCGGCTTCGATTCCAAGGCCAGCCAATCCGTTGGCCAGTTGAGCTGCGCGCGTGGCAATCTCAGAGAATGTGGCGGCTTGTACGGCGGTGTTGGCACCTGCATAGGTGAGGACCTCTGAATCACCGAAGGTGCCGTCGATTCCGTCTAGGATCGCGGTGAGCGTCAGCGGTACGTTCTGCATGGTGGCATGGATGTCCATGGCTGCGGTCTCTCCGATTGTCTATCGCGCTCAAGAAGCGTGAGGTGTCAGGGCAGCGGCGGAGAGCCTGCACGGCTCCGAGGTCGCAGCGGGCCCAGAGACGATCAGCTCGCATACGGGCTCCAGCTGTGCATGTTGCACGTAGTCGGCCAAAGTCACTGTCGTGAAACCAAGCTCGATCAGCATCGCGGTGATGCAACCTGCGACCAACTCTGGCTGCGGCACCGAGAACCTCGGCGCTGAGGTGATAGGTGGCCGCACGTACACGATGACTCCGCCGTGTGCGGCGATGCGCTCGTGACACCTCTCAATTTCGACTCTGCATTCGCAGCCAGAGGCGAGAAGTGCGTCACCATGGACACATTCCGTGATGACATACACGGGTGGATCGACATCAGGTACGGAGGCGCCGATGAAAACCGTATGCCGAGCGCCCGTCAGCTGGTCTTCAAAGTCGACTGCTCTGAGCGCCCGGCCTGCCAGCTGGTCCAGTCGGTTCTGAACCAGAGTGACCCGTTTGCGGCGTCCATCACCGTGGACAAGGCGGTGGTGCACGACGCTGTCGATGTGCACCACCGGCAAGCGATGGTTCTGGGCGAACACACTGACTGCGGGTTCCCGCAGTAGTTCGCCGTCCTCCCCCAGGAGGGCAGCGGTCAGTCCTACAGGTGGAAGCCCCGCTATGTCACAAAGATCCACCGTCGCCTCTGCGCTCCCCCGGCGCTTGAGCACTCCGCAGCCTGAAACCCGCACTGGGAGAACATGACCGGGCCGCACCAGATCACTTGGCCGGGAGCTGCCGCTTGCCAGAACGCGCGCAGTGCGGGCGCGGTCGGTCGCGCTGATGCCGGTACCGATACCGGATGCGGCGTCTACCGCGACCGCAAACGTGGGAGCTTCCACACTTGAGTCATCGTCACGGGCCATGGTCGGCAGATCCAGTTCGTCTGCTCGACGCGCGGGCAGCGCCGCACAAATCAGCCCCGAGGTGAACCTCACCAGCCATGCCGTCCAATGCGGCGTGGCATGAGCAGCCGCAATCACTACGTCGGCGACGACCTGGTCATCGGTGCCGTTGACAACCAGAACCGGAGTGCCAGCGCGCAGAGCCGCACCGGCACGCTCGATCGCCAGCCGAGACACACAGCTGTGCGCCGTCATGAGTCATGTCCGACCGCGAACGTTCGAAATCGGCTGTCGTGGAAGAGAAGCGGCGACGCGTCGAGGTCCGCCGCAGCGGCCTTGACTTCGAGAATGACCACATCATGGTCACCTGCGGAAACGGTCGTGGAGATCTCGCAGTCGAGTTGGGCCACCGCGTCCGACAGCAGCACCGCGTCGGATTCGGTGGCGAACCAGGACACTCCGGCAAATCGATCCATATTCTTCGCCGCAATCTGCCGACACGCGGCTTCTTGCCGCGATTCCAGGACGGAGACGCCGAGATGGCGTCCGTCAGCCAGATGCGGCCAGGTGGTCGACGTGTGCTGCACGCAGATCGACACCAACGCCGGATCGATGGATACCGGGGTGAACGAGGTGGCAACAATCCCGACCGGTCGTCCATCACGCAGTGCGCACACCGCCGCGACGCCAGTTGGATAACGACCGTAAAGCCTGCGCAGTTGCGCCCCATCCCGGTCAGAGTTCCCGGTAGAAACGGGATCGAGGGTGGTCATCGCTTGCACTCCGTTCTCGTGGATGTCACGCGCCCCGGGCGCGGGCGTAGTCGGCAATAAGGGAGGTGACCGCGTCGAGGCACGCCTCCCCGATCCGTTGCGAGGCGCCCTCTGGGTCACCCAGAACCCCGTTGGCGGAGACTGCTCCGATTCCGTCTTGAAATGCCCGATCGAGTAGCTGCTGGTCCACCTTGCCGGTGTAACCTCGGGCGAACCGGTCGATGCGGACCTTCTGTGGGTGCAGGGCCAGCATCACCGACGTCTCTGCGATGTCAGCGTGCCCTCCCACGTTGGCGCCCAAAGATGCCACGCTGTCCGCCGCCCGTTGCCACGCGTTCAAGATGGCCTCGGTATCGGAGAAGACGATGACTGTCAGCGGCGCGAGTGCCGCCGTGAGTCGCACCGCGAAGTCACGCATCACGGGATGGTTCCCGATATGCCCGGAGAACATGACAATTCGTTCGAAGCCATCTTTGGCGAGGTGCCGACAGTAGTCTTCGCACACCGATTCCAGCGTGGACGCGCGAAGCGACAGGGTGCCGGTGAATCCGAGGTGGTGCGGTGAGTACCCCACTCGCACGGTCGGCAGAACCAGCGCGCCCCCGAGATGGCGCGCGACCCGCACCGCGAGGTCGTCAGCATGATCGGCATCCATCGACAGCGGTAGATGCCCACCGTGTTGTTCGACCGCTCCCAACGGCAGAACTGCTGTCCGTGCTCCTTCCGAGATCGCCGCGCTGATCTCGGCGCTCGTCATGAACTCGATCCGAACCTCGTCCATCCACCCCACCTACTTCAGATCGCCGCCGGAGAACCGCGCCTGGCGGGCAATCTCCCCCTGCTCACCCGCGTCGTACATCTCATCGACAAGGTCGCGGAAAGACGCGAGGATTGCCGAGCGCCGTATGGTGCCCTTGGAAGTCAACTCGCCGTCCGCGGCCGAGAGCAGCCGTGGCAGGACGCGGAACTTCTTCAATTGCAGCGGCCTTGAGAACTCAGAATTGACTTCATCGATCCATGTGGCAAGCGCGGCATCTCGGTCAGCCGTGGGCATCGCCCGCGCCTGCGCACTCACGCCGACCAGTACGGTCAGATACTTGCGCCCTTCACCGACGACAATCGCCTCATCAATGAGTGGACTGGCCTTGAGTCGGAGTTCGATCGGCTGAGGGCTGACAGTTTTTCCGCCGCTGGTCTTGAGGACATCTTTGATCCTGCCGATGATCCGCACTTCCCCATCGGAGTCCATCTCCACCAGATCGCCTGTGCGATACCAGCCGTGGTCCATCGCGGCGGCCGTCGCCTCAGGGTCGTCGAGGTAACCGCTGAAGAGGCAGGGGCTGCGCAGTTGCAGCTCCCCCTCTCCAGATACGCGCGCCTTCCATCGTGGGTCGGGCATCGTTTTCCCGATTGTTCCGGGCGGCGGGAATGCGCGATCCCACTGGGCAAGGACCGATCCGCACGTCTCTGTCGTTCCGAAGAGCTCACGAAGGTCGAGCCCCCACATCTGCCACAACGCTGTTACCTCGGGGGACATGCTGCCCGAAGCAGTCCAGGCGACCCTGATGCGATCCATGCCAACCTTTGCACGCAGGGGCAGGAACACCCGACGGAGGCACACGTTGTACAGACAGTTGAAATACCAAGGGACATCGTGGTTTCTCCAACGCATCTCACTTACTTTGCGAGCAATCCGCATCGCTATCGCGTACCGCAGTCGGAAGGCGGCGCCAGACCCCGAAAGCTGCTGTAACACCTCGCCGGCCAACTTCTCGTACATCCGCGGTGGCCACAGGACCGCTGTCGGTCGCACGCCGACCAGCGCCTCCAGACGTTGATCCATGGTGCAATAAGTAATGACGAGGCGAGTCATTATTGGGGTGAATACGCCGATCAGCGCGGGTGCAACATGTGAAAGGCCAAGGAATGCAACGAGATCGTGCCTGATCCTCGCGATCTCCGGGTACGACATGGCGAAAGCGAGTACCGAGTACTGCAGGGTGCGGTGCGTGTGGATCACACCTTTCGGCGCACCGGTCGATCCCGACGTGTAGAACAGGGCTGCGGGCTGGTCGATGTCGCCCGCCTCAACCAGTGTCGCAAACAGCTCGGGTTCGATCACCCCACGGGATCGACCGCGATGACGCAGTTCTCCCCAGTGCACGGACCGCACAGATTCCGCTAGGCCCTGCGGTTGTGTGTCGAACCCGATCGTCGTGCGCAGTCGTGGCAGCTCGGCCGATACGGCGGCAACTTTCGCGACGTCTGCCACGTTCTCCGCGAAAACGACTGTGGCCCCGGAACTCTCCAGTGCCAGTTTGACTTCGGCGACCGAACTCGTGGGGTACACGCCCACCGGGACAGCGCCGAGACTGAGTATCGCCAGTGCGGCTACGACCCACTCGTGGCGGGTAGCCGACACGATAGCCACCCGATCGCCCGGCAAGGCACCGAGATCATGCAAGCCGAGTGCTACCTCCCGCACCTGCTGGAGATATTCACGCCATGTGGTCGGACGGCCTACCCCGTTGATCCAGCTGCAATACGCGATCGCGTCGGGTTCACGCTCAGCGCGGTCGCAGAGCATCTGAGCGAAAGTTCGATTCACAGCGTCGAACTCCGTCATCGTGTTCAATACCGGCACCTCCGTACATCCCGTCGACGAGGTCGCTGCCCGTGCGTTTTGCATCTTCATAGTCAGTGCAGTTCCTTGGCCGCGGGAGCCCTTCGGCCACTCCACCGTTGCCGTAACCCTCGTGCGGCCGGGTCGTCGAAATAATCGGCAGCGGCCTTCAGCGTGCGTTGCAGGGATGCGGCATCGCGCACGTCGTCCCCAGCGTTGATGCTGCCCTTCAAGGCACCATAGAGCACCGGAGCCTTCGAGCCGGCGGCGCGCGCCGTTGCGACGGCCGCGGGGATCAGCTCCTCGGGACTGGAAACGAGTTCGTCGATGACGCCGATGTCCAGAGCGTGCTGCGCGTCGAAAAGCTCACCCGACAGGATGATTCGCCGAGTGACGCGCACACCGAGCACCCGGTTGGCTCGTTGGATCCCCTTGTCCGCCGGTAGCAGTCCGTGATTGATCTCCGGAAAGCCGAACCGCGCCGAGTTGACGGCCAACACACTGTCCGAAAAGAGTGCGACCTCCATACCGCCGCCAACACAGTGCCCATTGATCGCGCTGACCACCGGACGCGGGTAGCGATCCATCGCCACGAGTAGGGCGTGGAATTCCCGCATGCGGATCTCGATCTCGCCGGCGAGCGCACCCTCCAGCTCCTTGATGTCGCCTCCAGCGCTGAAGAACCGCTCCCCCTTACCGGTTAGCACGATCGGTGGCGCGTCTGGCCTGGCTCGGAGCTGCTCGAACAGGCTGGCAAGATCGTGGATGAGCTGACGGTTCATCGCATTTGCCGGAGGCCTGTCCAACGCGACCACCAGGACGCCATCATGGTCAGCGGTGTCGAGAGTGGCGGCCTGGTCGGTCGCGAGTGCGCTCATAGGGTCACCTTGCCGCGTTCGCCGGTTGCGGTCCCAGGACAGAGCGCCCTTCGCCGCGTGCGGACGGGAACTTCGGCGGACGGCCTTCGCGGAAAGCCTGCCGGGCCTCGAAGTAGTCTGCGCCCGCGAAGCCGATGACCTCCAGCGCCGCGGAAAGCTCATGCTGTGGCAGAGCGTTTGTGAGCCAGCCGGTGTTCAGCGACCGCTTTGTCCAGCGGATCGCCTGCTGCGGGCCCTGCGCAAGTTCGTCGGCGATCTCGAGGGCCCGATCCAGCACATTCTCCCGTGGTACGGCGAGACTCACCAAGCCGATTCGTTCGGCCTCGATGCCCGTCATACTTGCCGAAGTCAACTGGTAATACTTGGTTTTGGCCATTCCCACGAGCAACGGCCAGATGAGCGAGGAATGGTCGCCGGCGACCACGCCGACACGGGTGTGCCCGTCTCGAAGCAGTGCGTCCTCGGCAGCGACGCTGATGTCAGCCAGAAGCGCCATCGACAACCCCCAGCCGACCGCGGGACCGTTGATCGCCGAGATGAGCGGCTTGTCCATGTTGAGGATGGCCGTAATCCGCTTGCGCTCGCCCTCCATGAGCGCCACCGCTTCGTCCAGAGTGGGCTCTGGCTGGCGTACGTCCATGCCCGTGCAGAAGCCACGGCCTGCGCCGGTGATGACGGCAACCCGCGTTTCCGGGTCTCGGTCGACGTCCACCCAGATGTCCGACAGATGATCGAACATCGGCATCGTCAGAGCATTGAGCCGGTCGGGTCTGTTGATCGTGATGAGCAGAACACCATTGGGCTTGCGCTCGATCAGGATCTCCTCGGGGTAGCGGCTGAAGATGTCATCAGCGGCCAATGTGCTCATCGTGTCTCTCCTACCTTGACAACATTCTTATGGGAATTCGACTGGGATTTGGACGCTTCGAACGCTTCGAGCTCCGCATAATGAGCGGGCCGGGCCGTGCGGATATCGGCCAGAATCGCGTCAGCGGGGCGCACCACGGCACGGGGATTTTTGAACCTTGGAATCACATATTTGCCGAAGAGTTCGATCGACTTCATCAGCTCTCGATGTGGGAGTCCATCGATTCTCATGACGACGGCGTCTGCGCCAAGGTCGGCGAATCGCTGCACTTGTGCCGCACAGTCATCCGGGTCGCCCACGATGAATCCGGATGAGTCTTCGAACATGTATCGCTCATCGTTGAAGTCGACGTTTCGCACGGCACCCATGTACTGATAGTCAGCCGACAATTTGGACAGGCGCTCGTACGCGTTCGTCGAAAGAGCCACCGTCTCTTTGAGATTCCGCGCCCACTTGAGGGCCTCGTCACGCGTTTCGGCACAGTGCATTCCGCCTCCGACGGCGACGAGCTTCTGCGCTTGGAGCGGATAGGTATGCGTGGCTGCGCCGAGGGCCTCGTCGTAGATGCGCAACATGCTCTCGACAAACTCGAAGCCGAGGTAAAAACCACCGACGATAGCCCCGATGCCGAGTTCGGCGGCCTTGCGAACCGACTCGGGGCTCCCGGCCGCCATCGAGATGGGGGGATACGGCCGTTGAATTGTCTTGGGCACCAAGCTTCTTGGCGGAATCTTGTAGTGCTCACCAACAAAAGAGAACACGTCATTGTGCAGGGCCCGGCGAATGACCTCCAGACCTTCGATGAGCTGAGCCTTGTTCTCGCTCGGTTCAACTTCGAAGGCGCGCAGCGCAAGTGTCGTATTCCCCCGCCCCACTCCGAGTTCCACTCGGCCGCTGGAAAGGATGTCCTCGGTTGCCAACCGTTCGGCAACGCGAAGGGCATGGTTGATGCGCGTGGGCAAGAGGGTGACCAGGTGCATGAATCGGATGCGCTTGGTCAGCGCCATCAGGTAGGGATAGATGACCTCAGGCGCGGAAGTTGTTGCCGTGCCGATCGCGACGTGCTGCTCGGACGTTCCGAACGCATCGAACCCCACCTCCTCCGCAAGTAGGACCTCGTCCACGAGCTCGCGGTAGCGGTGCTCATGGGTATGCCCCGGGACCGTCTCGCCTTCGCTCATGAAAATGAATCGCATATTCACACCACTTTCCACTAGGTGAACGCTCACTAACCTAAGGCGCGGAGTGTTGTTTGTCAACGAGGATGTCCATCCGCCCCTCGGTTCGCCCTACATGACCGTGAAAATGCCATTTAACTGGCCATATATGACAAATCGGCCGCGGGCCCACAGAACCGCCGCGGTGCAGCGCTCGCGCGGCAGCTTTCAAAGAGGTTAATGTTCATTAATATGAGACATCACCTGACCTGCCAGCGGGGGTTCAACGTGGACTCACCTTGGCGCGCCATTCCCAGCCGCATCCCAGACTCGGCGCCGCCCATGACGGTGGCTATCGTTGTTTGCCATGACCACTGACGATGCGGCTGACGAGTCGTCCGCCGGCACCTCACGCCGCGACGTTTTGCTCAAGGTGGCCGCCGACCTGTTCCTGCGAAACTCCTACGACGGAGTGACTGTGGACATGATCTGCACAGCGGCCGGAATTTCCGGGCCGGGCCTCTACAACCACTTCGCGAACAAGCAGGCGCTCTTGATCGCCGTGGTCGAGAGTCCTTTGGCAGCACTGCACCGGTTCGCGCGGGAAACCGCGGAGGCCGAGCCCGATCCGCGGGCCGCGCTGGAGATCCTGGTCGACTTCCATATCAGGAGCGTGGTGACCTCGGCTCCGACGACTCTCGTCTTCATGAAGAACGAACACGCTCTACCCGAGAAGGACCGGCGGCGAATCCGGCGCGAGATGAACCTCTATGCCGAGGAATGGATTTCTCTCGTCGCAGCGTTGCGGCCCGACCTGTCCGAGCCGGAGGTTCGGCTACTCACCCATGCGGTGTTCTCGATGCTCAATTCCGTGGCGACCCTCAACAAAGGCCTGGACCACGATTCCATCATCAAGACAATGTCGACCGCAGCGATCAAGGCGCTCACCTCCCCCAGCGACGGATGACATGCCAGCCGCCCCGCCAAGTACTCAACCAGCGATCCGCTGCCGAATTTGGTTGTCGCGCTCCGTTTTCCGTTTCGACTCGGCCCGCGCGAACCTTGCCGTCCAGGTATCACGCTTCGATCGAACTGACAACCATGTCCACGATGCGGCCAGCTTGGATCAAGCCATCTTCACTGGAGGGGACTCGCCCATATCGCGCTCAGGAGGAGCGGTAGGTCGGCAGTATTCAACAGGCGTCGAATGGAAGTCGTGACGGGTCGGCGCTGGGGCCGAGTTCGCGGATGCGCAGTGCGGCACTGATTCCGGCGTCACTGCCGCCGACGGCGACAATGTGTTGGGGCACGACGGGTCTCCTCGGATCGGCGGTGGTTGCGGCGCGCTGGTGGGCTAGTAGGTGACGGGCACGCTGAGGTCGGACAAGAGTCGCCGCACGCGTTCGTCGATGTCGTCACGGATCGGCCGTACGGCCTCGAGGCCTTGGCCGGCCGGGTCTGGCAGACCCCAATTCTCGTAGCGTTTTCCGGGGAAGATGGGGCAGGCGTCCCCGCATCCCATGGTGATGACGACGTCGGCGGCTTGGACGATTTCGTCGGTCCAGGGTTTGGGGTATTCGCCCGTGATGTCGATGCCGACCTCGTTCATGGCGGCGATGGCTGCGGGGTTGATCTCATTTCCGGGTTCGGAGCCACCCGACCAGGCGACGGCGTTGTCGCCGGCGTAGTGAGTGAAGTATCCGAGCGCCATCTGGGAGCGGCCGGCGTTGTGGGTGCACAGGAACAACACGGTTGGTTTGCCGTCGCTGATGTGGCCTTCGACTCGGGCGAGCGCGTGTAGTCGTTGACGGGCAAACCGTTCGGCCAGCAGTGGCAGGAAGTTGGGGATGGCCGCGCGGCTGGCGAATTGGTCGTAGGCGGTGTGCAGGAACCGTTCGATGGTTTCGGTTCCGAAGGTATCGGCGAATTCGGTTTCGAGCCGGGTCACCGCGGTCCGCAGGGCCAGCTGTTGGTCGATGGAAAGGTCGCCGCGCCGGTGGGGGGTGATGGGGATCTCGGTCATCGGGCGTCGTCCGTTCTCGGTGCTGCGCCGGTGGGCAGGTGCTGGGAGGTGTGGTGGGTGAAGCGTTTGCGCAGCGCCAGCGAGACATAGACCAGGGCCACCAGCACCGGCACTTCGATCAGGGGTCCGACCACGCCCGCCAGGGCTTGTCCGGAGGTGGCGCCGTAGGTGGCGATCGCGACGGCGATGGCGAGCTCGAAGTTGTTTCCTGCCGCGGTGAACGCCAAGGTGGTGGTGCGCTCGTAGCCGAGGTCGAGCACTCTGCCCAGCAGGTAGCCACCACCCCACATGATCGCGAAGTACGCGAGCAGGGGCAGGGCGATGCGAGCCACGTCCCAAGGGTGGGTGGTGATCTGGTGGCCTTGAAGGGCAAAGAGAATCACGATCGTGAAGAGCAATCCGTAGAGTGCCCATGGCCCGATGCGCGGCAGGAACGTCGACTCGTACCAGAGGCGGCCTTTGGCCTTTTCGCCCAATCGTCGTGACAGGTAGCCGGCGGCCAGAGGGATCCCCAGGAAGATGAGCACCGATTTGGCAATCTGCCACGGTGAGGTGGTGATCGTGGTCTGGGGCAGGTGCAGCCAGCCGGGCAGCACCGACAGGTAGAACCAGCCCAGCACGGCGAACATGACGACCTGGAAGATCGAGTTCAGCGCGACGAGCACAGCGGCGGCTTCGCGGTCCCCGCAGGCCAGGTCGTTCCAGATGATGACCATAGCGATGCAGCGGGCCAGACCGACGATGATCAGCCCGGTGCGGTATTCGGGCAGATCGGGCAGCAGCAGCCAGGCCAGGGCGAACATCAACGCCGGACCCAGCACCCAGTTCAGCACCAGCGACGAGATCATCAGCTTCCGGTCGCCGGTGACGGTGTCGAGGCGGTCGTAACGCACCTTGGCCAGGACCGGATACATCATGATCAACAGACCCAGGGCGATGGGCAGTGAAATGCCGTCCACCTGAACCTTTTCCAGCGCCGTATTCAAACCGGGTATCCACCGGCCCAGCAGCAGGCCGGCAACCATCGCCGCGCCGATCCAGAGCGGCAGGAACCGGTCGAGGGTGGAGAGCTTGCCGACGACCGGAGGGGCGGACGGTGTGGTGGTGTCGGTCATGCCGGCGCCCCCGCCGCTGCGATGGCGGGCGGAGTGCCAAGGAGCACCGCCAGGCTGGCCAGCGCGTCGGGCACCACCGCGTAATACACCCACGACGCCCGGCGCTGCGACGTGAGCAGCCCGGCGTCGCGCAGCACCCTGAGGTGGTGACTGACGGTCGGTTGGGAGACCTCCACACCGGCGGAGATGTCGCAGACGCAGGCCTCGCCACCGGCGTGGCTGGCGATCGCCGAAAACAGTTGCAGGCGAACCGGATCGGCCAAGGCCTTCAACTTGACCGCCATGTCCGCGGCCGCAGCGGCCGAAAGGGGTTCACCGAGTAGCGCCCCGGGCGGACAACACACCTGGTCATCCGAATCCATCGATTTCGACATACATCGATATTGATGGTTATCGAATCTGCCGTCAAGTGAACAGTCGCCGAACACCCGCGAGCGAGCAAGGCGACGCCGCTGGACCAGACCAGCGACGTCGCGAGAAGCCTCGGGTCAGCAGCAGGGCGTTGCCTGCGCCGCCGGGGAATGCGCAGCGGCCGCGGCGGTGCCGCCGCAGCAGACCTCACCGTCACCGTCGTTGCCAGCCAGGAGCTGGGGGCTGTCGCCGAAGGTTTCCGAATCCGCGAGCACGGTGTAGACCTCCCATTTCTCGCCCGCCGGGCCGGTCACCCAGACCTTGTCCTGGGTGGCAAAACAACAAGTGGTGCCGATCTCCTCGTCAGTGAACAAGCCCTCACCGGTAAGACGGGCGATCTCGGCGTGCACCGTCTCGCTGGTCGCGACCTCGACCCCGAGATGGTTGATGGTGCCACCCTTGCCCGGGTTTTCCAGCAGGACCAACTTCAGCGGCGGCTCAGCCACCGCGAAGTTGGCATACCCCGGCTTCACCTTGGCCGGCTCGACGCCAAACAGCTTGGCGTAGAACGTGATCGCTGCGTCGAGATCGTCGACGTTGAGCGCTAACTGAACACGGGACATGATCGAACCTCCACTACCGGTGAGACATATATCGAACTAAGGTGTTGCCGTCAGCATGCCACCTTTTTGATATATGTCAATCTAATGGCAGGATCAGTTCTCATGTCGGTAAGGGGCATGCGGTGAACACACTCGATGTCGTCGTCATCGGTGGCGGGCAAGCGGGCTTGGCCGCCGGTTACTACCTGCGCCGCGCCGGGTACCGGTACGCCATCCTCGATGACCAACCGCGCCCGGGAGGGGCCTGGCCGCATATGTGGCCCTCACTTCGCCTGTTTTCCCCGGCCGAGTTCGCCGCACTGCCGGGGTGGCCGATGCCGCCATGGCCGGACGGCTTCCCGCCCGCCTCGCACGTCGTGGACTACCTCACCGCCTACGAGAAGCGCTTCCAGCTGCCGGTCGAGCGGCCCGTACGCGCCAAGAGCGTCACCCGCGACGGACGGGACCTCGTGGTGTCCGCGGCGGACCGCAGCTGGCGGACCCAGCGGGTGATCAGCGCGACCGGCACCTGGCATCATCCCTTTTGGCCGACCTACCCCGGTGCGCGCGAATTCGCCGGCCGCCAACTGCACACGGTCGACTACCGCCAGGCCGGTGACTTCGCCGGTGCACGGGTCGTGGTGGTCGGCGGCGGCAACTCCGCCGCCCAACTCGTCGCTGAGATCTCGACCGTGGCCACCACGACGTGGGTGACCACCCGGCCACCGCGCTTCCTCGACGACGATGTCGACGGGCGCGTCCTGTTTCGGGTCGCATCCGAACGCGCCGCCGCCATCGCCGCCGGACGGCCAGACCCTGGTGGGCCGGCGTCCCTCGGTGACATCGTGATGGTCCCCGAAGTGCGCGCGGCTCGTGATCGTGGCGTCCTGCGGGCGCTGCCGATGTTCGACCGCCTTACCCGCGACGGCATCGCCTGGGGAAACCAGCTCCAACATGCCGATGTGATCGTGTGGGCCACCGGATTTCGGCCCGCCCTCACGCATCTGCGGCCCCTGCGGCTACGCGAGCACGACGGCACCATCGCCGTCGACGGCACCCGGGCCCACAAAGAACCACGACTGCACCTGCTGGGCTACGGCGACTGGACCGGCCCCGGATCGGCCACCATCATCGGTGTCGGCCGAACCGCGAAAGCCGCCGTCGCCGACCTCGACCTGGCGGACTGAGCCACACCAACAGCGCCCGATCCAATCGGCGCAGCGACACAACCTTTTTGATATATATCAATGACGGTGGCAGGATGGGTTGATGCCCAAAGCGCTGCCCGTGATCGATATGTCCGCCCCGGTGTGCTGCGCCCCGGTGGCGGCAGGCCCGATGAGCGACGAGGATGCCCTGGCGATTGCGATGCGGCTCAAGGCGATCGCCGATCCGATGCGAGTGAAGATCATGTCGCTGCTGTTCAGCTCGCGCCCCAGCGAGGAGACCAGCGGCGCCTTGGCCGCGGTGCTCGATCTCAGTGAGTCCACGGTCAGTCACCACCTCGGTCAGCTCCGCAAAGCCGGGCTCGTGATCTCCGAGCGACGGGGCATGAACGTCTTTCACCGCGTGAAACCCGAAGCGCTGCAAGCGCTATGCGTGGTACTCGACCCGAACTGCTGCACCTAGCGGAGAAGGCTGGTCACGTTGGGGCATTCGGCCGCGGTGCGCGCGCTTAGATCAGCGTGCTGAAGAAGCCTTGGCCCCTCGGGACGTTACCGTCGCCGGGGCTATATCCGTTGGTCGCTACCAGGCCCGCCGAGGCGCCAAATCCGACGCTCTCCGCCCTTACGACGACAAGCACCGATCAGATCATGCACCTTCGCTGACATTCGCAAGTTTGTCCACACGCGAATTGGAAATGGCCCGCCTTTCCTCTGAGGGCCATTTCCGCTAGTAGCCCTAGCCCGGTTCAGTCCTAGCAATCAGATACAGGAGGGGCAGGAGACGACGTCTGTGGCGACCAGTCAGCGGCTGGTGTCACCACCACGGCAGCGACGGCGACTGACCGCCCGACTGCGGGCCGAGGTGGTTGAAGCCTACGAGGCTGGGCAGACCAGCCGGCAAGTCGCAGAAGAACTTGGGTTGGGACGAAGCACCGTCCTGGGCATCTTGAAGCATGCCAGTGTGGCGGTACGGCCGCAGGGACGGAGGTATTAGCCGCCCATTCCGATCTTCTCATTCGGGTTCGAGTAAGGCTCTCTTACGGTGCAGATCCTGCACTCGTACTGCAACAATCATGAAACCGCTGCTCAGCGGCTTGAAAGGTCATCGACCAGGCCAGAAACGGCAACCGGCCACCCCGAACATCCCCACTTCCCCAAACCGCCAAGCGACTCCTGCCCAGCGAGATCGATGAAATCCTGACCGCCTGGCACAACGGCCACAACGTCTCAGCCATCGCCCGCCGGACACCGCCGGACCAAACCACCATCCGCCTGGCACCTGCGTGCCGCTGGCATCGACACCCCCGCGAACCCCACTCCACCCCCGCCACAGTGAGATCATCCCGCTCCACCTGGAAGACCAAACGTTCCGGCAGATCGCGAGCGCGGTCGGATGCAGCAAGAGCACCGTCTGGCTGGTCATCCGTGACTACAAAGTAGCTCAGGCTGCGACCGAATCTTGATCTGGCTCCGGCTCAGCTACCCGAGAGCTGCCCCCATCCTCAGCCGCCATCTCCTCGGCTAGCGCCAGCAAGGCTTTTGTCATCCGCTCCACGCTCGGCTGCGCATATACCAGCGATTGCACGGTCACCACTTTGGTCGTTGGGCGTTCGCTTCGTCTTCTCCGTAGCCACCGGCTGCACTACAGCAGCCCGAGCTTGCGCCTCCGCAACATGCACGACCAGCGCCCGCTTCATTGAACGCCCGGCCGGCCCGCTGTGGCAGCGATCGGTCCCATGACCGTCATGTCGTGGAGATACTCCCGCAGTTCCGCGTCGGTCAGGTTCTTGCACGGCGCGAAGAAGTCATGCGAATTCCACCGCTCGTTCGGCAGCAGTCACGTCAACGCTCGACGATCGCTCGACCAGGCCTCACGGACAAACCTGCTGGATACAGTAGGCGTGATAAGTGAGGCGCGAGGCATGTCGGTGTCCTACTCGGCGCCTTTCGACCACCTATTGGCAAGGGTCATGGTCTTACTGTTTGGCTCGAACTCATCCGGCAACTTTCCAATCTGGACGACCACTGGCACCTGTGCCGAGATACCCGAAAGAACGCACGTGCCGGTTGGCAAAATTGGAAGCGCTTCGAAGGAGACGCGATCTAGTTACGCCCGAGGGCAGATACACCTCACCATCCGCGCGTTTCCAGTACGCACTGTCCGGCGCGACCCCCGACCATGCGGCGCTCATCTAGGGTCGGCGCTCTACACCAGGGCAGCAACCGTGTCGTAATACACGCCCTTGGAAACCCCTGAGCTGTTTTTAATCCCGTAGCCGCCGCCATCGCCTGAGGTGTCCTGGAAACAGAAGAACCACGTGGGCGGGTTGGTCGGATCTTCATTGGCCAGTTGCCATGTCAGCCAATCGGAAGCGTCGGCCAGGCTCACTTTGGCCGGTGTGTCGTAGCCAACTTCAGTGAAGGCCATGCCGCGGGTGTCACCCTTGGACGCCTGCACCGCCTTGAGAGCGTTGATCTGCGCGATGCCGAATGGGTTTGTCCGTGGATCCGCCCACACCTGCTTATTGGTAAAGCTGTACGGGTGATAACCGAGTAGGTCGTAATCGCCACTCTCACCGCCGGCGTACATGCCGTTGAGCCAGTCCACCGGAGAGTAGGTCTTACCCACGATGGACGAATAGGTCGGAAACGCAGCCAATCCCGCTGAAATGACCTGTGCACCAACAGCTCTGATCTTCGGCGCAGCAGCCTTGAGATACTTGACATAGGTAGCCGGCGTGCCAATGCTGAACGCGAGAAGGTTGGGCTCGTTCCACACCTCGTAATACGGAATGCTGCCAAAGATATCCACACAGTTGCCCACGAAGCCTCCGAACGCCGTAGAACTGTGGACGAACGGGTAGTGGATACCCAGACAGGGCATGGGAGTCAGGCCGCGCGCGACCAACGCGTTGTTCACCGCTGTCACGGGAGCGTAATTGGTCGAGCCCTGCGGGTTACTCAGCAGGCTCCAGTCGACCGCGAACCGCACCGAAGTAAAGCCCATTGCAGCAATGCCATCCAATGTGGTGGCCAGATTGGCCGCCGACAACTGACACAGATTGCTCTGGTTGATACCGATGGTCATTTGAGTTCCCCCTCTTCGGTGTATCGCCCCGCCGTCTGGGCGATCGTTACAGCGAGCCCCACAGGATTGTGGGCCTCGTCTGGTACTGCCAGCGCAGCAGGCTCCGCCGGGGCGGGCTCACTGCGTCGCCAACAAGGACTGCATCCTGCGCGGCGGTCTCCACCAACCGACTTGCGCGCCTGCAGCCACGCCGCGCTCTATCGCCCGAGTTTCGGACGCCACTTCAACGATTTCGCCGCCACCGCGGAGCGGGCGCGCGCCATCACCGGTGGCGTAGGCGGCCGCGAAGACCCCAGCGCCGGCCACTACGCAGCGCCTCATCCACACCATGCAAAGCCGCCGTTGCCGACAAGCCGGCAACTCATCTGCTGATAAGAATTCTCGCCAAAACTCATGCGCCCCAGGGGCTCGCCCCTCTCAGCAGCGAGCAAGGGTTGGCCCTCACGCTGGGGACCGGAGCGAGGCCGACCGAACTTCCCGCGTGTCAGGCACTGGCCGGATGCCCGGTATGGTCCACCCCTACGCAGCATTGCCGCCCCTTTGGTAAAACGGAGACCGAGAAGGTCGCCAATAGTCCCGAGCAGCTGACCCCGCCAGACGCGTAGCTCCGACAGACCAATATCGTCGTATTGCCAATACCGCCGTATTGTTACATGCAATCGGGCACCACCGCTACCGCGATTCTCTCGGAGCTTCGACTCCTGCAGAGATCCGGCCTGTCCGGGGCTGACTACGAAGTCCTGGCGTTGCTCACGGATCACAACAGGGACCGAATGCCTTCCCATGAGCTACGCAACGCACTCGGCTGGGAGAAGAGCCGTCTCTCCCATCAATTACGGCGCATGGAGAAGGACGAGCTGATAGGCCGCGAGCCCAACCCTGCCGACGCCCGCAGCACCCTGGTCTGCCTGCTGCCAGCTGGCCGCGCGGCCATCGAGAAGGCGGCGCCCGGGCACGTGGCGGACGTCCGCCGGAACTTCATCGATCTGCTCACCCCAGCTGAGCTCGACCTGCTCGCCGCTCTCAACGAACGAATCCTGCAGAACCTGGCCACGAACGACGACTCCCCCGCCGAAGACGAGCCTTCATAACCCCATCAGCCTTGAGGGATTGACCGGCCCGCCCCGGACAGCTTGGTTCGCGCCGAAGCACGATGAATTCGGTCCTGGTACGGCCTACAAACCACCCAGGACACCCCCACCGTCCCAAACAGCAAGAGCGACAACGCTGCTACCTCATGAGGGTCAGGCGCGCACAAGGTCGTGAGCGTCGCGAGGCCGATGCGATTCAGCGCATCCGGCACAGTGACGGGGACCAATCACCAACCGCATGCGCCACGAATTCGGCATCGTTGTCGAAGCGCACATAGTGCGGCGCCCCGTGTGGTGAGCACCAGGCGATCCAAGACATCGACGCCGCCACCGGAGAAGTCCTGTGCGACTTCACCCTCGATCCCACCAGCGCCTAGCAACCCACCGGCGCACCGAGGCCCCGACGGAAGAATCCCAGACATGAAGAACGGCCCCCGGAGAATTCTCCGGGGGCCGTCCTCACTAGTAGCGGGGACAGGATTCGAACCTGCGACCTCTGGGTTATGAGCCCAGCGAGCTACCGAGCTGCTCCACCCCGCGTTGGTGAATACAACGTTACCCAACGCTGCCGAATGCACCAAATCGTATGGTCAGACAGGGTTTTTGGCGCCGTCGATCACGTGGCGTTCGAACAAAACTGCCCAACTCCCGAAGGAGTTGGGCAGTTTTGATCTGTCGTGCCTACTTGGCCTCGCGGTACTTGGCCATGGCGTCGTCGAGCTTCTGCAACGCCGCGCCGTACTGGGCGAAATTGCCGCTCTGCTGGGCCGTGCGCAGACCATCGAGGGCCGCGTTGAGATCTTGTAGCGCAGCGGCTTTCGCCGGCGACAGCGTGATCGGCACGCCAGGTGACTGCACCGCCGCCGGCGGCGGTGGCTGCGGTCCCATGGCGGGCGGCGCGACGGCCCCCGGCACGGCCGCCGGAGGCGGCGTACCGGCCGGCACATCGGTCGGGGCCGGACCGGTCGCGGTAGCCCCCGCGCCGGGGCCGAAAATGCCGTTGAGGGCGTCCCGCACCGTCGGGCCATAGCCGACCTTGTCGTTGTACATCATCGCCACGCGGATCAGCCGTGGGTACGACGAGGCCGCATCACTGGCCCCCGGCGACGCGTAAACCGGTGCGACATAGAGCAACCCGCCCTGCCCCACCGGCAGCGTCAAGAGGTTGCCCCAGCGGATGCGGTTCTGGTTGTCCCGGCCGATCACACCGAGGTCCTGACTGACCGCGGTGTCCGTACTGATCGCGTTGAACGCCAGCTTTGGACCGTTCACCTGCCCCGGAATGGTCAACACGGTGATCCTGCCGTACGTCGCCGGATCAGAGCTGGCGCTGATGTACGCCGCCAGGAAGTCACGCCGGAACCGGTTCATCGCGGTGGTCAGCTGGAACGACGACGATGCACCGCCAGTGGCAAGGTCTTTCGCGACGATGTAGTAGGGCGGCTGGTAGCTGCTGGCCGTCGGGTTCGGGTCCAGCGGCACGTCCCAGAAATCGGACGTCGAGAAGAACGTCACCGGATCGTTGACGTGGTACTTGGCCAGCAGCATGCGCTGAACCTTGAACAGGTCCTCGGGATAGCGCAGGTGCTCGGAAAGTTCCTTGGAGATGGCCGACTTCGGCTTCACCGTGTCAGGGAACACCTTCATCCACGCCTGCAGCACCGGGTCGTGCTCGTCCTGCTCATAGAGCGTGACGGTGCCGTCGTACGCGTCGACGGTGGCCTTCACCGAGTTGCGAATGTAGGACACCTGCTTGTCCGGCAACATCCGGTTGACCGCAACCTCATTCGAGTCGGCAGTCGCACTCGACAGTGACGTCAGCTCCGAGTACGGGTAGTTGTCCAGCGTGGTGTAACCGTCGACGATCCACACCATGCGCTTGTTGACGATCGCCGGGTACACCGTTGAATCGGTGGTCAGCCATGGCGCCACCGCCTCGACTCGGCGGGCCGGATCGCGGTTGAACAGAATCTTGCTGTTGGGCCCGATCACGCTGGAGAACAGGAAGTTTCGCTCGGCGAACTTCGCGGCGAAGACGGATCGGGTCAGCCAGTTACCGATGTCGACACCGCCGGTACCACCGTAGGTGTAGTTCTTGGTCTCGGTATTGGTCTCGTAGTCGTACTCGCGGTCGACACCGTTTTTGCCGACGATCGCGTAATCCGAAGCCGCACTGGCGATCACCGGACCGAAGTAGATCCGGGGTTGGTCCAGCGGCGCCGGGCCGGGCGACACCGGCGCACCGTTGGCACCGACCACACTGGCCAGGAACTCCGGGTAACCGCCGTTCTGGTTGGGGTCGTTGGCGATACCGCGCACCGTGTTGGCCGGCGAGGCGATGAAACCGTTGCCATGGGTGTACACCGAATGTCTGTTGATCCAGTCGCGCTGGTTGTCGATCAACCGGTCCGGGTTCAATTCCCGTGCCGCCACGACGAAGTCGCGCAGCTTGCCGTCCGGTCCGTTGTAGCGGTCGATCGAGAGCTGATCCGGGAAGCTGTAGAAGTTCTTGCCCTGCTGGAACTGAGTGAAGGCCGGTCCGACGATGGTCGGGTCGAGCAAGCGGATATTCGACGTCGTCGCCCTGTCCGCTGCGACCTGTTCGGCGGTGGCGGGCGCGTTGCCGGTGTAGTCGCGGTAGGTCACCGTGTCGCCGGTCAATCCGTAGGCATCGCGCGTCGCGGTGATACTGCGACTGATGTAGTCGCGTTCCTTCTGCGCCGCATTCGGTTTGACGCTGAACTGCTCGACCAGCATGGGCCAGCCCGCCCCGATGATCACCGAGCTCAGCAGCAGCAGGACCAGGCCGATCGCCGGAATCCGCAAGTCGCGCAGCACCAGCGCCGAGAACACCGCCACCGCGCAGATCAGTGCGATGACCAGCAGGATCATTTTGGCGGGCAGCACCGCATTGATGTCGGTGTAGCCGGCGCCGGTGAACGGCTTGCCGCCACGGGTGTGGCTGAGCAGCTCGTACCGGTCGAACCAGTAAGCAACAGCCTTGAGCACCACCAGGATTCCCACCAGCGACACCAACTGGATCCGCGCCGCACGGCTGAGGGCACCCTGTCGGCCCGACAAGCGAATACCACCGAACACGTAGTGGCCCAGCAGGTTTCCGACCAGCATCAGGAAGACCCCGACGAACAGATAGCCGAGCACCAGGCGGTAGAACGGCAGATCGAACGCGTAAAAACCCAAGTCCTTGCCGAACTCGGGGTCGTTGATGCCGAACGAACCGCCATGCAGGAACAGCTGCACGCGCACCCAGTAGGTCTGTGCCACGAATCCGGCCAGCAACCCGATGAACACCGGGACGCCGATGGCGAAGAGCCGCAGCCGTGACAGCACCGTGGCGCGGTACCGGGCGACCGGGTCGTTGGGACCGGACGCCGGTACGAACACCGGCCGGGACCGGTACGCCAGTGCCATTCCGCCGAACACGACGGCGCCGATGAACACACCGGCCACCAGGAACACCACCAGCCGCGTCACCAGGACGGTGCTGAACACCGAGCGGAAGCCGAGCTCGCCGAACCAGAGCCAGTCCACGTAGGCGTCGACCAGTCGCGGGCCGATCATCAACAAACCGACGATCAGCAACGCGATCCCGACCAGGATCCGGCTTCGTCGCGTCAGCTTCGGCATCCTCGCCGCGGGCCGCATCCCCACTCGTCAGCTCCAGTCTGTTGAATGTCCGTTGAAAAATCCGAAAAGGCCAGCTTGTTCTACGACTCTACGCATCCAGAGGTGACCACACGCTCAACAGCGGGGAGGTTCGCCACCAGCGGACACGGCGTGCAGCGCGTCGACCGCACCGCTGAGGTTCTCGACCTTGATCAAACCCAGTCCGTCGAGGTGGGCCGACACCGCTTCGGCGCAGTTCTCCGCGGGCACCATGAACACCGTTGCGCCGGCCTCCCGCGCGGCCAGCATCTTGTGGGTGATGCCGCCGATCGGGCCCAC
The DNA here is from genome assembly GCF_058790275.1 of Mycobacterium sp. FW102-FHT13B02. Taxonomy (NCBI): domain Bacteria; kingdom Bacillati; phylum Actinomycetota; class Actinomycetes; order Mycobacteriales; family Mycobacteriaceae; genus Mycobacterium; species Mycobacterium sp. FW102-FHT13B02. The sequence continues at coordinate 450,227 of NZ_JBYTCM010000003.1, forward strand.
CTTGCCGTCGTCGGCGATGGTGCCGGTGCCCGCAACGAACTTGCCGCCGTTGAGGTTTCCGTCGGTGAGCTTGTCGACCACGGCCAAGCTGAACATCAGGCCGGCCGACGGGCCACCGATGTTGGCCAGGTTGAAATCGATGACGAACGGCGCCCAGGGGGCGTTGAGGACGGTGGTGCCGAGATAGCCGTAGTCGCGGTCCTTGTTGGCGCCCAGCGTGATGGTCGCGACGCCGATCCCGGCGTTTTTGCGCCGGTAGTCCAGCACGACGTGATCGCCCGGCTTGGTTTTCTTCAGCATCGAGGTGAACTCTTCGACGTTGGCCACCGGAACGCCGTTGACCATGTCGATGGCGTCGCCCGGACGCAACTGCCCGGCCGACGGCCCCGGATCGGCGACCGCCTGGACCGTGACCGCCTTGGGGTATTTCAGATAGCCCAGCGCCGCGTACTCGGCGTCGTCCTCGGAGTTCTTGAAGTCGGCGTTGTTGGCCTTGTCCACCTGATCCTTGGACTTGTCCGGCGGATACACCAGGTCGCGCGGGACCAGCTGCTCGCGGCCGGACATCCACAGCGCCAGCGCCTGCCCCAGCGTCAGCCCGTCGCTCTGCGACACCGTCGTCATGTTGAGGTGACCCGACGTCGGGTGCACCTTGACGTCGCCCTTGATGTCGACGACCTTTTTGCCGTCGACATCACCCAGCGTGTCGAACGTCGGGCCGGGTCCCAGCGAGACGAAGGGCACCGTCACCACCGACACCAGCACAACGAACACGATGATGGGCACCAGAGCGACCACGAGCGTAGAAATCCGCCTGTTCACGCCGCCAACAGTAAAGCTCGCGGCTCGGTTCGCTGACAGCATGACCCGCGAAGCCACCCGCGGCCGGCGCTGGCAGTACGGTTGACGGTATGGCTGACCTGCCTTTCGGCTTCTCCAGCGGCGACGACCCCGACCGCGACAAGTCCGAGAAGAACCCTGGTCCGGGTTCTTCCGGGAGCTCTTCCGGCGGTTCGTCGGACCCGTTCGGGTTCGGCGCCGCGTTCGGTGGCGCCGGCGGCGCCGGTATGCCCGACCTGGGCCAGATTTTCACCCAGCTCGGTGCGATGTTCAGCGGTGCCGGCGCGTCGATGACGGGCCCGCAGTCGGGTCCGGTCAACTACGACCTGGCCCGCAAGCTGGCGTCCGACTCGATCGGGTTCGTCAAGCCCGTGCCCGAACAGACCGCGACGGCCATCTCCGACGCCGTGCGGCTGGCCGAGACCTGGCTCGACGGCGTCACTCCCCTGCCGGCCGGTACCACCCGCGCGGTGGCCTGGACCCCGAGCGACTGGCTCGACAACACGCTGAACACCTGGAAGCGACTGTGCGACCCGGTCGCCGAGCAGCTGTCGAACGTCTGGGTGTCGGCGCTACCCGAAGAGGCCAAGGCGATGGCCGGTCCGCTGATGGCGATGATGTCGCAGATGGGCGGCATGGCGTTCGGCTCGCAGCTGGGCCAGGCTCTGGGCACGCTGTCCAAGGAGGTGCTGACCTCCACCGACATCGGTCTGCCCCTGGGACCGTCGGGCGTGGCCGCGCTCATGCCCGAGGCCGTCGAGGCTTTCGGCGAAGGCCTGGAGCAACCGCGCAGCGAGGTGCTGACGTTCCTGGCGGCCCGGGAAGCAGCGCACCACCGCTTGTTCAGCCACGTGCCGTGGCTGGCCTCCCAGCTGCTGAGTGCTGTCGAGGCCTTCGCCAAGGGCATGAAGATCGACATGAGCGGGTTCGAGGAGATGGCGTCCGGCCTGGACCCGGCGGCGCTGATGGGCGACCCAGGCGCCATGGAGAAGCTGCTGAGCCAGGGCATGTTCGAGCCGAAGGCCACTCCCGAACAGGCCGCGGCGCTCGAACGCCTGGAGACGCTGCTGGCACTCATCGAGGGCTGGGTGCAGACCGTCGTCACCGCGGCGCTCGGCGACCGGCTGCCCGGCACGTCGGCACTCAGCGAGACGCTGCGTCGTCGCCGCGCCACCGGCGGACCGGCCGAGCAGACCTTCGCGACCCTCGTCGGCCTGGAGCTGCGGCCGCGCAAGATGCGCGAAGCCGCGACGCTGTGGGAGAAACTGACCGAGGCCGTCGGCGCCGACAAGCGCGATGCCGTCTGGCAGCACCCCGACCTGCTGCCCGGCGCAGCGGATCTGGATGAGCCGGCGGCCTTCATCGACCGCGTGCTCGGCGGCGACACCACGGACCTGGATCAGGCGCTGGCCGACTTGGAGAAGGACCTGAAGCGGGACTCGGGAGACGATCAGGCAGAGGGCTGAACCTGCCTGTGGATAACTGATTCGCCGAATCGGCGCGCCATTGGCACAGTGGGGCCATGCTCCCGGTCCGGCAGACCCTCAACCCGGCCATGCCGGTGTTGCAGCGGCCCGACGGGACCGTGCAGCTCGGCTGGGACCCGCGGCGCGCCATCGGCATTCGGCCGCCGGCCGGCTTGTCGGCCGCTGACCTGGCGGAGCTGCTGCGCGGCATGCAGAGCGGAGTCGACGCCGAGAGCAGTCGGTTGCTCGCGCTCGAGGCCGGGCTGACCGACGTCGACGGCTGGACCGGCCTGGTGGGCGCCTTGATGACAGCGGGCCTGTTGCACGAGGCGCCCGAAACCGGCCGTAGACCGGTGTCCGTGCGGATCCACGGCAGCGGACCACTGTCGGACCTGTTGGCCGGCGCGTTGACCTGTTCCGGCACCCGCGTGCGCACCAGCCGTTTCGGCCACGTGGCCGTCACACGCGACGCCGCCGACCTGGTCGTGCTGTCCGACTTCCTGGTGGCCGACAGGCGCCTGGTACGTGACCTGCACCGCGCCGGCGTGCCACATCTGCCGGTGCGAATCAGGGACGGCACGGGGTTGATCGGCCCGCTCGTGCTGCCGGGTGCGACCAGTTGCCTGAACTGCGCCGACCTGCACCGCAGCGACCGTGACGCGTCGTGGCCGGTGCTGGCCGCCCAACTCGAGGGCACCGTCGGCAGCGCCGACCGGGCTACCGTGCTCGCCACCGCGGCCGTGGCACTCAACCAGGTGGACCAGGTGATCGACGCCATCCGCGGCGGCGGTTGCCGTGCCAAACCACCGCCGACGCTCGACGCCACCCTGGAATTCGACATCGGCTCGCGGACGACCGTGGTGCGCCGATGGTCCCGCCATCCGCTGTGCGACTGGTGCGATCAGCCGGCGTGACAACGCGCGTTGCCATGTCGCTGCCGTGCACTCAGCAATGTCATGGATGATGTTGACGTGGCGGATATCAAACGGGGCAGCGTGGCACGCAACGCGAAGCTCGCCGGTCTGGCCGGCGGCATGGCGGGACGGGCCGCGCTCGGCTTGGGCAAGCGACTGGCGGGCAAATCCAAGGACGAGGTCACCGCCGAACTGATGGACAAGGCGGCCCAGCAGCTCTTCACCGTGCTCGGTGAACTCAAGGGCGGCGCGATGAAGGTCGGCCAGGCGCTGTCGGTGATGGAGGCCGCCATTCCCGAGCAGTACGGCAAGCCGTACCGCGAGGCCCTGACCAAGCTGCAGCGGGAAGCCCCGCCGTTGCCCGCGGCCAAGGTGCACCGCGTGCTCGACGCCCAGCTGGGCACCAAGTGGCGGGACCGGTTCCAGTCATTCGACGACACCCCGGTGGCTTCGGCCAGCATCGGCCAGGTGCACAAGGCCGTCTGGTCCGATGGCCGCGAGGTCGCCGTCAAAATCCAGTACCCCGGCGCCGACGAGGCGCTGCGCGCCGACCTCAAGACCATCCAGCGCCTGGTCGGCGTCTTCAAGCAATTGGCGCCCGGCGCCGACGTGCAGGGCGTTGTCGACGAGTTGATCGACCGCACCGAGATGGAGCTGGACTACCGGCTGGAGGCCGACAACCAGCGGGCGTTCGCCAAGGCCTACCACGGCCACCCGCATTTCAAGGTGCCGCCGATCGTGGCCAGCGCACCGAAGGTCGTCATCGCCGAGTGGATGGACGGCATCCCGATGTCGGTGATCATCCGGGAGGGCACCATCGAGCAGCGCGACCTACTGGGCACCCGGCTGTCGGAGCTGACGTTCGACGCGCCCCGGCGCCTCGAGATCATGCACGGCGACACCCACCCCGGGAACTTCATGCTGCTGCCCGACGGCCGGATGGGTGTCATCGACTTCGGTGCGGTGGCGCCCCTGCCCGGCGGATTGCCGACCGCGATCGGCGAGATGATCAGCCTGGCGCGGGACAAGAACTACGACAAGCTACTGCCGCTCATGGAGGACGCCGGGTTCATCCAGAAGGGCGAGCAGGTGCCGATCGACGAGGTCGACGACATGCTGCGCCAGTACGTCGAGCCGATTCAGACCGACGTCTTCCACTACACCCGCCGCTGGATCATGAAGATGGCCGCGGGACAGCTGGACAACGGCGTCGCCCAGATCAAGATGGCCCGGCAGCTGGACCTGCCGCCGAACCTGGTCATCCCGCTGCGCGTCATCGCGTCAACCGTCGCGATCTGCTGTCAGCTGGACGCCCACGTGCCCGTGAAAGCCATTGCCACGGAACTGGTTCCGGGCTTCGCGCCGTAGCTTGCGCTGAAAGTGGGCGATATGACCGGTGTTTCGCCGGGTTCTCGGTCATATCACCCACTGTCGGCGATGGCTGGCGCTACTAGGCCGCGACGACGTCCTTGCGCGGACGACCGCGCGGACGCTTGCGTGCGATGACGGAACCCCGCTCGAGGATCTCCCCACCCCAAACACCCCACGGCTCTTCACGTTCCAGCGCCTCGTTGAGGCATTGGAGCCGGATCGGGCAGCCGGCGCACAGCGCCTTGGCCTGTTCCAGCTGAGTGGGGCTGTCCGCGAACCACATATCGGGGTCGCCGACATGACATGGCACCGCCAGCCTTTGTCGGCAAGTCTGGCTAGTCATGTCCTCATCACCTACTTCCTGGTCGTCTTGCGTGGTGTCTGATGGACCAGTGACCAGGTGGCTTTGAGGTTGTGCCCCAAAAGCTTTGGCCACGGATCCGGTGGTTTCGGGTCCGTGGCCAGGTGGCTTGCGTGGGCTCTACCTAAGTAGTGCCTCGCTTCACGGACGCGAAGGTCTTGGCGGTGCGCTTGCGCTGCGGAACGTCGGCGACATGTCCAGCCGTCGCGAGACGTGCCGCCGACATAGCGGCGGCGGCAGCAGCGGCGGGAACAGCCGGAGTAGCGGGAATGTCAACGTTCTGATGCCACCCAGCGCCGACGCGCGATACCGCCTCGTAGGCGGCAGCGGACAGCGGCGCACGGGAGCCGGCGACAGCGAGGACAGCGCCTCGGGACGCGTCAAAATTGATCATCTGGGCCACCTCCTCAGCGGTCGACCGCGGATTCACACTTCATGAATTCGCGGGATTTCGTTGCGGCTTCGAGGCTAGACGTTACCACCAAAATCCAGCAAGCGATTTTTTGACCAGCGGTTTTGGCACAATTTGCGCGATATTTGGCGCAATTTGAGCGCGCTATTTGGACCCGTTCACCAACGCCAGGACATCGGGACCGTACTGCTCCAGCTTGCGCGCCCCGATACCGGGAATGGCCACGAGCGCGGCGTTGTCGGCCGGCAGCGCCTCGGCGATGGCGATCAAGGTGTTGTCGGTGAAGACCACGTAGGCCGGCACCTTCATCTCCTGCGAGGTACGCAGGCGCCATTCCTTGAGCCGGCCGAGCAACTCCTCGTCGAGGTTCGACGGGCAGGATTCACAGCGCCGCAACAGGATGGCCGTCGACGTGGTCAACGCCGAATTGCAGACCCGGCAGCGTGGCGCAGGACCCCGTTTACGTTGCGGCTGTTGGGGTTCCCGCCGGCTCTGTGGCGTGAGGCCGTTCAGGAACCGCGAGGGCTTACGGCTCTGCCGACCACCGGCGGCCCGGGCCAGCGCCCACGAGATGGTCAAATGCACTCGCGCCCTGGTGATTCCGACGTAGAAGAGACGCCGCTCCTCCTCGACAGGCTCGCTGTCCGCGCCATGCGACAACGCGTGCGAAATGGGTAGAGTGCCGTCGACCAACCCGACCAGGAACACCGCATCCCACTCGAGGCCCTTGGCCGCGTGCAGCGACGCCAGCGTCACGCCCTGCACCACCGGTGGATGCCGGGAATCGGCGCGCTGCCGTAGCTCGACGAGCAGTCCCTGCAGGTCCAGGTCGGCGCGAACCGCGACTTCTTGCTCGACCAATTCGACCAAGGCCAACAACGCATCCCAGCGTTCCCGGGCCTTGGTGCCCGACGGCGGCTCCGCCGTCAGGCCCAATGGTTCCAGTAGATCGCGCACCAGCTGCGGCAGCTCGACTCCGGCGACCTCTCCCTGGTGGCCTGCGGCGCGCTGCAGCGCCAACAGCGCCTGCCGAATCTCCTGCCGGCTGAAGAAGCCTTCACCACCGCGCACCTGGAACGCCACGCCGGCCGCGGTGAGCGCTTCCTCGTACACCTCAGACTGCGCGTTGATGCGGTACAGCACCGCGATTTCCGAAGGGGCGGTGCCGGATTGGATGAGTTTCTTGATCGCCGCGGCAACCGCATTGGCCTCGGCGACCTCGTCGGGGTGCTCCCGGAACACCGGTTTGGGCCCGGGCTCGCGCTGACCGACGAGCTGCAACCGGCTGGCCGCCATCCGGCCGGAGGCGGCCGAGATCACCTGATTGGCCAGCGACACCACCTGTGGCGTGCTGCGGTAGTCGCGCTCGAGGCGGATCACCGCGGCATCCGGGAACCGTCGGGAGAAGTCCAGGAGGTACTGCGGGGTGGCGCCGGTGAACGAGTAGATGGTCTGGTTGGCGTCACCGACCACCGTCAGGTCGTCGCGCTCCCCCACCCAGGCGTTGAGCACTCGCTGCTGCAGCGGGGTGACGTCCTGATACTCGTCGACGACGAAGCAGCGGTAGCGGTCGCGGAACTCGCCGGCGACGGCGGCGTCGTTCTCGATGGCGGCGGCGGTGTGCAGCAGCAGATCGTCGAAGTCCAGCAGCGCCGACCCGTCGCGGCGGGCCTTGAGGCCCTCGTACCCGGCGTAGACAGCGGCGACCTTGGCAGCGTCGAGCGGGATGTCCCGCTCGATCTTGGCGACCTGCTCCGGGTACTGCTCGGGGCTGATCAGCGACGACTTGGCCCACTCGATCTCACCGGCCAGGTCTCGGACGTCGTCGGTGCTGGCCTGGATGCCGGCCCGGTTCGCCGCCTGCGCCACCACCGCGAACTTGCTGTCGAGCAGCTCCCAGCCGGTGTCGCCGACCACGCGCGGCCAGAAGTACCGCAGTTGCCGCAGCGCCGCGGCGTGGAACGTCATGGCCTGCACGGCCCCGGTGCCGGCGGCACCGTCGATCTCCTGCTCCAGGCTGCGGAGCCGGCCGCGCATCTCGCCGGCGGCGCGTTGCGTGAACGTCACGGCCAGCACCTGGCCTGGCGAGACGTGTCCGGCGGCCACCAGATACGCGATGCGGCGGGTGATGGTTCGGGTCTTGCCGGTGCCGGCACCGGCCAGCACACAGACGGGCCCGCGGGGCGCGACGACGGCCTCGCGCTGTTCGTCGTCGAGGTCCTCGAGGAGAGCGGACGGCGGGGCCTCGGCTGGCATGGCCCCCATCATGGCAGGCCGGTGTGACACGTCGGCGAGCCGACCATGTGACACCGTGGCGGGCCGACCATGTGACACCGTGGCGGGCTGACCATGTGACACAGTCGGCACCGCCAGTCGGCATTACGCGGCGATCGGATACGTTGAGGTGCGTTATGAGTGCACTGATCATGTACAGCACGACCTGGTGCGGCTACTGCAAGCGGCTCAAGACCGCGCTGAAGGCCGAAGGCATCTCCTACACCGAGATCGACATCGAGCAGGATCCGGCCGCCGCCGAATTCGTCGGTTCGGTCAACAACGGCAACCACGTCGTCCCGACTGTGAAGTTCGCCGACGGCTCGACGCTGACCAACCCCAGCATCAAGGACGTCAAAGCCAAGCTGAATTAGCGATTTGTGCACGATTCGGGCCGCTGAGCGGACGCTTTCGTGCACAAATCACAGGGCGGCCCAGGACTCGATGATCTCCCGGGCGATCGAGATCGAGCCGGGCAGCAGCAGACGGGTGTCCGCCGTGCTGTTCCAGTCGCCGTGTTCGAGTGCCTCGCGCACCTCGGCCCGGGTGAACCAGTCGGCCTCGGCAATCTCACCGTCGTTGAACGAGAACGGCTGCTCCGGGTCACCGATGGCGTGGAAGCCGACCATCAGCGAGCGCGGGAACGGCCAGGGCTGACTGCCCAGGTACTTGACGTCGGTGACGGTCAGGCCGATCTCTTCGGAGATCTCGCGGACCACGCACGACTCGAACGACTCGCCGGCCTCCACGAACCCGGCCAGCAGTGAGAACAGCCGCTCGGGCCAGTTGGTCTGGCGGGCCAGCACGGCGCGGTCGTGCCCGTCGTGCACCAGGCAGATGATCGCCGGGTCGATACGCGGGAATTCCTCGTGGCCGCCGATGCTGTTGGCCCGCGCCCAACCACCCTTGATCGACTTGGTGGGTGCGCCGTCGATGGCGCTGAAGCGGGCGCTGTCATGCCAATTCAGCAGCGCTGTCGCGGTCGAGACGAGCTGGGCGCTGAGGTCGTCGAAGATGGTCCCGGCCCGGCGCAGGTCGAGCATCTCGACCGGCTCGTTGCCTTCCGGATCTTCCAGAGCAGCGCGGATGCCCCACACGTGGCGGCCGTCGGGCATCCGGCCGAGGAACACCGCGTGCTCGTCGGGCTTGTCCCCGAGTTCCGCCGCGCGCCCGAGCACCACCCGGCCACCGGAGATCAGCACCTGGTTGCGCCGGTCGACGCGCAGCAGCAGGGCGTCCTTCCAGCCCGCGATCGCGGCATCGACGTCGGTGCGCAGCATGTCGGCCCGGTCGGCGCCGACGCGGGACAGCAGCGGAACATTGCGGAGGGTGAAATCGCTCATGGGTGCGGTTACCGTTCGACTTCGGCGTTGCGGATGTAGAGCAGGCGGTCCCCGGCGGCGAGCGCATCCACCTCGGGGGCGTCCACGCGGAGCAGCCGCCCGTCCCGCACCACGCCCAGCACGATGTCCGACAGGTGTCGCGGCGAGCCGCCGAGTTCCTTGACCTCGACCTCGCGTTCGGAGATCGCGAAGCCCGCGTCCGGGGTGAGTAGGTCCTCCACCATTTCCACGACGCTCGGGGTCTGGGTTGCGATGCCCAGCAGCCGGCCCGCGGTCTCCGAGGACACGACCGTCGAGTCGGCACCGGACTGGCGCAGCAGATGCTGGTTTTCGGCCTCACGGGCGGAGGCGACGATCTTGGCCTTGGGTGCGACCTCGCGGGCGGTCAGCGTGACCAGCACGGCGGTGGCGTCCTTGTCGGTCGCCACCACGATGGACTTCGCGTGCTGGGCCCCGGCCAGGCGCAGCACTTCCGACTTGGTGGCGTCACCGACCACGGTGACCAGTCCGGCGGCGCGGGCCCGGTCCAGTGCGGCCGGATTCTCGTCGACGACGACGATGTCTCCGGGTGCGACCTCGTCACCGAGCATGGCCTGGACCGCGGTGCGGCCCTTGGTTCCATATCCGACGACGATGGTGTGGTTGCGCACGGTGCTCCTCCATCGCTGAATCTTCAAGGCTTGGCGAGACTGCGTGGTCAGCGTCTCGACCGTAGTACCGATGAGCACGATCAGGAACGCGATCCGCATCGGGGTGATCACCAGGACGTTCACCAGTCGTGCACTGGGGGTGTACGGCGTGATGTCGCCATAGCCGGTGGTCGACAGCGACACCGTCGCGTAGTAGATGCAATCCAGCAGCGACATCCGGTTTTCCGTGACGTCCCGGTAGCCGTCGCGGTCGATGTACACGACGAGGACAGCTGCGGCGAGCACCAGCAACGCATAGATGACACGGCGCACGATCCGCCGCACCGGGCTGACGAACTTCTCCGGAATCTGCAGCACATCAACCAGATCCGCGTTCTGGCGGCTGGTGAGGTTCTGTTCCATCGCGGCCATGCGCCGCGACAACCTAACGCGAGCCATGAAGAGCCAACATCTGGCAGAGGCTCACCACGGGACGGCTCGGCACAGCACTATGTAACCATGACCGCCTCCAGCAGCACTGACAACACCACCCCCAGCCAAGCCCCCGCGTACCGGATGGGCGCGCTGCTCGTCGGGATGGGCGCCCTGCATTTCGTCGCGCCCAAGCCGTTCGACGGCATCGTCCCCGAAGAACTGCCCGGCACCGCGCGGTTCTACACCTACGCGTCGGGTGTCGCCGAAGTCGCCACCGGCGCCGCGCTGCTTTTGCCGCGCACCCGGAAGCTGGGCGCGCTGGCCGCCGTCGCGCTGTTCGTCAGCGTGTTCCCCGCGAACGTCAACATGGTGCGGCTGTGGTGGCCCAAGGGCTGGGCGGCGCGCATCGCGGCGCTGGCCCGGCTGCCGCTGCAGGTGCCGATGGTGACCCAAGCGCTCAAGGTCTACCGCAATTCACCCGATGCGCACTAGGGCCGCCAATTCGTCCGCGCCGGGCAGGTCGGTGGGTGCCACCGTCTGCCCGGCGCGCACGTAGTGGAAGACCGCCCGCACCGAATCGACGGGCACGCCCTGGATCGACGACCAGGCCAGCCGGTACACCGCCAGCTGAATCGCCTTGTTGCGCAGGGTTTCCGGAGTGGTCGGCGGATTGCCGGTCTTCCAGTCCAGGACGGTGTAGCCACCGTCGCCGTCGGCGAACACCGCGTCGATGCGGCCGCGGATCACACGGTCGCCGATCACCATGTCGAACGGCACCTCGATGTCGATCGGGGTACGCGCCGCCCACTCCGACAGGGCGAAGGCGGCCTGCAGGTCTGCCAGTTCCTCGGCGACGGACTGCCCCAGCTCGGCGTCGACCGCGCCGGGCAGGTCATCGAGGTCGAACAGCCGCTCGGCGGAGAAGTACCGCTGCACCCAATCGTGAAACGCGGTGCCCAACAGCGCCTGCGGGTCCGGCCGGGACGGCAGCCGCCGCTGCAGCCGTTGCAGCGCGCCGGACCGGTCGCTGCCCAGGTCGACCAACGTGCTGACCGACAGTTGAGGCGGCAGCTCGAGCGGACCGCGCTCCTGGCTCCGCTCGCGTTCGGCCAGCAGGGCATCGACGTCGGCGGACCATCCGTGGGGATCCTCGGCGGGTTCCTCGGCGCCGGCGGCCAGCGCCTGGGCGACCAGAGCCGCACCCCGGTCGACATCCGCCCGGCGGGAACCGGCCGGGTCGACGGGCCATGAGCATTCGACGACGTTGTCCCGCAACGGGTTGACGGCGCTCTCGGGCGGAGCGGGTGCCCACTGCTCGATCTCGCCGCAGGGGTCGCCGTTCTCCGCCGTGCGCTCGATGATGTCGCGCATCTCGATCAGGAAGTCGGAGGGTCCAGCTGGTTTCGCTGCCGTCGTCCCCCAGTGGTACCCGGACAACAGCAGGGTGTCCTCGGCACGGGTGAGGGCCACGTAGAGCAGGCGCCGTTCCTCATCGGTGCGCCGCTGATCAAGCAAGGCCTTGTGTGCGGCGATCTTGTCCGCCAACACCTTTCGATCGTTGACGTCGGACGTGTCGAGCACCGGCACCCCGTGTTCGGACAGCTCGGCTCGGTCACCGCGCAGCAGCGGCGGCAGGTCGCCGGCATCGGTCAGCCACGTGCGCTGCGACGCCGTGGACGGGAACACCCGGGCCACCAGATGCGGCACCGCGACAATCTGCCACTCCAGCCCCTTGGCCGCGTGCACCGTCAAAATCTGCACCCGGTCCGAGGCCACCGTCACCTGTGCCGGCGCCAAGCCGTTCTCCACCTCGGCAGCGGCGGTCAGATACGCGAGAAGTCCGACGATGGGCGCGGATGCGTCGGAGTCACCGGCCGGCCTGGCGGCATATCCGGCGACCACATCAGCGAAGGCATCGAGGTGCTCGGTACCCCGCCAGCCCTCGGAAACTCCACTGGCGGCACGGGTTTCGGCGTCGATGCCCAGCACCCGTCGCACTTCGGCGACCAGGTCCGGCAGCGGCTGATGCAGATGTGCGCGCAGGTGGCTCAGTTCGGCGGCCAGGGCCAGCAGCCGGCGGTGGCCCTCCGGCGAGTAACGGTCGGCCGGACCGGGGTCGCTGATGGCGTCGGCCAGGCAAGCGTGGTCGGCGTCCGGGGCGACCTGGGCGACGGCCTGCTCGGCGGCCGACCCGGATGTCCGGGCGGCATCAGGGATATCCAGTTCCGAGGCGCGACGCCACACCGCGGCCAGGTCGGCCGCGCCGAATCTCCACCGCGCGCTGGTGAGTACCCGCATCGCGGCGACCCCGGCGGTCGGCTCGGCGACCAGGCGCAGCATCGCGACCACGTCGGCGACCTCGGGGATGGCCAAGAGCCCGGCCAGGCCGACCACCTCGACGGGTACGCCACGGGCCGTCAGCGCCTCGGCGATGGGGGCGGCATCAGCGTTACGGCGCACCAGGACGGCCGCCGTGGGTACCGGCTCGCCGGCCGTCACGGCAGCGTGATAGCGGCGGGCTAGGTGATCAGCCACCCAATCACGTTCGGCAACAACGTCATCCAGCAACGCACACCGGATGGTTCCCGGCTCGGCGTCCGGCCGCGGCAGCAATTCGCGCACGCTCACGCTGCGGCGCCGAGCCTCGGCGGACACCGCGTTGGCCAGCTTCAGGGCCCGCGGTGGGTTGCGCCAGCTGGTCCGCAGTTCGAGCGTCGGGGCCGGCGAGCCGTCCGACAGCCGAAAGTCGGTGGTGAACCGGGGCAGGTTGGTGGCCGACGCGCCGCGCCAACCGTAGATGGACTGGATGGGGTCCCCCACCGCGGTCAACGCCAGGCCGTCGTCGACACCGCCGCCGAACAGCGACGACAACGCGACCCGCTGGGCGTGCCCGGTGTCCTGATATTCGTCGAGCAGGACCACGCGATACCGCTCCCGCAGCTGCGCACCGACCTGTGGGAAACGCTCCGCCAAGCGGGCGGCGGCGGACATCTGGCTGCCGAAGTCCATCACCTGCGTGTCCCGCATGCGCTGGTGCACGGCATCGATGAGCGGCACCAGCTCGGCGCGTTCGGTCTGGGTCGCCAGCAGATTCAGCAGCCACTGCGTGGGGCCACCGCGCTGGCCCGGTCCCGCCGGCAGCGCGTGGATGAGCCGTTCCAGCTCCTGGTGGGTGTCCCGGACCGCGTCGGTGTCGACGAGGTGCTCGGACAGCTGACCGGCCAGGCGCAGGACCATCTGGGTGATGGCGGCCGGGGACTTGTCGGTCTGCAGCTGCCCCGGGAAATCGGACACCACCCGAAAAGCCAGCTGCCACATCTCGGTTTCTGTGACCAGCCGGGTGGCCGGCTCGATGGGCAACAGCAGCCCGTACTCGCGGAGCAAGGTGCCGGCGAAGGCGTGATAGGTGCTGACAGTCGCGTGCTCGTCGGCAAGCGAGCCACCGGGCAACAGGCCCGAACCGGCAAGGCGTGCCAGCCGGGTACGGACGCGGCGCAGCAGCTGTCCGGCAGCTTTCCGCGTGAAGGTCAGTCCCAGCACCTGCGACGGGGTGGCGTAGCGGTTGGCCACCAGCCAGACCACCCGCGCGGCCATGGTCTCGGTTTTGCCGGCGCCGGCACCAGCGATCACCACCAGCGGTCCCGGTGGGGCGGCGATGACCGCGGCCTGCTCGTCGGTGGGGGTGAACAGCCCGAGCGCCTCGGCAAGGTCGGCGGGGCTGTATGTCACGGGCATGCCCCCTTCGTACCTTGCGCCGGGCACATGGCCCGCACCGGGCAGGTCGCACACCCGGCGCCGGCGCGCGCGACGAAGTGCGGCCCTGCCGTCGCTGCCGCGGCATCGGTAACCCGCTGCCGCCACTGCGCCTGCGCCGACTCCCCCATCGGATCCTGCTCACGTTCGGTGGCCCCGGTCTTGGCCGGCTTGGCCGGATACACCAACCGGCCACCACCCGGCTGATCACCATGCGACACCACACCTTCCGCGATGGCCAGTTGGTAGAGCGCCAGCTGCGCGTGCTGCTGGGCATCGGCCTTGGTGGCCGGGCTCTTTCCGGTTTTGACGTCCACCACGACAAGGCGGCCGGCACGGTCGCGTTCGAGCCGGTCGATACGTCCCTTGACCTGGACCTGGGGTCCACCGGGCGCATCGGCGACCACGCCCGTGACCTCGAGTTCGGTGCCGACCTCGGTGAGCTCACCGCGGCTCTCCTGCCGCCACGTGGTGAACGTGGCGAGCATGGCGCGGTAGCGCTCCAGCTCGTTCTCGGCATACCACCCGGAGTCGAAAGGCAGCTGCTGCCAGACCTTTTCGAGCTCACCGCGCAGCTGCACCTCGGTGCGGCCGGAGTCGGCAACCAGCGCGTGCACCAACGAGCCCAGCGCCGAACGCAGATCCCGGCCGTCACTGCCGCCGTGGCGCTCGAGCATCCAGCGCAGCGGGCAGTCGGTCAGGGTCTGCACGGTTGACGGGGACACCGTGACGACGTGTTCGTCACCGGACCACAGCGGCTCAGCGGTGGACAGCTCTGTGCTGGCGTACCACTGCGCCGGATCGGCGCCGGGCACGCCGGCCACGGCCAGGCGCGCCAATTGTGCTGCCGCACACTGCCGGTCCCCCTCGTCGACCGCGCCATCGGGGGCGCACACCACCGACCGCAACCGGCCGACCAATGCCGACGGGGACAACACCGCGGGCGCATGCACCAGTGACTCGTCCGCGTCGGGATCGGTGCCGCCGACCAGCGCCGCGAGCTCTTCGAAGAAGGCCGACGGCAGCAGAGCCTCGTCGCCGTTGTCGCTGTCGACGGCCGTCACCAGCACGCGGTTGCGGGCCCGGCCCAGCGCGGCGACCAGCAGCCGCCGTTCCTCGGCCAGCAGCGGCGCCGTGGCCGACATGCCCCGAACGTCACCCACACCGTCGACGATGTCGAGCAGCTGCTGGGTCCCGAGCACACCCCCGCGAGGAACAGTGTTGGGCCACAACCCTTCCTGCAGACCCGCGATGACCACGAAGTCCCATTCCCGTCCCAGCGCGGCATGTGCGCTGAGGACGGCCACCTCGTCGGCCTCGGCGCGCTCCGGTGTCGAACCCGCCCAGGACAACGCGCGGACGTGGTCGATCAGGCCGGTCAGCGATGCCGCCGCGGTGCGCGCCACATATTGGTCGGCGGTGTCGAACAGCGCGGTGACGGCGTCCAGGTCGGCGTTCGCGGCCACCCCGGCCACACCCGGGCGCCCGGCCGCGGCCTGCCACCGGCGCGACAACCCGCTGGCGTGCCAGGCCTGCCACAGCACGAACCGCGGGTCCTGGCCGGCGGCTGCCGACCGGCGTGCCGCGTCCAAGACCGCGCGGACCCGTCGTACCGGCCGGGCCAGCTGGTCGGGCAGCGGATGCTTGCGGTCCGCACCCACAGCTTCGACGAGCAGCTCACCGAACTCACGGCCGCTGCCGTCAGCGCGGCGCAGGGCGCGCCGCAACTGGCGCAGCGACACCGGGTCGACCCGGCCGATGGGCCCCGTCAGCAAGGCCAGTGCCCGATCGCCGGTGAGTTCAGCGGCAACGCAGTCCAGCACCGTGAGCAGTGCGCTCACCGCCGGATGCTGGGCCGGCGGCATGGTGTCGGCTTGCTGCTGCACCGGAACCCCGGCCGCGGTCAGGGCCCGAGCCAGCGCCGTACCGGCCCGCGGCACCGATCGCACGATGACGGCCATCTGCGACCACGGCACGCCGTCGACCAGATGCGCGCGCCGCAACGCATCGGCGATCAGTGCCGATTCGGCGTGCGGCGAACCCGCGACGCGCACCATCAGCGCGCCGAGCTCCTCGGTCGCCGCCGACGTCAGGGCCCGGGAGGCGTCCACACCGGGCAGCCGCCGCGCCACGGCCGCGACCGCGCCGGCCACCGCGGGTGCGCAGCGGTGGGACTCCGTCAGCACCACCTGCGGCTGATCCTCGGGGCCGTACAGCAGCGTCGGCTCGGCGCCGCGGTAACCGAACACCGTCTGGCTCGGGTCACCGGCGATCACCGTCAGCCGGGCGCCGGCCGCCAGCACCCGTACCAACAGTGCGGCCTGCGGATCGAGATGCTGCGCGTCGTCGACGAGCAGCAGCTTGATCCGAGAGCGTTCGGCGTCCAGCAGCGCGGAATCGACGGCGAAGGCCTCCAGCGCGGCGCCCACCAGCTCGGCCGCGCCCAGCGCCGGCACCGTCGCCTGCGGAGCGGCCATGCCCACGGCGCTGCGCAGCAGCATCACCTGCTCGTAGACCTGCGCGAAGCGCGCCGCGGCCACCCACTCCGGGCGCCCGGCCTTCCGCCCGATGCGGCGCAGGTCCGCGGCGTCGACGCCGCGTTCGGTGCAGCGCGCCAACAGGTCACGCAATTCGGTCGCGAACCCGGCAGTGGCCAGCGCCGGCCGCAGGTGCGGCGGCCAGTTCACGCCGGCCTCGTCGCCGTCCTCCAGGTCACCGGCGAGGAGCTCGCGAATGATGCCGTCCTGCTCGGCGCTGGTGATCAGCCGCGGCGGCGGGTCACCGGCGCGTTGCGCGGCCTGGCGCAGCACGGCGAACGCGTAGGAGTGCAACGTGCGCACCAGCGGCTCCCGGGTGACCTGGCCGGAATCGCCGAGCAGCGCCGAGGTGATGGCGCCGCGAACCCGGGTGCCCAGCCGTGCCGAACCCGTGAGCAACAACACGGACTCCGGATCGGTCCCTGCTGCGATATGCGTTGCCGCAGTGCGGATCAGCAGCTCCGTCTTCCCCGTTCCGGGGCCGCCCAGCACCCGCACCACACCGCGCTGGCCGGGCTCGGTCAGGGCATCAACCGAGCCGGGCGCGGTGAGTGCGGAGTGCGGGGCGGCCATGGCAGGAATGCAACCACGGGGGTACGACAAGTTCGGCCGACCGGGCGCGTCCAGCGACGGGATGCTCCACGTCTGGCAGCATCATTGCGGTGAGCTTGCAGGTGTATCGCTACGGACCGGCGCGACCGGCACAGATTCTGGCCCTGCACGGCCTGACCGGCCACGGAAAGCGGTGGCAGACACTGGCGGACGGGTATCTACCCGAATACGCCGTGCTGGCACCGGATCTCCTCGGGCACGGCCATTCGTCCTGGGCAGCGCCATGGAACATCGACGAGAACGTCGCCGCTCTGGCTGCCCTGCTCCACGATGAAGCCGACGGTCCCGTGGTCGTGGTGGCGCACTCGTTCGGCGGTGCCATAGCGCTCAATCTCGCTGCCGCCCATCCGAATCTGGTGTCGGGTCTGGTGCTGCTGGACCCGGCGACCGGCCTGGACGGCAGCTGGATGAGCGAGATCGCCGACGCCATGCTCGGGTCTCCCGACTACCCGGACCGGCAGGAGGCCCACGCCGAGAAGGTGAACGGATCGTGGGGCGAGGTCTCGGTGAAGTACCCCGGGGAACTCGAACGCGACCTGGACGAGCACCTGGTCGCAATGCCCGGTGGACGCGTCGGCTGGCGGATCAGCCTGCCCGCCATGATGTCCTACTGGAGTGAGCTGGCCCGCCCGATCGTGTTGCCGCAGCCGGGCACACCGACGACTCTGGTACTGGCGAAACGGACCCACCCGGCCTACGTCACCGGTGAGCTGGTGTCCGCCTTGCAGGCGCGCCTCGGCGCTGATTTCGTGCTGGCCGAATTCGACTGCGACCACATGGTGCCGCACGCCATGCCCGCCGAAACCGCCGACGTGATCCGGCGCCACCTGGCCTGATCATGGCCGCAGTCACGGACGAACAGGTGGAGAAGGTGCGGGGCCTCGTCGCCTCGATACCGCCCGGCCGGGTGTCGACCTACGGTGATATCGCCAACGCCGCAGGGCTTTCCAGCCCGCGGATCGTCGGCTGGATCATGCGGACGGACTCCTCCGACCTGCCCTGGCACCGCGTGATCCCGGCATCGGGCCGGCCGGCACCGCACCTGGCGACGCGGCAGCTGGAAAGGCTGCGCGCAGAGGGCGTGCTGGCAGTTGACGGGCGGGTCCCGCTGCGAGAGCATCGGCACGAGTTCTGAGGCCTGACTCACCCGACGGTGATGGCGTCCAACCGTTCCTTGATGAACTCCGAGGAGACCACCGGCGCCAGCCCGGGCACCGCTCCGATGGGCGGCCCCAACGGGGTGATCAGCGCATCGTGGTTGGCTTCGTAGAAGTAGATGAGCGACACCAGGTCTTCTTCCGGTGCGTGCGGTTGCGGCGGCAGCACGCGGTGCCGACCGGACGGCCAGCGTCGTCCGCTCCAATACTCCAGCAGGTCCCCGATGTTCACCGTCAGCGCGCCTGGTTCCCAGGGGGCGTCCTGCCAGCCCTCGGCGGCGGAATACACCTGGAGCCCGCCGGCGCCCGGCTCCCGGTCGAGCACGGTGACCGTGCCGAAATCGGTGTGCGGGCCGATGCGGAACTGCCCTGGCTCAGGTTCACCCACGACGCTCACCGGTGGGTAGTGGTTGATGTTCATCGTCCAGGTGGGCCGATCTGCCAGCACGGCAAAAGGATTCGCCGACAACCCCAGCGCGTGCGCGAACAGGGCCAGCAGATCGTCGGACAGGCGGCGCATCTGAGCGGTGTATTCATCCACCAACGTCTGCAATGCGGGCACCTCTGCGGGCCATACGTTGGGCGCGAACCAGATTCGATCCACCTCCGGATCCCCGGTCGATGTTTCCGCGCCCAGGCTGAAACTCTCTTTGAGATCGGGTGGCGTCTCGGTGCCCTCGGCGTAACCGTTGGCCTCGGCGCCCGGGCCGATCCAGCCGTGCCCGCCGACCGGCACCGAGTACCGGCGCTTCACCTCGTCGGACAACGCGAAGAATTCCCGGCTGGCCGCGCGGACCGCGGCCGCCAACCCCTGATCCACCCCGTGACCGGTGACCACGATGAAACCGGCTCGCCGCAGACCCTCGTCGACTTCGGCGGCCAGCGCATCAGCCTCGGCTCCGCCGGCATACCAGCGGGAAATATCCACTGTCGCAATGGCACTCATTCGCCGATATCCTCCGCCCATAATTCGCGACTGGTTCTGATGAACTCTTCCATCATCGCCACGCACCGCTCGTCGTCCAGGAGCGTGACCGTCACACCGTGTTCGACCAGCCAATCATGACCGCCGTAGAACGTGCGGGCCTCGCCGATCACCACCGTGCCGATGCCGAACTGCCGTACCAGCCCGCTGCAATACCAGCACGGCGAGAGCGTCGTCACCATGATGGTCGAGCGGTAGCCGCGCTGACGCCCGGCCGCACGGAACGCGTCCGTTTCGGCGTGCATCGACGGATCATCGTTCTGCACCCGACGGTTGTGGCCGGCGCCAAGGAGTTCACCGTCGGCACGAAACAACGCCGCACCGATCGGAATACCACCTTCGGCCAACCCTTTTCGCGCTTCAGCGACCGCAACGTCGAGCATTTCCTCAGGGGTCACGCGGACGCGCATTCCGCGGCGATTTTCGATCGGCACAGCACCAGGTACGCGGCACCTGAGATGACGAAGCCGACGAAGAAGGTGATATCGCCGAGTTTCGGCACCGCCTGGGCGATATAGCCGACGAACTTCTCCTGGTTGGAGAACAACAGCACCGACAGGCCCAGCCCCAGCGCGAAGGACAACAGCCCCGGCCAGTTCGAGTACGAGCGGTCGTAGAGAAGCCCGGCGATCTGTTGCCCGCGGCGCAGATACTGATCGGCGAACACCACACCCAGCCAGGGTCCGATCCAGTACGCGATGATCAGCAGGAACGCTTCGTAGCTGTGCGCGGCATCTGGCAACGCCCACCACGCGATCAGGAAACCGGCGACTCCGAAGAAGACGGTCACCAGCGCCCGCGCGATGTGTGCCGGCAACGTGATCCCGATGGTCACGAAAGCCATTGCCCCAGAATAGATATTGAGCGCATTGGCGGCGATCGCACCGACCGCGATGGCCAACAGGGTCGCCTTGGCCAGCCACGGCGCAAGCTCGGCGGTGAACGACCCAGTCGGATTGCCCAGGCTCGCCGCGCCGAACGTCGCCGATGCCGCCCCAACGATTTCCAGGGCCACACACGAGACGAACAACCCGGCGGAGGCGAATAGCCCCGTCGCGAAAGTGGACACCGCCGACGGCAGATAGCGAGTGTAGTCCGCGGCGTACGGCGTCCAGCCGGCCGCGTAACCGAACGCGGTGCCGACCGTGAGCAGGAAGCCCCCGAGTCCGCCAACCCCGCCCGACGGCGCCGGCGCACCCAGATCCGCATGCGCGAAAATTCCCACCGCTGCCGCGCCGAAGACGATGGCGAGCGCCGGGAATGCCCACCGCTCGAATGCCTGCACCAGATTGTGGCCGAAGAACGCGAACGCGGTCTGCAACGCCACGATGACGAGCAGGCCGATCAGTGGCCCGAAGCCGAACAGGGTGGACAGGGCAAACGCACCGCTGACACTGTTGGTGGCGAACCAGCCGACGCCCGCGGTGATCGACATCAACGTCGCAGGCAGAGCGTTTCCCTTGAACCCGAACGCCATTCGTCCCAGCACCATCTGCGGCACGCCGTGCAGCGGTCCACGCGCGGACAGGAAATAATGCGCGACGGCGCCCAGCCCGGTACCGACGATGATCCCGGCGACCGCCTGCCAGAAGCTCATGCCGAACGCGAGGACGGCCAGCATGCCGACGAACACCGTCGCGAATTCCATGTTGGGTGACGTCCACGTCCAGAACAGCTGACTCGGCTTGCCGTGCCGGTCCGCCTCGGCGATGAACTCGTTGCCGCCGGGTTCGACCGCAGCGATCCTGCCCTTATAGGTTCCGTCGGTGGTGGGTTCAACAGCCGTCATGCGGGGTAACTTTCCCACCGAACGCGGCATGCTGCCATTCGAATGCCGACGCGCCGGCTAGAGCACCAGGCGGACCAAGGCTGCCGTGCGCGCCAAACCCGGGAACGCCGCCGCGGTCGACCGCGGGTGCAGCGCATGCACCGCGAGCCGGAAGATCAACGCGCGCAACAGCATCTGCGGCCACTCCGGCAGCGACGCCCAGCGTTCGATGAGACCGTCGTCGGCCTCGCCCCACGACAGTGCGTCGACGACGACCACACCCGCAGCCCACGACGCCGGCCGCCAGTACGGCGTGATGTCGGTGATGCCGGGCGCGGCGGTGCCGGCGAACAGCACGGTGCCGTAGAGGTCGCCGTGGACGAGCTGGCTCGGGTTCCGGGTCGGCTTGCGCAGCGACGCAAGCTGATTGATCAGTTCGACCGAGCGGCGGCCGTCGGACGTACCCGGCACCGCGCGGGCACCGGGCGGCAACGACTGCAGGGGCCGGTCTTCCCACGCCGCCCGGTCGGCGGCGATGAACACGTCGACGTCACTCCACGGCACCGCGGGCGGTTGCGTCAGGAAGCGCGGCCGCTCGAGCTTGGCGGTCGCCTCGTGCAACCGCACCGCGGCCGAGACGATCTCGTCGTGCCGCGGTTCGGGCGTACCGGTGACGAACGTGTCGGCACGCCAGCCGGCCATGACGTAACGGCCGTCGGTCGCGCGCACCGGGCGGGCCAGCCGGACGCCGTCGACAAACAGCGTCTCGCGGACCTTGGCCGACCAGGACGCCCGGGCGTTGTCGGCGACCATGGACAGCACGACCTCGCCACAGCGCCAGCCACCCTCCCAGCTTGAGCCGAGCGGTACCGGCCGCAGACCGGACAGGCCGAACGCCGTCAGCACATGTTCAGGAGGACGGTCGACGGTCACCCGATCAGAGTAAGGCGTGCCCGGCCAGACCTGACGTCAGTACATGACCATGTCGGGTTCCAGTTGCCTGGCCCAGGCCACGATTCCGCCCTGCAGGTGCACCGCGTCCGCGAATCCGGCCTGTTTCAGGGCGAGCAGCGCCTCGGCCGACCGGATCCCGGTCTTGCAGTACAGCACCGTGATTCGGTCCTGCGGCACGCGCGCCAACCCGGCGCCGGAGTCGAGCGTCGACTTGGGGATCAGTTCGGCGCCCTCGATGTGGTTGATGGCCCACTCCGCGGGCTCCCGCACGTCGATCAGCGCGACGGGCTTGCCGGAGTCGAGCAGCTCGCGCAGCTCTATCGGGGTGACGGTGCAGTCCGCGGCCGCCGCGGCCGCTTCGTCGGAGACCACGCCGCAGAACGCGTCGTAATCGATGAGCTCGGTGATCTTCGGCGTCGCCGGGTCTTTGCGAATCGTGATGGTGCGGTACGTCATATCGAGCGCGTCGTAGATCATCAGCCGGCCCAGCAGCGGCTCCCCGATGCCGGTGATCAGCTTGATGGCCTCGGTACCCATCACCGAGGCCACGGAGGCGCAGAGAATGCCCAGCACCCCGCCCTCGGCGCACGACGGCACCGTGCCCGGCGCCGGCGGCTCCGGGTACAGGTCGCGGTAGTTCAGCCCGCGCCCGTCGGGGGCGTCCTCCCAGAACACCGACACCTGACCGGAGAACCGGTAGATCGAGCCCCAGACGTACGGCTTGCGGGCCAGCACCGCCGCGTCGTTGACGAGGTAGCGGGTGGCGAAGTTGTCGGTGCCGTCCAGGATGAGGTCGTACTGCTCGAACAGCGGCACGGCGTTATCGGTGTCGAGCCGGAATTCGTGCAGATTGACGGTGACCAACGGATTGATCTCCAGGATCGATTCGCGGGCGCTGAGGGCCTTCGACCGGCCGACGTCGGACTGGCCGTGGATGATCTGGCGCTGCAGGTTCGATTCGTCGACGACGTCGAACTCGACGATGCCGATGGTGCCGACCCCAGCCGCGGCCAGGTAGAGCAGGGTCGGGGAACCCAGTCCCCCGGCACCGATCACGAGGACGCGGGCGTTCTTCAGCCGCTTCTGCCCGTCGACGCCGAGGTCCGGGATGATCAGGTGACGGCTGTACC
The DNA here is from genome assembly GCF_058790275.1 of Mycobacterium sp. FW102-FHT13B02. Classification (NCBI taxonomy): domain Bacteria; kingdom Bacillati; phylum Actinomycetota; class Actinomycetes; order Mycobacteriales; family Mycobacteriaceae; genus Mycobacterium; species Mycobacterium sp. FW102-FHT13B02. The sequence goes on from NZ_JBYTCM010000003.1 coordinate 473,168, forward strand.
GCGCCACCTCGTCGCGGGTCAGTTCAGCCGCCGGCTGCACCAACGGCGGCAACGTGTTTGACATGCCTTCAACAGTAGTGAGAGTCATTTTGACACGCTCGCTGCCCACGAGCGGCCTGAAAATGCACGCCTGCCGCGGCATGTCGGGCGCAAACACGCATGCTCGCGGGGTGGTGCGGTCAGGGAATGGGGTACGGCCAGGAGTTGACGTGGCAGGTCTTGCCGTCGGGCTTGACCGACTCCGGGTCGAACCTGGCGTCGTCGTTGTTGCTGGTCGAGAAGGTCTGCTGCATCATGATCGGCGCCAGGCCGCCGTTGTCGCCGCACGGCTCGTGCATCCGGAAGCCGAGGGCGTGCCCGACCTCGTGGTTGATCAGGTATTGCCGGTACGAACCGATGTCGCCCTGGAACGGCACCGCACCGCGCACCCAGCGCGCCTCGTTGATGAACACCCGCGACTGGGCCTTGCCGCCGTCGGCCGGGAAGTACGCCGGGTTGAAGCACGACGACTCGAGCGGGATGTCGTAGCCGCAGCCCTCTCGCACCGTCATCGGTGAGGTCAGCGAGACCCGGAAATCGGGCTTCTCCGGCGAACTCTCGTCGATCCGGGTGAAGGCGAATTTGCCGTCGTGCGTCCAGCTCTTCGGGTTGGCGAGGGTTTCGGCAACCATCCGCGCAAACGCCTCGTCGCCACCGAAGCTGGTGGTGTCGACGCCGTCCTCCACCTCGACGGTGTAGGTCACCGCCTTGGTGGTGCCCTGGCCGATCTTCGGTGTGGTGCCCGGCACGATGTGCCACGCCTTGGCGCCGGCTTCGGTGAACGCGCCGCCGTCCGGGAGGATTCCGGTCGGCAGGTTGACGTCGAACTGAGTCAGGCCTTTCGGCGGTGCGCCGACGATCGCGGTGCTCGCCGAATTGGTGGGCTGACCGACCAGCGGCACGTGTGGACGATCCGGTGTAACCGGCCTGGGACCCGAGATGCCCTGGTAGACCACGATTCCGGTGACAACGGCCAGTGCGGGCAGCGCATATGCGCGCCACCCGTACGTGGACACGAAGCGACCAAGCCAGGATTGCTTGCGCCACTGCTGCCGGTCATCGCGATTGGACCGGAGCCGACCTGAGTCCTCTGCCACCGGATCCCGCTGAGCGCGCAACGGCTCATGCCACTCGTTGCGCACCACAGGGACGCGACCGGTGCCTCGGCCCGGGTCGTAGGTCACCGCACCAGGATGGCATAGAGCTGGGCGAACGCCCGCCATGGCACGCCACCGGCCGTTCAAGTGCGGCAAGACACAATCGCCGAACCGCTGGTAGCAGGCGGATGCCGCGAACTAACGGTAGTAGTGTCGTGGCGATAAACTGCCGGGTCGGTCAGCCTGAACAACAAGTTGGGCGGCCGTGAACGACGGGGGCCAGACCGGTCCCTGAAGAGTTGGTCACGGACATGTGTGCCGGACAATGCCAGATTGAGGACGTGATGAGCGAGGTTGCCAACACCTCTGACGCCAGAGGGACGCAAACCGGATCCGACGGTGCGCAGGGCGGCCCGACCACCAATCGGCGGGGCAACCGGCTGCCTCGCGACGAACGGCGCGGCCAGCTGCTGATCGCGGCCAGCGACGTCTTCGTGGACCGCGGCTACCACGCCGCCGGGATGGATGAGATCGCCGAACGCGCAGGCGTCAGCAAACCTGTCCTCTACCAACATTTTTCATCGAAGCTCGAGCTGTACCTGGCGGTGCTGCAGCGGCACGTGGACAACCTGCTGCAGGGGGTGCGCGGAGCGCTCAGCGCGACCACCGACAACCGCCTGCGCCTGCGTGCCGCCGTCGAAGCCTTCTTCGACTTCATCGAGCACGACAGCCAGGGTTACCGGCTGATCTTCGAGAACGACTACGTGACCGAGCCGCAGGTATCGGCGCAGGTGAAGGTGGCCACCGATTCGTGCACCGACGCGGTGTTCGACCTGGTGAGCAGCGATTCCGGGTTGGAGCCCCATCGCGCCCGGATGATCGCCGTCGGCCTCGTCGCCATCAGCGTCGACTGTGCCCGCTACTGGATCAACAACGACCGGCCGATCACGAAGGAAGCGGCCGTCGACGGCACTGTGCAGTTCGCGTGGGGCGGACTGTCACACGTTCCACTCACCCGCTGACGCGGCGCGACCAAACCAAAAACTGCCCCATTCCGAGCGGAACGGGGCAGTTTTTTGACGTGCGGGCGGTGTCAGTCCTTGCCGGTGACGCCGAAGCCGACGCGGCGGACGTCCGCCGCACCGATCTCGACGTAGGCGATCTTGCCGGTCTGCACCAGGAACCGGCGACCCTTCTCGTCGGTCAGCGCGAGCACACCCGACTCCTGACCGAGCGCGTCGGTCACCAGCTTCTCCACATCCTCCGGAGTCTGCGCGCTGTTGAGGAACAGTTCGCGCGGGCTGTCGGTGACCCCGATCTTGACCTCCACGCTGACCCCTTTCATTCGTTTCCAAGACTTCATTCGAGCTGCGATCGAACTCTCCCCAGGAGGCTAGTGGACGGCGACGGCCGCGGTCCCCGCGGGCACGTTCGCCGTAGGCGAACCACGTGCGGAGGCCGCCGTAGGCGAACCATGTGCGGAGGCCGCCGTAAGCGAACCATGTGCGGAGGCCCGACCGAGGTCACGACGTCGTCACAGTTGCCGCTCCGGAAACGCTGTGCGCCGGTCCGACTTTTCGAGGTCGCGGCGGGTCGTCTCGGCACGGTCGACCGAACCGAGTCCCGACCGTTATCCAGCGGCCAGCGAGCCAACCTCACCGGTAACTTCCACACCACTAGCATCGATGAGGTAAGTGATACTCGGACCGGGGAAAGTCGCCATGAGCAGGACATATTCGCGATATTCAGCACCGTCGGGGGCGTCCACGGGCAGCTACGGGGACACCCCGAGCGACCAGGGCTACGACCGCGGCTACAGCTACGGCTCCAGCACGGAATACGGCAGCGGGTACGGCAGCACCGACTACACCAGCAGCCGCACCCCCTCGTACGGCTCGTACGGCTCGTACGGCTCAGCCACCGGCCTGGCCGACCGCCCCACCGGCGAGTACACGAGCACCTACGGCGACACCGACCGGTTCACCGCGGCTGACGCGGACTACACCGGCGGGCATGACGCCGACGCGGCGTACGACGACTACGACGACGAGGTCTACGAGTACGACGACGCCATCGATCGGCGGTGGGTCTGGGTGGCGGGTGTCGCCGGCGCCATCCTGCTGGTCGCGGTGATCTGCACCGTCGTGATCCTCGGTGGCGGCGACAGCGGCCCGGTCACCGCGCCGATCACGCCGCCCAGCACCAGCCAGTCGGCAACACCGACCGCATCGGCGGCGCCGTCGGCCGCTCCGCGTCCGCGCGTGACGGCTGCACCGCCGACCGCGTCGCTGGCACCCGAGACCGTCACGACCGTCACCCCGACCGCGGCAGCCCCGACACCCGAGGCAGTCTCGCCGGTCGACCCAGCAGCACCTGCAGCGCCTGCAGCACCGATCCCGAACACGGTGACATACCGCGTCACCGGCAACAAGTCGCTGCTGGACCTGGTGACGGTGATCTACACCGACGGGCAGGGCGCCCTGCAGACGGACGTCAATGTGGCACTGCCCTGGGCCAAGACGGTCACGCTGAACCCCGGCGTGACGTTGAGTTCGGTCACCGCCACCAGCGTCACCGGTCAGCTGAACTGCTCGATCAGCGACGGGTCGGGGGCGGCGATCGCCGTGCAGAACAACAACACGATGATCGCCACCTGCACGAAGTAATCGCCCACAGCACCACAGAACCGGGTGCGTGAGCTCAGCCTAGGCCGAGTTCGCGTACCCGGTTCTTGTGTGTCTGCTGCAGGCGCTCGAAGAACTCGGTCATCTGAGTCAGGCCCTCGCCGCTGGATAGCACGAGATCGACGAGTTCGTCGTGCTCGGCCATCACGAACTGGGCCTGGGTGATGGCCTCGCCCAGGAGCCGCCGCGACCACAACGCCAACCGGTGCCGCTGCCGATCGCTGGCGCTGACCGCAGCCCGCACCTCGGCCACCACGAACTGGGAGTGGCCCGTCTCCGACAGGACCGCACGCACCACGTCAGCGGGCTCGGCGGGCAGCGAACCGGCGATCTCCAGGTAGAAGTCCGCCGCCAGGGCGTCACCGACATAGGTCTTGACCAACGCCTCCAGCCACGTGCTCGGCGTGGTCAGCCGGTGGTAATTTTCCAGTGCCGCAGCGTATTTCGTCATCGCCGGCACAACGTCCACGCCGCGGCGCAGCAGCGCTTCGCGCAACACGTCGAAGTGCCCCATCTCCGCAGCGGCCATCCGCGCCAGGTTGATACGGCCGGCCAGATTCGGCGCCATCCGCGCCTCCTCGGTCAACCGGTAGAACGCGGCGACCTCGCCGTAAGCCAACAAGGCGAACAGCTCGTTGATACCGGGATGATCGCCGGACACCGCCGGCCGCACCGGAGTTGCCGTCTGCTCGGGCTGCGCCTGGGACCTCGAAGGCGACGGGGAAGGCATGGCCCCAACTGTAGACCGCGATTCGTGTCACAGCCGACCGGCGGCGCGACCAGCTACAATGGTCTTGGCTGCAGCCAGATTCATCGTGAGATGGGCTGCTGCCAAGGAAATGTGCGTGCACGTGTTGGCCCTCGCCGGAACACCCGGCTGAATTCGGCAGATTCGCCCCGAGGGCCCAAGTGTTGATCGTCAGACTCGTGCGCGCGTGGACAACAGCGAGCACCGACTCCGATAACACTGGAAGGCATCCACGCCACCTCATGACCGCGCTAACTACAAACACAACAGAAGAAAAAACATTCGCTGACCTGGGCGTTCGGGAAGAAATCGTCCAGGCACTCGCCGAAGACGGCAAGGCTCACCCGTTCGCGATCCAGGAGCTCACCCTCCCCCTCGCACTCGCCGGCGACGACCTGATCGGTCAGGCGCGCACAGGCATGGGCAAGACCCTGGCGTTCGGCGTACCGCTGCTGCACCGCGTCGCCTCCGACTCGTCGCTGCCGCTGACCGGCACGCCTCGGGCCCTCGTCGTGGTCCCGACCCGCGAGCTCTGCATCCAGGTGTACGGCGACCTCACTATGGCCGGCAAACACCTCAAGGCCGGTGAGTCCGGGGAACGCAAACTTCGCGTCGAGGCCATCTACGGCGGCCGCCCCTACGAGCCGCAGATCGAAGCCCTCAAGCAGGGCGTCGACGTCATCGTCGGCACTCCGGGCCGACTGCTCGACCTGGCCCAGCAGGGCCACCTGCAGCTAGGTGGCCTGAGCGTCCTGGTCCTCGACGAGGCCGACGAGATGCTGGACCTGGGCTTCCTGCCCGACATCGAGCGCATCCTGCGGCTGACCCCGGATTCCCGGCAAGCCATGCTGTTCTCGGCGACCATGCCGGACCCGATCATCACGCTGGCCCGCACCTTCATGAACCAGCCGACCCACATCCGCGCCGAGGCTCCGCACTCGGCGGCCACCCACGACTCCACCAAGCAGTACGTCTACCGCGCCCACGCGCTGGACAAGGTGGAGATGGTCAGCCGGATCCTGCAGGCCAACGGCCGTGGCGCGACCATGGTCTTCACCCGCACCAAGCGCACCGCGCAGAAGGTGTCCGACGAGCTGGCCGAGCGCGGCTTCAAGGTCGGCGCCGTCCACGGCGACCTGGGCCAGATCGCCCGCGAAAAGGCCCTCAAGTCGTTCCGGAGCGGCGACATCGACGTGCTGGTCGCGACCGATGTCGCGGCCCGTGGCATCGACATCGACGACATCACGCACGTGATCAACTACCAGATCCCCGAGGACGAGATGTCCTACGTGCACCGCATCGGCCGCACCGGCCGTGCCGGCAAGACCGGCATCGCCGTCACGTTGGTGGACTGGGACGAGCTGACCCGCTGGACGCTCATCGACAAGGCCCTGAACCTGGACTGCCCGGACCCGGCCGAGACCTACTCCCGCTCGCCGCACCTCTACGAAGAGCTGGACATCCCGACCGACGTCACCGGTTCGGTGGGCGCATCACGGTCCAAGCCCGCCAAAAAGTCGTCCGAGCCTGAGCTCAAGCGCGAGTCGAGCACCGACAAGGACCGCCCGGCCCGCAGCCGCAGCCGGTCGCGCCGCCGCACCCGCGCCGGGGAATCCGCCACGGGTCATGTCGAGGCGTCCGGTGCCACCGACGGCGACGCCGCCGAAGCCGGCGCACTGACCGGCGACAGCCCCGCCGAGTCGACCCACTCGGGTCGCCGCCGCCGGCGCCGTCGTCCGAGCAAGGCCTCTGCTGTGGTGGCCGCCGAAACCACTGCCGTCGCCGCACCTGCAGCCGAATAGCCGCAGGCCGCCCGAGCCCTATGGTCAAACCGGAGCGACGTACCAAAGCTGATCTGATCGCCGCCGCTGCCATCGTGGTGGTGGTCGCGGTCGGCGCAGCGCTGATCTGGTGGAACAGCGACGCGCGGGCCACCGTGAGCCGTTCTGCCGCCGGTCCCATCCCCGCGTTGCACGCCGCGAAGACGGTGCCCACCACGCTGCGTGAACTGTGGACCGCGGCCAGCGGCAAGACCGCCGAGCCATCGGTCGTCGGCGGTGTCGTGGTGACCGGCGACAGCGACCAGATGCAGGGCCGCGACCCGGCGACCGGAAACTCCCTGTGGAGCTATTCGCGCGACCGCGAGCTGTGCGGTGTCACCACCGTGTACCAGTTCGCAGTCGCGGTGTACCCCGACGGACGCGGCTGCGGCCAAGCCAGCGCCGTCGACGCCAGCACCGGACGACGCGGCCCCGCCCGCAGCAGCCTGGCCGACGCCGAGGTGAAACTGTCCACCGACGGCACGACGATCCTGTCGTACGGGGACAGCCGCCTGGAACAGTGGCGCTCGGACCTGGTCCGGATGGTCAGCTACGGCTACCTCGACGCGGTGGTCAAGCCCGGCGTCCCCGCCTCTCCCCTGTGCCGGTTGACGTCCGCCGCGGCCAGCCCGGCCTCGGTGGCCGTCATGGAGGCCTGCCCCAAGCAGAAGGATTTGCGGCTGACGCTGCTCAAGGCCGCCAAGGAAGAAGACCAGCCGGACATCAAGCGGGTAGCGCTGCCCGGTGTCAGCGTGGACTCAGACGCACAGGTGATCGCGGTGTCCGAGACCAAGGCGGCCATCTACGTGCCGACGCCGCAGCCGTGCGTGAACGTCATCGACGAAACCGGCAACACCATCGCCAGCACCCTGCTGCCGCATCCCGCGACGCCGGTGACGGCGACGACCCGCGTCGGTGACGTCGTCACCTGGTACACGGGCGACTCAGTGCTGGTCTTCGACGCCAACGGGCTGCGCTACAAGTACACCGTCAGCGCACAGGGCGGGCAGGCGCCGATCGGCCCGGCGACCATGCTGGCCGGGCATCTGCTGGTTCCGGTGACCAGCGGCTACGACACGTTCGACGCGCAGAGCGGCGCGGGGCAGACGCACATCGCGCTGGCCCGGCAGCCGGTCAACACCGCCGTGATCCCCGCCATGGCCGGTCCGGTGCTGCTGGAGCAGCGCGGGAGCCAGCTGGTCGCGCTGGGTCAGTGACCCGCGGGATCACACCTCAGGGGTGAAGACGGGCAGCGCCTTGTTCTTCTTCCAGTGCTTCAGCAGCGCTTCCGCCAGTTCGCGATAAGCGATGGCGCCCTTGTTCTTCCGGCCCGCGAGGACCGACGAGCCGGAGGCGCTGGCCTCGGCGAACCGCACCGTCCGCGGGATCGGCGGGGCGAGCACCACAAGGCTGTAACGGTCGGCGACGTCGAGCAGGACGTCCCGGCTGTGGGTGGTGCGGGCGTCGTACAGCGTCGGCAGCGCGCCCAGCAGCCGCAGGCCGGGATTGGTGATCTGCTGCACGTCGTTGACGGTCCGCAGGAACTGGCCGACACCGCGGTGCGCCAGCGTCTCACACTGCAGCGGCACGACGACGTCATCGGCGGCGGTCAGACCGTTGAGAGTCAGCACGCCCAGGGACGGCGGGCAGTCGATGATGACCACATCAAAGGGGTCGACACTGGTCGCCAACTTTGTCAATGCGCGCTTGAGCGCATACTCCCGGCCCGCGCGCATCAGCAGCATGGCCTCGGCGCCGGCCAGGTCGATGTTGGCCGGCAGCAGGGTCATGCCCTCGGCGGTCGAGACGAGCGCCGCGTCGGGTTCCACGTCACCGAGCAGCACCTCGTGCACCGACACCGGCAGTTTGTCCGGATCCTGGCCGAGGGAGAACGTGAGACAGCCCTGCGGATCGAGGTCGACGAGTAGAACCCGCTGGCCTTCCTCGGTCAGCGCTGCACCCAGCGATGCCACTGTTGTCGTTTTTGCGACGCCACCTTTTTGGTTGGCGACCGCAAGTACCCGCGTCACGGTGCCCATCCTGACACGCGGCCAGGTGGCGCCGCTCACTGTGGGGCAGAATCTCGGTCGTGGATATTGCAGTCGACCCGACCAAACACCGGCTGCTACTACTTCGCCACGGACAGACCGAATGGTCGCGCACCGGCCGGCACACCGGACGCACCGAGGTGGAGCTGACCGACGAAGGCCGGCAACAGGCCCGCAGCGCCGCCTCGGCGCTGGCCGTGCTGAAGCTCGACGACCCGTTGGTGATCAGCAGCCCGCGCAGGCGTGCCATGGTCACTGCAGAACTGGCCGGGCTGGACGTCGCCGAGACGACCGAACTGCTGGCCGAGTGGGACTACGGCCACTACGAAGGCCGCACCACACCGCAGATCCGTGAGCAGGTGCCCGACTGGCTGGTGTGGACGCATGGCTGCCCCGGCGGCGAGAGCGTGGCCGGAATCGGCGAGCGTGCGGACCGCGCCATCGCGCTCGCCCTCGAGCAGCTGCCGTCGCGCGACGTGGTGTTCGTCGGGCACGGCCACTTCTCGCGGGCCGTGATGACCCGTTGGATGGAGCTCCCGGTGGCCGACGGAATCCGGATCTCCATGGCGCCCGCCTCGATCTCGGTGTGCGGTTTCGAGCATGGCGTGCGCCAGCTGGTCGCGCTCGGCCTGACCGGTCACCCCAACCCGTGCCTGCCCGAGTGAGCCGCCCCGCACCGGTGTTCGTGCTGGCGGGCCCCGATGGGGTCATGCTGGCCGAGGGACCCGTGCAGGCGTTCGGAGCTCTCGACGACGCGCGGCGGGCGCTGGCCGCCGGCGACGTGCCCATCCTGTTGGGCGCCTTGCCTTTTGACCTGAATTCTCCCGCCGCGTTGATGGCGCCGGCGGCGGTGACCTACACCGACGCCCTGCCGTTCACCGACGAACGCCTACCCGCGGTCCGCATCGCAGCCAGCCTGCCGTCACCCGACGAGCACCGGGCCCGCGTGGCGGCGGCGGTGCGGGCGCTGCGCGATCCTGCCGCCGGCCTGCACAAGGTGGTACTGGCCCGGGCGCTGCAGCTCGTCGCCGACGAAGCCATGGATCCCTATGCCGTACTGGCCCGCCTGGCCGAAGACCGCAGCGCCACAGCATTCTTCACCGACCTCAGCGCGGCCGGCCCGCGGTACCGCGGCACCGCCCTGCTCGGCGCGAGCCCGGAACTGCTGGTGGCCCGCCGCGGCGACGTGGTGACCTGTAAGCCGTTCGCCGGCTCTGCGCCACGCTCCCCCGACCCCGAAACGGATGCCGCCAACGGTGCCGCCCTGGCCGCGTCGGCCAAGGACCGGCATGAGCACCAACTGGTGGTCGACATCATGCGCGAGGCGCTCGAACCGCTGTGCGCCGAGCTCGACATCGCCGCCGAGCCGCAGCTCAGCGCGACCACGGCCGTCTGGCATCTCAGCACGCCGATCGTCGGGCGGCTGCGCGAACCCGCCACCACCGCACTGGATCTGGCCATCGCGCTGCACCCGACGCCGGCTGTCGGCGGGGTACCCACCGCCGCGGCAGCCCGGCTGATCACCGAGTTGGAGGGCGATCGCGGGTTCTATGCCGGCGCGGTCGGCTGGTGCGACAGCACCGGTGACGGGCGCTGGGTGGTGTCGATCCGGTGTGGACAGCTGTCCGCGGATCGGCTGTCCGTCGACACCCGCGCCGGTGGCGGGATCGTCGCCGAATCCGACCCCGACGACGAAGTCACCGAGACCACAACAAAATTCCGGACGATGCTGACCGCATTGGGGGTAGCGCAAAAATGATGGGACACCACGAATGACAACGACCATCCGCCCAGTCCAGCCCGGCGACGAAGTCGAGATCACCGCGATGATCCACGAACTGGCCGCTTTCGAGAAAGCCGCGGACCAGTGCACGGTGACCGAAGCGCAGATTCGGACCGCGCTGTTCGGCGGTGCCGAGTCCGGCCAGGCCGCCGTCTCGGGTCACTTCGTCGAGGTCGACGGCCGGCCGGCGGCCTTCGCGCTGTGGTTCCTCAACTTCTCCACGTGGGACGGCGTCTCCGGCATCTACCTCGAGGACCTGTTCGTACGCCCCGACTTCCGTCGCCGCGGCCTCGCCCGCAAGCTCCTGTCGACGCTCGCCCAGGAATGTGTCAAGCGGGGCTACTCCCGGCTGCAGTGGGCGGTGCTGAACTGGAATGTCAATGCCATCGCCCTGTACGACGAGGTCGGCGGCAAGCCACAGTCCGAGTGGACGACCTACCGGGTGTCGGGCCCCGAGCTGACCGCACTGGCCGAGGGCTGACCGTCGCACCGCTGACCAATCCGTAAATTCCGGCACCAATCCCCTTCGACACCTGGGCCACACCTGTCACATCGGTGTTAATCTGCGGCCAGGCCGCTGAGGCCGGCCCAGCGAAGGGACCGCAATGGTGGATGCCCCCGAACGGATTGCCGACGGAATGCGCGCGGCTCCACGCAAGACGGCGGCGCGGCGATTCGACCGATTCCAGCGTCGTCAAGTGCTGTCGAAGGTGAGCATCCAGTCGAAGCTCGTCGTGATGCTGGTGCTGTGCACCATCGTGGCCGCCACGGTCGTCGGGGTCATCGCCTTCCAGACCGGCCGCGGCACGATGCGGGATTCGGTCTTCAACCGGCTGACCGAAGTCCGCCAGTCGCAGTCGCGCGCACTGCAGGACCAGTTGTCGGACCTGAAGAACTCGATGATCATCTACGCGCGCGGAGCCACCACCGTCAACGCGCTGGCCGAGTTCACCGCCGGATTCGACGCGCTGGCCGACAAGCCCATCAGCCCCGCCCAGGCGCAGTCGATCAGTGACTACTACACCAACACTTTTCTCAAAGAGGTCCAGAAATCCAGCGGGGTGACGCTCAACGCCGACCAGTTGCTGCCGAAAGACAACCCACAGCGGTACCTGCAGGCGAACTACACCGCGCTGCGCCAGAACGACGACACCGCCGTGAAGATGAACGACGCCCACGACGGCAGCCTCTGGTCGGCAGCCAACGCCCGGTACCAGGATTTCTTCCGCGAGATCGTCACCCGCTTCGAGTTCCAGGACGCCATGCTGCTCGACACCCGCGGCAACATGGTCTACACGGCGTACAAGGACGTCGACCTCGGCACCAACATTCTCACCGGTCCTTACAGCGGCTCGAAGCTGCGCGCCGCGTACGAGAAGGCGTTGTCGTCCAACGCGCTCGACTACGTGGGGTTCACCGACTTCGAGGTCTACCAGCCGGCGGAGAACGACCCCACCGCGTGGATGGTCACCCCGATCGTCAACGGCGGGCGCGCAGTCGGCGTGCTGGCCCTGCAGTTCCCCGCGTCGAAGGTCAACCGGCTGATGACCTTCAACAAGCGGTGGGATCAATCCGGGCTGGGCAACACCGGCGAGGTCTACCTGGTGGGGTCGGACAACCTGATGCGCTCCGACTCCCGGCTGTTCCTGGAGAATCCGCAGGCCTACAAGCAGGAAGTCGTCGACGCCGGTACCCCCGCATCCGTCGCCGAACGGGCCATCCAGGTCGGCGGGACCACGCTGGTTCAGCCCATCCCGGCGGAGTCCGCACGGCGGGCGCAGCGCGGCGAATCGGGGACCCAGATCGGCACCGACTACCTCGGCAACGAGGCACTGCAGGCGTATGCGCCAGTGACGATTCCCGATTCCGATCTGAACTGGTCCATCATCGCGAAGATCGACACCGCGGAGGCCTTCGAAAAGGAGGCCTCGTTCACCCGGACCATGGTGCTGTCGACGGTCGGCATCATCTTCGCGGTCTGCATCGCCGCGGTGTTCCTCGCCCAGCTCTTCGTCAGGCCGATCCGGCGGCTGGAAGCCGGCGCGCAGCGAATCGGCGCCGGCGACTACGACGTCGCCATCCCGGTGTCCACCCGCGACGAAATCGGGGATCTGACAGAGGCTTTCAACGAGATGAGCAGAAGTCTCACCGTCAAGGAGGAGCTCCTGGTCGAGCAGCGCAAGGAGAACTCCAAACTGCTCGCGCTGCTGATGCCCGAGCCGGTCGCCGAGCGCTACCAGCAGGGCGAGGAGATAGTGGCCGAGGAGCACCAGAACGTCACCGTGATCTTCACCGAGATCATGGGGCTCGACCGGCTGCAGGCCGAGCTGACGTCGCAGGGTTCTCTTGCCGTCGTCACCGAGATCGAGCGCCAATTCGATGCCGCGGCAGACAGTCTCGGTATCGAACGGGGCCGGCCCATCCGTAACGGCTACCTCAGCAGCTGCGGCCTCAACGTGCCGCGCCTGGACAACGTGCGGCGCACCGTCGACTTCGCGCTGGAGTGCCAGCGGATCATCGAGCGGTTCAACGGCGAGACGGGGTACGCCCTGGGCCTGCGCGCGGGCATCGACACCGGAACCGTCAGCAGCGGCCTCGGCGGCCGGCACTCGGTGGTGTACGACATGTGGGGCGCGGCGGTGAATGTCGCCTACCAGGTCAAGAGCGGGTCACCACAGCCCGGGATCGACGTCACCGACCGGGTGTACCAGGCATTGCGAGAGACCATGAGCTTCACGTCCGTCGGCACCGTCACCGTCGACGGACGGGAGGAGCCGATCTGGCGGCTGGTGGAGTCGCGGTGATCGCCGACATCTTCACCTCATCCTGGTTCTACTGGGCCGTCGGCATCGCGATCGGACTGCCGATCGGGCTGATCGCCCTCACCGAGTGGCAGCACGCATTACGGCGCCGGCAGAGCTTCCTGGTGCGGCCGGTGACCCTGCTGCGCAACTATCTGCTGCCGCTGGGCGCACTGCTGCTCCTACTGACCGAGGCCCGTCAGGTGCCGGCCGGGGCCACCTCGGTCCGCACCGTCGCAACGCTTTTCGCGTTCGTCGTACTCGTCCTGCTGTTGTCCGGGGTGAATGCCGCCCTGTTCCAGGGCGCCCCGGAAGGGACGTGGCGCAAGCGGATTCCGACGATCTTCGTCGACGTCGCGCGGTTCGTCCTCATCGCGGTGGGTCTCGCGCTGATCTTCTCGTACATCTGGGGCGCCAACGTCCGCGGTCTGTTCACCGCGCTCGGGATCACCTCGATCGTCATCGGCCTGACGCTGCAGAACTCCGTCGGCCATGTCATCTCCGGGCTGCTGATGCTGTTCGAGCAGCCGTTCCAGATCGGCGACTGGCTCGACACCGCCAGCGCCCGGGGCCGGGTGGTCGAAGTCAACTGGCGTGCAGTGCATCTGGAGACCAGCACCGGACTGCAGATCATCCCGAACGCGGTGCTCGCCGGGGCGTCGTTCGCGAACCTGAGCCGCCCGGAGAACAAGCACAAGGTCAAGGTGACGACGATCTTCTCGCTGGACGACCCACCGAACCAGGTATGCGCCATGCTGACCGGGCTGGCCGCCGACCTGCCGATGCGGCGCCGAGAGGGCACCGTGTCGGCGACCCCCCTGGGTGGTCTCGAATACCAGACCACCATTCCGCTGAACTCCCCCGCCGACGACGGAGACACGAAAACCCTCTTCCTGCAATGGGTCTGGTACGCCTCCCGGCGGGCCGGCCTGCATCTGGACGAGGCCGAGGACGAGTTCGCGACGCCCGAGCGGCTGATGGCCGCGGTGGGCCAGGTCGTCGCGCCGACGTTGCATTTGGACGCCGACGAACAGCGTGAGCTCATGCCGGCTGCGGCCCTGCAACGCTACGCCAGCGATGAAGTGGTCCAGCGTGCCGGCGAGGTGCCGGAGCGGATGACCTTCATCGTGTCGGGCCGCGTCCAGCTAACCGCCGGAACCGCCGACGAACCCGGCCCGGTGATCGGAATCCTCGACGAGGGCGGGTATCTCGGCCAGAGCACCCTCACCCGCCAGCCGGTGATCGGCTACGCGCACGCCCTCGACGAGGTCACGGTGGTCCACGTCGAGCGCGGTCATATCGAGATGGTGGTACAACGAAACCCGTTGCTGCTGCAGGAATTCGGCCGCGCCATCGAAGATCGCCGGGCGCGCGCCCAGCGCGCACTGACGGAGGACTGAAAGCCTCAATCGCGCCGGGAGACCCACTGCACGGTCGACGGGCTGAACAACAGCCCCAGCGTGACGATCGCGACCAGCGCGACCGCGATGGCGTACTGCAACTGGCCGGACTGGAAGACGTACCACGCGACGCCCAACAGCAACAGGTTGGCGAACACCCCGATGCCGCGCCCCCAGCGCCGGCCGGTGATCAGCGCCCAGCCGCCGGCGAGCACCGCCCCGCAGATACACACCAGCCAGAGCGCATTGCCGTACCCGCTGACGATGTGCTGGTCCGCCCCGGCCAGCCCGCGCACCACGTACACCGCCGCCCCGATCAAACCGAGCACCCCCTCGGCTGCCACGAGGAACCCGGCCCGGCGCACGGCCGGCGGATGGATCGCCGGATCACTCACCGCGACAACCGATCTGCCAGATACCGCACCGCCAATTCGTAGCCGATGGGCCCCGCACCGGCGATCACCGTCTCGGCCACCGCCGACACGTAGGAGTGGTGCCGGAAGGCCTCGCGCTTGTGGATATTGCTCAAATGCACTTCGGCAACCGGCAATTCGGCCGCGGTGAGCGCGTCGGCGATGGCCACCGAGGTGTGGCTGTACGCGGCGGGGTTGATCACGATGCCGACGCAGTCGGTGCGCGCCGCCTGGATCGCGTCGACCAGTTCGCCTTCATGGTTGCTCTGCACGGCGCGCACGGAGAAGCCGAGTTGCGCGGCCAGGTCGGTCACGGCCTGCTCGATCTGCGCCAGGGTGGTGGAGCCGTAGATTTCCGGCTGGCGAGTACCCAACAGATTCAGGTTGGGGCCGTTGACGAGGAGCAGGCGGCGATCGGTCACCCATCCACGGTACCGGCTGCGAACAGGCAGAATTACGCAGTGCCGACCAACAACCCGCCGATCAACACCGCGCCGTGTCGCTGCGATACCGGGATGGCGTACGCCGCCTGCTGCGGCCCGCTGCACCGCGGGGAGCGTCCCGCCGCCACCGCCGTGGCGCTGATGCGTTCACGGTTCACCGCGTTCGCCCTCGGCGACGTCGACTACCTGCTGGCGACGTGGCACCCGAGCACCCGCCCGGCGGGCCTCGACCTCGACGCCGACGTCGTGTGGCGCCGCCTGCAGATCGTCGACACCGAGGCCGGCGGCGAGGATGACCCGGCCGGCGTGGTGCAGTTCCGCGCCCAGTACGTACGCGACGGTGGCCGGCACATCCTGCACGAGCGCAGCCGCTTCACCCGGAGCCGCGACGGCCGATGGCTTTACGTCGACGGCGATTTCGTGGACTAGCACCTGGGCGACCGAGTTGCCGACGGCCGCGGCCCGGATAGGCTCGTCATCCGTGCGTGCCGTGCTGATCGTGAACCCGAACGCGACCTCGACCACCCCGGCAGGCCGGGACCTGCTGGCCCATGCGCTCGAGAGCCGCGTCGACCTGACCGTCGTACACACCGACCACCGCGGCCACGCCATCGAGATCGGGCACCAGGCCGCCGCTGACGGCACCGACGTGGTGATCGTGCACGGCGGCGACGGCACCGTCAACGAGGTCGTCAACGGCATACTGGGGCACGCCAACGGCGTGCCGGGGGCGTCCAACACCGCCGTCGGCGTGGTGCCCGGCGGCTCGGCGAACGTCTTCGCGAGGGCACTCGGCATCAGCCCCGACCCGCTGCAGGCGACCAACCAGCTCGTCGACCTCCTGAGCGACTACCGGCGGGGCGTGCCCTGGCGGCGGATCGGCCTGATGGACTGTGGCGACCGCTGGTCGGTGTTCACCGCAGGCATGGGCGTCGACGGCGAGGTCGTGGCGGCCGTCGAGGCGCAACGCGCCAAGGGCCGCAAGGTGACCGCGTCGCGGTACATCCGGGTCGCGATCCGCGCGGCCGTCAGCAGCGCCCGCAAGCCCCCGCGACTGACGCTGTACCTGCCCGATCGCGAGCCGATCACCGGCGTGCACTTCGCGTTCGTCTCGAACTCCAGCCCGTGGACCTACGCCAACAGCCGGCCGGTCTGGACCAACCCCACGACGACGTTCGAGACCGGGCTCGGCGTGTTCGCGACCACCAGCATGGGCATCTGGGCCAACCTTCGATTGCTGCGACGGATGCTGTCGCGTTCGCCACACATCGAGGGTCCGCATCTCATTCGCGACGACGACCTGCCGTGGCTGCGCGTGACAAGTGACACACCGATTGCGTGCCAGATCGACGGGGATTTCGTTGGCCTGCGCGAAAGCATGACGTTCACGTCGGTGCCCGGGGCGCTCAACGTGGTCGCGCCACCAGCGGCAGCGCAGTGACCAGCGATCTTGGTAACAGTTTGCCAAATTTAGGGCGCAGGTGGCCCGAGTGTAGTACAACTGGGTTAGGGGCCTGCCAACCCGGGTCCGAAGTGACATTGCCCACGAGTTAACGCGCCGCTATTGACATCTGTCCAGCCTGTGAAAACATCAGATGCAACAGTGCAGAAACATTTCGTGTGCACCCGTTAACAGCCGAAGTAAAAAACCTTGCGCGCTTTGCTGCGCGCCCAGTGAGGAGTGTTGACCATGGATTGGCGCCACAAGGCGGTCTGTCGCGACGAGGACCCGGAACTGTTCTTCCCCGTGGGAAACAGCGGCCCGGCCATCGCCCAGATCGCTGACGCGAAGCTCGTGTGCAACCGGTGCCCGGTGACCACCGAGTGCCTGAGCTGGGCACTGGAGTCCGGCCAGGACGCGGGCGTCTGGGGCGGCATGAGCGAAGACGAGCGTCGCGCGCTGAAGCGCCGCAACGCCCGCACCAAGGCTCGCACCGGCGTCTAGCCACCACGGCATTCAAAAATGACCCCGGCGAATCGCCGGGGTCATTTTTGTGGGGCGGACCCCAAATATGTTGCGCGGCGCGGACTCTCAGGTTGCGGCTCGCCCACTCAGGCTATTGCGCGGCTCGGCCGCGGCGCCCGATCGGCATCCGCAGCACCACATCAGTCCCGCCACCCTGCGCCGCGTTCATCGCCAGCGAGCCGTCCAGTACCGACGACACCTGCGTCTGCACGATCTGCAGTCCCAGCCGGTCTGAGTTCTCGAGGGTGAAGCCGTCAGGCAAACCGTGCCCGTCGTCGTGTATCACGACATCGAGCCAGCGTGCGGACCGGTCGGCCTTGATGGTCACGCTGCCTTTCTCGGTGCTTGGGTCGAAAGCGTGCTCGATCGCGTTCTGCACCAACTCGGTGATGACCATGATCAGCGCATGCGCCCGGTCGGCGTCCAGCACGCCCAGATCGCCCTCGCGCCGCACCCGGATGGGCGCGCCCAGCGACGCCAGGTCGTTCATCATCGGCAGGATGCGGTCGATCACCGCGTCGAGGTTGACTTCCTCGTCCACCGACAGCGACAGGGCATCGTGCACCAGCGCGATCGACGACACCCGGCGCACCGAATCCAGCAGCGCCTCGCGCGCCTCGGCATTGTTCACGCGCCGGGACTGCAGCCGCAGCAGCGCCGCCACGGTCTGCAGGTTGTTCTTCACGCGGTGGTGAATCTCACGGATCGTGGCGTCCTTGGACAGCAGCGCACGGTCACGCCGTTTGATCTCGGTGACGTCACGGACCAGAACCGCCGCACCGACCGCCTGACCGCCCACCGACAACGGGATTGTCCGTAGCAGCACCGCGGCACCGCCGGCGTCGATCTCCATGCGCATGCTGGAGCCGCCCGCCAGCAGATCGCGGACGTGGTTCGCCAGTTCCTGGGCGTCGAAGGGATCAGAGATCAGCGGGCGGGTGACACTGATCAGGTTCTGGCCGTCCAGCTCGGTGGCCAGCCCCATCCGGTGATAGGCCGAGATGGCGTTGGGGCTGGCGAACACGACCACCCCATCGACGTCCAGCCGGATCAGGCCGTCGCCGACACGGGGGCTGGACCGCGACATCGGCACGTCGCCGACGTTCGGGAACGTCCCCTCGGCCAGCATGCGGAGCAGATCCCGCGCGCAGTCCAGATAGGCCCGCTCGAGCGGCGCGACCTTGCGCCGGTCGGCGAGCGCGGTCTGGTGCGTGAGCACCGCGACGACGTCATTGCCGTAGCGCACGGGGACCGCCTCGAGATTGAGACGCGAATCACCTTGTGCCGCAGCGCTTTCCTCGCCACTGCCGATCAGTCCGGTGTCGAAGGCCGCCGCGACTGCCGGCATGTCCGCGGCGGAGTTGATGGTCCCGACCGCATCGGCGAACAGCACCGTCAGCGCGGTGTTGGGCCGAATCTGGGCCACGCACACCAGCGCCCCGTCATCGCGACGGACCCACATCAGGTAGTCGGCGAACGACAAGTCGGCGAGCAGCTGCCATTCACCGACCACGGCATGCAAATGGTCGACCGCATTGCCGGGTAGGACAGTGTGCTCGGCGAGCAGATCACCGAGAGTGGACACGTCGCGTTATCCGGTCGGGGGGCCTAGCCGATGACGGCGATGAGGTCGCCGGCCTGGATCACGTCGCCGACAGCCACGTTGACGGACGTCACCGTGCCGGCGACCTCGGCCAGCACCGGAATCTCCATCTTCATCGACTCGAGGAGCACCACCGTGTCACCCTCGCCGATCTGGTCGCCCTGGCGAACCACGACCTCGAGCACACTGGCCACGATTTCAGCGCGAACGTCCTCGGCCATCTTCACCCCACTCGTCTACGTATCTGTCCGCAGGCGGTGCCTGCGGCCTCTATTGCACCACAGCACCACGGTTTGCAATTGGGTGGCGTGGCCGTGCGACACTGTAGGGCGAGCAACCGAACCTTTGGAGGACCATCATGGCCAAGCGTGGCCGCAAGAAGCGTGACCGTAAGCACTCGAAGGCCAACCACGGCCGGCGTCCCAACGCCTGACCCACGCCTTCCAAAACCGCCCGGCTCCTCACGGAACCGGGCGGTTTTTACGTTCAGCCGCGAATGATGGTGGTGCGGCTGATTTCGAGCTTCAGGCGGGCACGCAGGCCATCGGGAGCCTTCTCCCCGCTGCATTTGGTGGCGATCAGCGCCTTCACCCGCTCCTCCACGCCGTACTGCCGCAGGCAGGTCGGGCACTCCTCCAGGTGGAAACGCAGCTTGTCGCGCGTCTCGGCTGTGCATTCCCCGTCGAGCAGAGTCCATACCTCGGCGATGACCGCGGCGCATTCCGGATGCTCCGGGTCGACCGGCCCGATCGGCGGCTTGAACGTGTGCTCGTCAGGACGGGTGAACTCGTCGCTGTCGCTCATCAGGACACCTCCTGGCTGTCGACAAGGCTGTCCCCACGGACGAACCCGCGATCCCGGGCGACGCCGGCCAACAGTTCGCGCAGCTGCTTGCGGCCACGGTGCAGACGGGACATCACCGTCCCGATCGGGGTATCCATGATTTCGGCGATCTCCTTGTACGGGAAGCCCTCGACGTCGGCGTAGTACACCGCCATCCTGAACTCCTCCGGCAGCGCCTGCAGCGCGGCCTTGATTTCGGTGTCCGGCAGCGCCTCGAGTGCCTCGACCTCGGCCGAGCGCAGACCAGTCGACGAGTGCTCGGCGTTGGACGCCAGCTGCCAGTCGGTGATCTCGTCGGTCGGGTACTCCGCCGGCTGCCGCTGCTTCTTGCGGTAGCTGTTGATGTACGTGTTGGTCATGATGCGGTACAGCCACGCCTTGAGGTTGGTGCCCTCGCGGAACGAATGGAAGGCCGAGTAGGCCTTGACCATGGTTTCCTGCACCAGGTCCTCGGCGTCCGCGGGGTTGCGCGTCATGCGCAGCGCACCGCCGTAGAGCTGATCGAGCAGCGGAATGGCGTCGCGCTCGAAACGCGCCGTCAGCTCCGCATCGCTCTCGAGCGCGGACCCCAGCCCGTCGATGTCGGTCATCGTGGTCGAGACCGTCCCTTCTGTCGCGGCGCCACGCAACAGGTCCGGCAACTCGACCGGACGTTCCAGACATGCCGTTGGCACCTATGTCCCCTTCCGTCCGATCCTAGAGGCTGCGACCGACAAGTTCTCCAGCCATTAATTGACCATGCTGACGGGAGTAACAGCGCCGGACCTCGCAGTTGTTCCCGATCTCGCTGCGGCCCTTACCCTTGGACGCCATGGCGAGCGCGGCAACCCCGGCGATCAGGGCCCTACAGGCCGCCGGGATCAGCTATGAGGTGCGACAGTTCCGGCACGACCCGCGGGCGACGTCGTTCGGCGACGAGGCCGTCATCGAACTGGCCGCGGCAGGGTTCGTCGCGGCGCAGATCTTCAAGACGCTGGTGCTGGCGATCCCCGGGGGCCTGGCCGTCGCGGTACTGCCGGTGCCCGGCAAGCTGTCGTTCAAGGCCGCGGCGGCCGCGCTGGGTGTCCCGAAGGCCGAGATGGCCGAGCAGGCCGCCGCGCAACGTTCCACCGGGTACGTCGTCGGCGGTATTTCTCCGCTGGGACAACGCAGGCCGTTGCCGACGGTCGTCGACGAGTCGGCACTGCAGTGGGACCGGGTCCTGTGCAGCGCGGGCAAGCGCGGGCTGGACGTCGTGCTGGCCCCGGCCGACCTGGTCAGCGCCACCTCGGCGGTGACTGCCGAGATATGTACTCCGCGGTAACTCCGGCGGCATAGGGTGTGCGCATGACTCTGTCCGGGAAGACCATGTTCATCTCCGGTGCCAGCCGTGGCATCGGGCTGGCCATCGCCAAGAAGGTCGCGGCCGACGGCGCCAATGTCGCGCTGCTGGCCAAGACCGCGGAGCCCCATCCCAAACTCGAAGGAACCGTCTACACGGCGGCCAAGGAGATCGAGGAGGCCGGCGGCCAGGCCCTGCCCATCGTCGGTGACGTCCGCGATCCCGACTCCGTCACTGCCGCGGTGGCTCAGGCCGTCGAGCAGTTCGGTGCCATCGACCTCTGCGTGAACAACGCCTCGGCCATCAACCTCGGCTCCATCGAGGAAGTGCCGATGAAGCGCTTCGACCTGATGAACGGCATCCAGATCCGTGGCACCTACGCCGTCTCGCAAGCCTGCATCCCTCACATGAAGGGCCGCGAGAACCCGCACATCCTCACGCTGTCGCCGCCGATCCGGATGGAATCCGAGTGGCTCAAGCCGACCGCCTACATGATGGCGAAGTACGGCATGACGTTGTGCGCGTTGGGTATCGCCGAAGAGATGCGCGAAGCCGGCATCGCGTCGAACACCCTGTGGCCGCGCACGCTGGTCGCCACCGCTGCCGTGCAGAACCTGCTCGGCGGTGACGAGGCGATGGCCAAGGCCCGCCGTCCCGAGGTGTACTCCGACGCCGCCTACGCGGTCTTCACCAAGCCGGCCCGCGAGTACACCGGTCAGAGCCTGTTGTGCGAGGACGTGCTGCTGGACTCCGGCGTCACCGACCTGTCGGTGTACAACTGCGTCCCCGGCGGTGAGCTCGGCGTCGACCTGTGGGTGGACACCCCCAACCCGCCCGGATACACCGGCCCCTAGGCCAACTAGGCCGAGACAGGGCAGATCTCGACACCCGAGACCATCGGGGGCCACGCCACCGTCACCTCGACGAGTGCGGCCAGCGGTGCGATGGCGGGAAAAGCGCGGTCCCATTGCTTCTGAACCTGCTCCACCGCATGCGGGTGCAGAAACGTCCACGCCATACCGATCAGCAGGTACGGCAGCGCCATCCACAGCAGGAATTCCGCCATCGCGCCGACGCTGACCCGCCGGCTGAGCAATCGTCGCATCAGATCAACGCCCCGTTCCGGGTTTTTCACCGGTCATGGCAGGCACATGCTCGTCAGCACCAGCATCGGCCAGAACACCACGGTCCGGGCGAACACGAACACGCGGTCCGCACCATGGGCAGCCTCGAACGCGGCGGTGTGCGTCATCGCCCAGAGCAGACCCAGCACCAGATACGGCGCAGCGAGCATGGCTGCGGCACCCAGCCACTCGGCGATCGTCATCTCGAAACCGAGTACGCCGGCCGCACGTTCTTCGTCGTCGGTCATGGTGGTTCCAACGTAGGCATACAGTGACCGCATGTCGACGTGGTCAGTCGGACGGTATGAGGCCGTCGCCGAATTCATCTTGCCCATCGCCGCGGAGGTCGTCGCCGCGGTACCCCACGGGCCCGGCACCGCCCTCGTCGACCTGGCCTGCGGGACCGGCAACGCGGCGCTGCACGCCGCCAGTCTGGGCGCACATGTCACCGGTGTCGACCTCACGCCCGAGTTGCTGGCCATCGCCGCTGCCAAGCCCGGTGGCGATGCGGTCCAGTGGGTGGCCGCCGACGCATCCGCCACCGGGCTACCCGATGCTGCCTTCGACACCGCGGTATCGAACCAGGGCATCATCTTCGTCGAGCCGGCCGCCATGGTCGCCGAACTGGCTCGGCTGCTCAAACCCGGTGGTGCCCTGGGATTTTCGACATGGGTCCGGGCCGGGGACAATCCGTTCTTCACCCCGATCGTCGAGGTGCTGGGCCTGCCGGAACAAGCCCCCTACTCTCCCGATCAGTGGGGCGTGCCCGAGTTGGTGCACGCCCGACTGGACGCCGACTTCGCCGACGTGAACATTGAAAGCGGCACGCTCACCTGGCGTTTCGCGTCGTTGGCGGACGGGGTGCGGTTCATCACCGACGAATCACCGATGCACGTCTCGATGTTGGCCAACCTCGACGACGCGACCCGCCACCGGCTGGTCACCGCCTTCACCGCGGCACTGGCCGCTCACGAATCATCCGACGGCGCGGTCGCTTTCGACGCGCCGTACGCGGTGATCACCGCACGTCGCCGTTGATGCTGTCGCTGAATTCAGCTGGCCTGGTAGAGAATTCCCCGTCCGATCGCTTCCCGGATCTCGGGTAGCGCCGCCTCGGCGAGGGCATCGGCGTCGACGCCGTGATGCGCCGCGAGGAGGCCGACGAGTGTGCCCAGCGGCACCTCACCGCGGCACCCGGCCAGCAGAGCGGTCATGACCTCGTCCACGCCGAGCACCGCGCCCGGGCCGCCGGGACGACGGACGGCGGCGCCGATCTGTTGCCAACCATCCGGCCCGGGCAGCGAATGCTGTTCCAGCAGTACCGGCGCCGTCGACAGCCGCGCAGCCAGCAGGGCCGCGTCCGCGTTGTCGCGCAGGTAGGCCCGGCGGGCGAAGAACGCCTCCACCTCGACCCCGGTGATGGGTTCGTCGGTGATCTCCTCGAGAATCTGCTCGGGCGCCTCACCGGGGCGCGGCACCCGCAGCGAGATCAGGCCCATACCGATCCCGGTGATGCCTTCGGCGTCGAACCAGTCCAGCCAGTCCGCGCCGCGCTGTGCGATCTGTTCGGCGGGCTCCCCGGCGTCGGCCAGCCACAGGGACACGTAGCTGACCGGGTCGGCCAGCTCGCGCTGCACCACCCAGGCGTGCAGCCCGGTGCCGGCCAGCCACTGCTGCACCCGGGTCTGCCAATCATCACCCCGGACAATCCAATTGGCCATGATCTGGGCGGTGCCGCCGGGCGTCAGGTAGTTGCCGACGTTCTCGATGATGGTGCGGCACAAGCCGTCTCCGGCCACGCCAGAGTCGCGGTAGATGTAGTCCTGGGCCCCCGCGCCCACGACGAACGGCGGGTTGGAGACGATGAGGTCGAACCGCTCCCCGGCCACCGGGTCGAACAGGCTGCCGGGCCGCAGATCCCAGGACATCCCATTGAGTCCTGCGGTGGCCTGCGCCAGGGCCAGCGCCCGCGCGTTGGTGTCGGTGCCCACGATGTCGGCGCAGTGGCCGGACAGGTGCAGCGCCTGGATGCCGCAGCCGGTGCCCAGATCGAGCGCGCGCTGCACCGGCGTCCGAATGACGGCCCGCGCCAACGACATCGACGCGCCGCCGATACCGAGCACATGCTCGTGCTCGACCGGCCCGCTGCGCAGGGCGGCGTCCTGGTCCGAGACGACGAAAAAATCGCGTTCCCCGTCGCTGTGCGGGCGGATGTCGAGAGCCGCACGGGCCGTGCCGGTCACGTGCAGCACGCCGGCCGCGGCCAGCTCGGCGAGAGGGGTCGACGGGAATGCCGTCTGCACCTGGTCCACCGGTTCATCGGTACCGAGGAGGAAGAGCCGGATCAGCGTGGCCAGTCTGGTGTTGTCGGCGGTTCTGGTCGCGCGCAGCGCCGGCCACCACACGCCGCGGCTCATCGCCGCGTTGGCGTCGTCGCCGAGCAGCTCGGCCACTTCATCGGTGGTGTATCCGGCCGAGCGCAGATCAGCGCCGAGCGCCTCCACCAACAGCGGGTCCAGCGCGGTCAAAACAACGTCCCTTCAGGTTCGGCCTTGGCGGGTTCGATGAGTTCGGGGCCATTGTTGCGAATGCTGTTGACCAACTTGGACACCTCACGGGTGACGATGCGGTCCAAGTCGCCGTGCCCGCGTAGCAGCCCCTCGTCGATCGGTGCGTCGGGATCGAGCCAGCGGTCCCAGTCGCCGGCGCTGATGGTCAGCGGCATGCGGTCGTGGATCTCGGCCAGCGGCCCGACCGACTCGGTCGTGATGATGGTGCAGCTGACCAGGGGGGCGTCCTCGCGGGAACTGCCGGCCGGCCGCCAGGTCGACCACAGACCCGCCATGAAGAGCAGATCGTCGTCGGCTGCGTGCATGTAGAACGGGGTCTTGGTGGCCTTCTTGCCCTCGGCCGCCGCCGGGTTGGGCCGCCACTCGTACCAGCCGTCCATCGGGATGAGGCAGCGCTTCGATTTCGCCGAGCCGCGGAACGCCGGTGACGTGGTGAGCGTCTCGGCGCGCGCGTTGATCAGCAGTGGTCCCTTGGTGTCGGGTGAGCCGTCGGCCGTGGTCTTGACCCACGGCGGGATCAGGCCCCAGCGCATCGACCGGATCCGGCGGGTGGCCTCGTCGTCGGGCTCGGAATGCCGCCGCACCACGGTGCTGATTGTCGTGGTGGGCGCCACGTTGTAGTTGGCTCCCGAGTTGCCGGCCCCCTGCTCAGCACCGTCTTTCGCAGTTCGAACGGCGCTCTCGGCGGTTTCGTCCAAAGCGTGGATTTTCTCGGCCAGCAGCGCCGGGTCGGTGGTGACTGCAAATCGCCCGCACATACCAGGCAGGATAGGGGCATGGAACTCTGGCCCGCACCGTCGGTGACCGGTCCGGTGCAGGCCACTGTCACCGTGCCGGGATCGAAGTCGCAGACCAACCGGGCGTTGATCCTGGCGGCTCTGGGAACGCGTACCGGGGGCACCGCCGGGGTCTCCACGGTCAGCGGCGCGCTGCGTAGCCGCGACACCAACCTGATGATCGGCGCGCTGCAGGCCCTGGGCGTGACGGTCGACGGTGACGGCACCGAACTGACCGTCGGCGGTGCCATCTCCCCCGCCGACCACGTGCGCATCGACTGCGGGCTGGCCGGCACCGTGCTGCGGTTCGTCCCGCCGGTGGCCGCGCAGGGCACGGGGCACGTTGTCTTTGACGGTGACGAGCAGGCCAAGACCCGCCCCATCACGCCACTGCTGGATGCGATGCGCGGCCTCGGCGTCGACATCGACGGCGACGGGATGCCGTTCACGGTGTCCGGCACCGGATCGGTGGCCGGCGGCGAGGTGCGAATCGATGCGTCGTCGTCGTCGCAGTTCGTGTCCGGACTGTTGTTGTCGGGAGCCACTTTCCGCTCGGGCCTGACGGTCATCCACACCGGCGATACGGTCCCGTCGCAGCCGCACATCGCGATGACCATCACGATGCTGCGCGAGGCGGGCGTCGAGGTCGATGACAGCGAGCCGAACCGCTGGCACGTGTCGGCAGGCCCGATCGCGGCGCGCCACTGGGCCATCGAACCGGATCTGTCGAACTCGGTCCCGTTCCTGGCGGCCGCCGCGGTGACCGGCGGCACGGTGCGGCTGGCCCACTGGCCGGAGCAGAGCGTCCAGCCCTCCGGTGACATCCTCGAGCTGCTCGGCAAGCTCAATACCGCTGTCCGGGTGGTTGATTCGTACCTGGAGGTCCGGGGCGCGCAGAGCTACCCCGGCTTCGACGCCAACTTGAAGGCCGTCGGCGAGCTGGCGCCGTCGCTGGCCGCGCTGGCCGCGCTGGCCCGTCCCGGTTCGGTGTCGACGCTGTCGGGCATCGCACATCTGCGTGGGCACGAGACCGACCGCCTGGCTGCCCTGACCGCCGAGATCAACGGGCTGGGTGGCCAGTGCCGCGAGACCGACGACGGCCTGGTGATCACGGCTGTGCCACTGCACGGGGGCATCTGGCGATCGTATGCCGATCACCGGATGGCGACCGCAGGCGCGATCATCGGGCTGCGGGTGCCCGGCGTCCAGGTGGAGGACATCGCCACCACGGCCAAGACACTGCCCGACTTCCCCGGTATGTGGGCAGACCTGCTGGCCGGGAAATAGCTTGCGGGAGTATGACGAATCAGATGTCCGGGTGCGCTCGGGCAAAGGTTCGCGTCCCCGCACCAAGAACCGGCCCACCCACGCCGACGCGCGCGAGGCCATGGTCGTCACCGTCGACCGCGGCCGCTGGGGTTGTGCACTGGACGGCAATCCGGACCACATCATCACCGCGATGCGGGCCCGCGAACTGGGCCGCACTCCGATCGTGGTCGGCGATTCGGTGGGCATCGTCGGCGACATGTCGGGCAAGCCCGACACGCTGGCCCGCATCGTCCGCCGCGACGATCGTCGAACGGTGTTGCGCCGCACGGCCGATGACACCGACCCGACCGAACGCGTCGTGGTCGCCAACGCCGATCAGTTGTTGATGGTTGTCGCCCTGGCCGACCCGCCGCCGCGTGCCGGGCTGGTGCAGCGCGCCCTGATCGCCGCGTATGTCGGTGGGCTGCAGCCGATCCTGTGTCTGACCAAGCAGGACCTGGCCCCGGCCGAACCATTCGCCGCTGAATTCACCGGCCTGGATCTGACGATCATCACCGCCGGCCGCGACGATCCGCTCGACGCGGTGGCGCCCCTGCTCGAGGGCCACGTCACCGTGCTGCTCGGCCATTCCGGCGTCGGCAAGTCCACATTGGTGAATCGCCTTGTGCCCCAGGCGGACCGGGCCACCGGCGAGGTGTCGGGCGTCGGCAAGGGCAAGCACACCTCGACCCAGTCGGTGGCGCTGCCGCTCGACGACGGCTGGGTGGTCGACACCCCGGGCATCCGGTCCTTTGGGCTGGCGCACATCAAGCCCGACGACGTGCTGCTGGCCTTCTCCGATCTCGCCGAGGCCATCGAGGACTGCCCGCGCGGCTGCGGGCACATGGGGCCACCGGCCGACCCGGAATGCGCGCTGGACGCGCTCACGGGACCGGCCCTCGACCGAGTCGCCGCCGCCCGTCGCCTGCTCGCGGTGCTGAACGAGCCGGCGTACTAGCGGGCCGCGGGTATGTGAATTTTCTTTACGGACGTCTTTCCTCGCGATTTCGCCCCTGCCGCCATGACCGAATGAGTCATAGCA
Source organism: Mycobacterium sp. FW102-FHT13B02 (assembly GCF_058790275.1). NCBI lineage: Bacteria > Bacillati > Actinomycetota > Actinomycetes > Mycobacteriales > Mycobacteriaceae > Mycobacterium > Mycobacterium sp. FW102-FHT13B02. The sequence continues at coordinate 500,997 of NZ_JBYTCM010000003.1, forward strand.
TCGGCCACTATGAATTCACGGACAATCCGGCGCCTGAGCGCCACGCTGGGTATCAGCGCATTGATCGCATCGAGTGCGTTGCTGGCCAGTTGCAGTAACGGAGGCCAATCCCCCAGCCCCACGACGACCACAACCACAACTACGACATCGGTGTCGCCGACCGAGAACTATGTCAATCCCGGCAGCCAGACATTCACGCCTGCCCCGCCTGAGCACCGCGGCAACGTCGGCTGAACCAAAACTGCCCCTCTTCCGGAGGGCGGTTTCTAGGGGTTGTCGCAACACTGCTGGTTATTGAGCCCGTAGTAGATCACGCAAGCGCTCGGCTGGGGTAT